>NZ_QUBI01000001.1:0-363177 GCF_006493595.1 Apilactobacillus micheneri | reverse complement strand
CCCATTCCTTTATGGAAGTAAGACCCCTAAGAGATGATTAGGTAGATAGGCTAGAAGTGGAAGTGCAGCAATGTATGGAGCGGACTAGTACTAATTGGTCGAGGACTTAACCAAGTAAGGTTGTTCTCTAAAGAAATAATAATATCTAGTTTTGAAAGAACGAAGTTCTTTCAGATAAATAGTGTGGTGGCGATAGCTAGAAGGATACACCTGTTCCCATGCCGAACACAGCAGTTAAGCTTCTAAACGCCGAGAGTAGTTAGAGGATCGCCTCTTGCAAGGGTAGGAAGTTGCCGCGCAATTTTGAGAGTTTTCGATGTTTATCGAAAACTCTTTTTTTATATAAAATTCTGTGTTTTATGGTAAAATAACAATTAATGTACATAAATAAGGAGTAATTTATATGAAAAAAATTAAACTCTCTTTAGGCTGGCAGATACTTGTTGGTTTAATTTTGGGAATTATATTGGGGATAATTTTTTATAAAAATGCAACAGCAATTACTGCAATGCAAAGTATTGGAACTATTTTTATCCGATTAATCCAAATGATTGTTATTCCAATTGTTATTTCTTGCTTAACAGTAGGAATTGCAAGTATTGGCGACATTCATAAATTAGGTAGAATTGGTGGGAAAACCATTTTATACTTTGAGCTTATGACTACTATAGCCATTATTTTGGGTTTAATTATTGGCAATATTTTCCATCCAGGTGATTTTATTAATGTTCATGCATTACATGGAACTGATATCACTCAATATTTAGCAACTGCTAAAAGTGCTAATCATAGCGGAATTTGGGGAACCTTAATTGGACTTATACCAGTTAATATTTTTAATTCAATTAGTAGTGGAGATATGATGCCAATTATTGTTTTTTCAGTATTATTTGGTTTAGGAACATCAGCAATTGGTGAAAAGGGCAAAGTAATCATTGATCTAATGGAATCTATTTCTCAAGTAATGTTTAAAATAACTGGTTGGATCATGAAGCTATCACCTATTGGAGTTTGTGCTTTAATAGGGGTTACTTTAGCTGAATTGGGACTTTCGGCACTTGCACCTTTAAGTTACTTTGTATTATTAACTTACGCTACAATGGCTATTTTTGTAATTCTAGTAATGGGTGCTGCTGCGAGAATTTTTGGTTTTAGAATTTTTGATTTGTTAAAGGTTGTTAAAGAAGAAGCAATTTTAGCATTTTCAACAGCAAGTTCTGAAGCAGCTTTACCTAGAAACATTGATAAAATGACTAAATTTGGTGTAAGTCCATCGATTGTATCATTTGTTATTCCTACTGGATACACTTTTAACCTTGATGGTTCAGCTATTTATCAATCATTAGCTGCATTATTTCTTGCGCAAGCTTATGGAATTCATTTATCAATTGGGCAACAAATTACATTATTAATTACTTTAATGATTACCTCTAAAGGAATGGCAGGAGTACCAGGAGCTTCATTTGTCGTATTACTAGCTACTTTATCCACTGTTAATATTCCAATATCTGGAATGACCTTTATTGCAGGAATCGATCGTTTTATCGATATGGCACGTACTGCAGTTAACGTTATTGGTAATTCATTGGCAACCGTTATTATTGGTAAATCAGAAAATGAATTTGATATTAAAAAAGAGAAAGCCTATATGGCAAAGCTGAAATAGAACTACAAAAAAGGACTCAGGATATATTCCTGAGTCCTTTTATTTTATTATCGTAGATAAACAGCAATTACTTTGGCGTAAGTCATGTTCCCACAACTCAACGAAGATTTCTGTGTAATCTCATAATTACTCATTTTATCTAATAATAGTAAGTTTGATATAAACTGTTGTTCATACCTCCCCAATTAGTTCCCTAAAAGGTGAAGCATCAATAGTTAATTAAATAATATTAAATTGTAAATTACTGTTATTAATTGCTGACAATTCACTGTCATTCAATGCAATTAAAGGATACTGAGATAACCAACAACAGTTAATTTTTCCTTAAATAATCTATAGCTAAAAAGTAAAGCATATGAGTTCGGGAAAATTAACTGTCAGTGGTTGTCTCAATTCAATTTTTAAAGAATTGAAACAACATTTGACAATAATTTTCCCTTGATAGAATGATCTTTGGACGCTCCGGGATCAAAAGGTAATTCTGCCATAGTTGTTTTCCCTCCTTTGAAAATCAATAATTATTTCTTTTACTATTTAATTATAGTACAAAAATGATTAAGCAATCAAGTTAATCACATCTTCATATTCATTTTATCGTAGCATTCCATACCACCTAGATTAAGTTCTGATGGTTTAACACCACGTTCCTTAGCAAATGCATTCATTAAGGTATCCATGTCCATTAAATTGAATTTTTGAGGATCTTTAGGGTCTTGTACTTCGATTTGTGCCATCATACCACCATCTTCATGTTCAATAATGTGGCAATGATACATAAATACACCAGTATGATCGAACCATACTTTAATTTTAACAGTTTCATTAGGATCAACAGCAATAGTATCTTTCAAACCAGTTTCATTAGGATATGGTGCTTTGCCATTACGTGATAGAACTTGGAATTGGCAACCGTGCATGTGATATGGATGAATCATACCACCATCGCAGTCGTTAGAATTAGTAACTTCCCAAATTTCACAACTACCTAATGTTTGTTTAGAATCAATACGTTGCATATTGAATTTTTTATCATTAATTGCGACTTCTTCATCCATACCGGACATTACAATTTTATGCACTGGGGTATCTGGAGTAACTTCAGGTGCATTCAATTTAAATAATGTATCTGGAAGTGTGGAATCGTCTTTAGCAAATTCATGAATTCTAAAATGAACAATTGGAACATCATCAGAATACAATGTTACTTCATCACCAGGTTTATAATCACTGAAATCAACCACAATTTCTGCTCTTTCAGCACAGGTTAACATTAAGTGAGTAAACTTAACTGGATGTTCTAATAAACTACCGTCACCAGCAATTTGAGTAAATGAAAGGTTATCTGAGAAGTGTAATCTCCATTCACGACGGTTAGCTCCATCTAAAATTCTAAAGCGAACTTTTTGAGTAGTTACATCAAAGTAGGGGTTAACAGTACCATTAATCATTGCAGTGGGACCTTGAACACCATCAGGATCATAGTCAGCATGGTAATCCCATTGATTGTCTTCATGGAATTTACGATCTTGCAAAATTAATGGAATATCATCGACTCCATAATTTCTTGGTAGTGGTAGTGATGCTTCATGTTCATCCTTGACGACAACAGCAGTAGCTAGACCGTGCCAAACTTGTTCAGCAGTTGATGGGCATGGATGAGCATGCAACCATAAAGTAGCAGCAGGTTGATCACATTTAAAGTTTAAAACTTTTGATTCTCCTGGATAAACAGGGGTATGACAACCACCATCAATATCACCAGGAACATTTAAGCCATGCCAGTGGTAAGTGGTTAATTCAGATAATTCATTTTTAACAGTGACATGAATATTTTTGCCACGTTTAAAAATGATTGTTTTACCTAATAATGGTTGATTATAACCCCATGTCTTAGTCTTTTGACCCGGCATAATTTGAGATTCACCAGCTTCAGCAATAACTGTGTAATACATATCAGTATCAGTTTCTTTGTCGGGCTTTAAGGCTTCCGGAATCTTTAATTTTTGTTCTGGAATATTTGGTTCTTCTAATGGAACATAACCTCCATCATGAGTGTTGAAAGCAGGTTCATAAAAGAAGTAATCATTTATTGTATTTTTATCTTCTGCCATTTATGTTCATCCTTTCTTGATAACATAACTATATAATATGATTATTTATAAATGTTTGCAAATGATAATAATTATAAATTGGGTATAAAAAAAGAGAGACGAAATTAATCGTCTCTCTAAATTATCAACAATAATAATTTTATTGTTCAGTGTACCATGGGTAATGGAAGTTACCTTCACGGTCTGTACGTTCATAAGTGTGAGCACCGAAGTAATCACGTTGTGCTTGTAGTAAGTTAGCAGGTAATACTTCAGCACGGTATGAATCAAAGTAAGTAACAGCAGCTGAAAGTGATGGAACTGGAATACCAGCCTTAGTTGCTAAAGCAACAACATCACGTGCAGCACTTTGATACTTGTTAGCGATGTCTGAGAAGTAAGGGTCTAGTAATAAGTTAGTTAACTTAGGATCCTTTTCAAAGGCATCAGTAATGTTTTGTAAGAATTGTGCACGGATGATACAACCTTCACGCCAGATTTGAGCTAATTCACCGAACTTCAAGTCCCAGTCATAGTCTTCTGAAGCGAAACGTAGTTGTTCAAAACCTTGTGCATAACTCATAATCTTACCAAAGTATAGTGCTTTACGTACTTTTTCGATAAGGTCTTTCTTGTCATCTTCACCAATAACGTCAGCAGCTTTTGGTCCATTAAGAACTTTAGCAGCATTTAGACGTTCGTCTTTTAGCATTGAGATGAAACGAGCATAAACTGATTCAGAAATAACTGATTGATCAGTACCAATTTCCATAGCGTCCATTGATGACCATTTACCAGTACCCTTGTTAGCACCACGGTCTAAGATCATGTCAACGATAGGCTTGCTCTTGTCTGAACCTAAGTCATCTTTTCTAGTTAAGATATCACCAGTGATTTCGATTAAGTAACTGTCAAGTTCACCCTTGTTCCAGTCCTTGAAGATATCAGCAAGGTCATCAACTGAAATACCAGCACCATTACGTAGAATGTTGTAGCTTTCGTCGATTAATTCTTCATCACCGTATTCGATACCATTATGAACCATTTTTACGTAGTGACCTGCACCATTTGGTCCAATGTATGAAACACATGGTTTGCCATCTTTAGCCTTAGCAGCAATCTTAGTTAAGATTGGTTCAACTAAGTCATAAGCTTCTTTTTGGCCACCTGGCATTAATGATGGTCCACGTAGGGCACCTAGTTCACCACCAGAAACACCCATACCGATGAAGTTAACACCGGATTTATCTAATTCAGCATTTCTCTTCATAGTATCGTGGAAGTTAGTGTTACCACCATCGATTAAAACATCACCTTTGTCTAATAAAGGTAATAGTTCACTGATAACAGCGTCAGTTGCTTTACCAGCTTTAACCATCATCATAATACGACGAGGAGTTTCTAGAGATTTAACAAATTCTTCAACAGAGTAACTTGGAACCAAGTTTTTGTCTGCGTGATCCTTCATTACATCTTCAGTTTTTGAAGATGAACGATTATAAATACCTACAGTGAAGCCTCGGCTTTCAATGTTAAGGGCTAAGTTCTTACCCATAACAGCCATTCCAACAACACCAATGTTTGCTTTTGATTCAGCCATTATAAACCTTCCTTTTTAAAGAAAATTGTGTATAAATATACACTTAAATTTTAACATTTTACATATTAAATGTCATATAAATTATTTTTTAATCCATTCATTACCATCGCGTGCTAATAATTCATCAGCAGCTTTTGGTCCCATTGAACCTGGAGTGTAGTTAGGGAAGTCTGGTTGGTCATTGTCCCAAACATTTCTAATTACATCAGCAAATTTCCATGCACGACCAACTTCATCCCAACTAGCAAAGTTAGTAGCGTCGCCTAGGATGGCATCGTGAATAAGTCTTTCGTATGGTTCTGGAGTAGCAGCTTTTTCAGCATCTGATTGAACATGAGTTAAATCAAGTGGTTGCATTTCCATACCTTGTCCAGCTTTCTTACCATTTAGATGTAAGATTACCTTATTAACAGGGTCAACGAATAATGTTAGAACATTGTTTTGTAAGTCGCCTTCTTGTTTGCCTGAAGCAGCAAAGATATCGATAAGAGGTTTCTTAAATACAATGTCAATACGAGTAAACTTATCAGCTAACATCTTACCAGTTCTGATATAGAATGGTACGTTTGCCCAACGTTTGTTATCAAACATTACTTTACCTGCAACGTAT
Source organism: Apilactobacillus micheneri (assembly GCF_006493595.1). Lineage (NCBI taxonomy): Bacteria > Bacillati > Bacillota > Bacilli > Lactobacillales > Lactobacillaceae > Apilactobacillus > Apilactobacillus micheneri. Next base: position 357,211 of record NZ_QUBI01000001.1, on the reverse strand, counting down.
GTTTCTGTATTTGAATCTTCAGGAACATTGTCTTCATGGCGATAATCAGCTTGATCACCATTTTTACCATATTGTCCACGAACAAAGTTTTCACGAACTTCATCTGGTGAGTAGATTCTCATGCTACGTAAAGCACGAATCTTTTCACTACGAACATCAACATCTTTAAATGAAACTGGATCTTCCATAGTAAGGATGCTTAACATTTGCATAGTGTGGTTTTGAATCATATCACGAAGGGCACCAGCACCATCGTAATATCCAGCACGTTCTTCAACTCCTAATTTTTCTGCTAGGGTAACTTGAACGTTTTTAATGTATTTATTATTCCAAATACCTTCGATAAGTGGATTGCCAAAACGTAATGCTAAGATGTTTTGAACCATTTCCTTACCTAAGTAGTGGTCGATTCTGTAAACTTGGTTTTCGTTAAATGATTTACCTAACGCATTATTTAATTCTTCAGCAGATTCGTAATCACGACCGAATGGTTTTTCGATGATTAAACGATTGAAACCGCCATTATCTGATAAGCAATTATGTGCTTTTAGATTCTTAGCGACAGTACCAAAGAAGTTAGGAGCCATTGAGATGTAGAAAATACGATTTCCTTGAATATCATATTTATCATCTAATTTGTTAGCGTATTCACTTAGTGCATCATAATGTTCAGGATTAGTTACATCATGTGACATGTAGTAAAAGTGACTAGCGAAGCCTTTAGCTTCATCTTCACTTTCAGCATTGTCTTTTACTGATTCCACAATAACTTCGTGGAATTTGTCGTCACTCCATTCACGACGACCAGTTCCAATTAATGCAAAATGTTCTTGATCAATGTAGCCCTTTTTATATAAATTGAAAATTGAAGGGTATAGTTTACGTTTAGCTAAGTCACCTGTTGCACCAAAAAGCATGAACAAGGCACGAGTTGCTGTTGCCAATACCGTCACTCCTTATACAAAATTTGAACGAAGCTACAATAAATGTCTAACTAAATAAACGATTTATTTCGCTCTATATACATGGTTATTATATAACACAAATTGAAATTAAAAAAGTGTTTTAATTCTACACAAAATGGATATGAAAACGCTTTATTATTTTTATAAGCGAATTGTTTAGAAAAGTGTTCAACAAAAGCTTTATAATTGTATAAATGAATATTTTACATAAAAGGGGGAATCATTATGAAGAAAAGAAAAGGATTAGGGATGAAATTAATCTTTATGTATTCTTTGTTACTTAATTCAGGGGCATCATTTATGTGGCCGTTAGTAACAATGTATATAAATGATTATCTACATAAATCTTTAATGGTTTCAGGAGTTTCATTATTATTAATGTCTAGTTTTATGATTATTGGTAATTATGTAGGAGGCTTTTTATTTGATCGATGGTCAGCTTATAAGGCTTCGATGATTGGAATTTCAATTTCAACCTTTGCAATTCTTGCTTTAATTTTCTTCAACGGGTGGCCAACATTTGCGATTTTACTATTGTTCTTGGGTTTTGGTGATGGGATTAACCTGACATTACTGAATTCCTATGCAACTACGGTTAAAGATCGTGATGTTCGTTCAGTTTTTAATCTGTTATATATTGGCTTAAACTTAGGAGTAGTCATTGGAACTGCAATGGTTGGTTATTTATTAAAGTATGGAGTTGCAACTGTCTTTATTGCTGCCGGTATTTTTTATGTAGCTCTTTGGTTAATGACTTTCTTTTACTTTAATGTTGATTTTAATGATTCCCAATCACTTCCAGCTGATAAGAAACAACCAGTTAAAACGGTTGAACATTCTAAAATTAATTTGATTTATCCTATTTGTATGATGGTATTCGGTGTTTATCTAAGTTATACCTTGTGGGAAAGTGTCATGTCCGTTCATATGGTTAATATGGGAATTTCTTTTGAAAGTTATTCTAGTCTTTGGACGGTTAACGGTTTAATGATTGTTATTGGACAACCATTGATTAACTATTTAAGTAAAAAAACTAAAATAAAAATTTCTACACAAGTCTTTATTGGGATTTTAATATTTGCAATTTCTTTCTACGGATTAATATTTGTAAAAAGTTATACAGGATTTTTATTGATCATGGTATTTTTAACTTTTGGAGAAATGATTGGACTACCTGATGTGCCTGCTTGGATTGATCAATTATCTAGTAAATCTGAAAAGGGAAAATATCAAGGAGTCTTTAATGCTTTAATGTCAGCTGGAAGGGCAATTAGTCCTTTGTATGGTGGGCTATTTGTTGAATATTTAGGATATAATCCATTATTCATCTTCACAGCTACCGTTATAATGGTGACATGGCTTATTGTAATATATAAAAATAAAAAATCTGCTTAAATAAAAACGCTTTATGTTCTAAACATAAAGCGTTTTTGTTTATCCTTGTAGGAAACCTTGTGATTTAATTGCAGGTAATAAGTCCTTACGATAATTTCCTTTTGCAATATCTGACCAAATATTTTTGAAGAAGTTAGTATCTCGCTTACTACCTTTACGATTTTTATAATATTCATTCAATGTTTTATCAAATTTTTCGACAATTTGCATGTCAGGTTCTTGATATCCGTTTTCAAAATGAATAAGTTCATTGTTAATGCGAGGCTTTAAATCAGGCATTGATGCAGGATGCCCAATTGCTAATCCCAAAACTGGAAAGGTTAGTTCAGGCAAGTTAAACATTTCAATAATTTCTTTGGGATTATTATAGATGCTTCCCATAATGGTTCCACCTAAGCCCATACTTTCAGCTGTTAATAAAGTATTTTGTACTGCTAAATCAACATCATGTACTGAGGCTAAAAATTTATCTGCAGAATGAAGAGCTTCTAAATTAGCATCTGGTTTGTGATGCTTAATAATTTGCGCATTACGATGTTGGTCAGCAATGAATAAGAAAAAATGACCAGCTTTATCTGGCAAATGGTGCAGAGTAATTTCGCCTAAACGTGCCAACTTCTTAGGATCAGTTACACTGATAATTGAATATTGTTGTTCACTCATGCTGTTAGACGTTCTTTGAGCAGCATTGACTAATATATTAACTTCTTCATCAGTTAATTTTTCGTCTGTAAAATCACGAATACTACGATGATTTTGAATAGTTTTTAAAACTTCATTATCAATTGCTATGATTCAAAACTCCTTAAGATATTTTAAAAAAGTTTATCAGCAAATTTTAGTTTTTCAAAGCAGTTTGCTTTAGTAAGTTATATATTCTTGGTAAGTCACGGTCAGTACCGCGTAACTCAAAATCACTAACAAATGGACAATCAAAAGACTCAGCGTAGCGTTTTGCTGATAGGCAGTATTGTTCATTAAAATTTTTATTTCCTGATCCAACAACACCAATGCAATAATCACGATTATTGTCGTAAGCAATATATTCACCTAAAGCATTGGTCATCATTTCTTTCACACCATTATCAATACCGTTGCCACCATCTAAATAGGTGGGTACGAAAGCAAAAAAGTTACTATGTTCATGTGCAAAATCAGTTTGATCTGAAACTTCAGTGGCTTCAATAGTGGGGTTGTTACTGTCTTTTTTGTTTTCTTCATTGGCAAAATTAGTTAAATTATTAACGAAATTTTTGGTGTTACCAGCGATTGATATATATAGAATACGAATAGGTTTCAATGGAAGGCTTCCTTTCAATACAAAAAAATCTGTTAGAAATTAATTCTAACAGATTTTTATAATAATGATTATTTTTTGTTATCTTCACTAATCTTTTCTTCTTGATTATTGGAATCAAGATCATCATTTACATTAACTTCAAATAAATTAATAAATGAATTTTCAAAATGAAGAACTTTAAATGTAAATTGATCAACTGTAAATTCAGTTCCGGGTTCAATTTTCATATTAGGATGATTATCAATAAAGTAACCAGAAAGGGTTACGCTATCTGATTTGCTGAAGTCTTTGATTTCGGTTCTAAAGTAACGTTCAAAATCATAAGTAGTCATTTTACCGCTAACTTGGTAGGTACCTTTAGGTTGTTTAAAGATATATTCGTTGGTTGCAGGATCAATTTCATCTCTGACAGTACCAAATAATTCTTCGTAAATATCTTTATCAGTAATAATTCCTGAAGTTCCACCATATTCATCAACAACTACAACAATAGGGGTACGTAATTTAATCATTTGTTGTAAAACTTCAGTGATTTTCATGTTTTCTGGCACAGTTGCGATATCTCTTAATAAACGTTCAACTTTAATATCTGGATTGACACGTGATTGACGAACCATGTCATAACAGTAAACATATCCTAAAATGTTATCTTTATTATTATTTTCAACAATTGGAATTCGACTATATTTTGTTTGTAGATATTTACCAATAGCGTTTTTAACATTAGTATTAATGTCCATAACTGTTAGTTGAGTACGATCAATCATGATATCCTTAGCCACTTTATCGTTGAAATCAAAGGCTCTTTGCATATACAAGTAGTCATATTTTTCAAGAGCACCATTTTTAACAGCGTCTTTAGAAATGTTTAAGATTTCAGCTTGTGACATGGATTCATCACTTTCGTCAGTCATTTTAAGACCCATCAATTTAACTACACCGGCTGCGGTGACATTAATTGCCCAAACACCAGGGTAGAAAATTTTATGGAAATAATGTAATGGAGTAGCGACAAATCCCAAAATCTTTCTAGGCATTGCAATACTGATGTTCTTAGGAACAACTTCAGTAAATACAACTTCTAAGTAAGTTAAAATTAATACACCAACAATACTACCAATTGCATGAGCAGTACCTGGATTAATAAAATTAGGATCAATTTCTAGTAGATCGAATAATCCATCTACGAATAATGCTTCACCAATCCAACCCATGATAATACCACTAAGTGATACTCCTACTTGAGTTGTTGATAAATAATCATTTAAATTAGTTATCATGAACATTTCACGAGATAACTTTTTAGATTTACCTTTATTTTCTTGTTCTTCCTCCAGCATACTGTAACGTGTTTGAACTAAAGCAAATTCACACGCAACAAAGAATGCCGCAAAGAAGAAGGCTATTAAAACAATGATGATTTGAAAAGCTAATGCACCACTATCCAACAGAACATTCCCCGTTTCTTTTATATAAATTATATGTAATTAACTACATTAACTACATTATACCTGTTATTAGGCCTTATTTTAAGTCATTTGCTAATGAAGTGCCATTATTGTCTGTTATTATTGCCTAATTTATGAAGAATAAAAAAATAAATTGTTCGAAATGGTTTAAATAATTTGTAAAATCGCATAAAATAGGAAAAGTAACTCATCAAGCAGGAAAAGAGCAGCCATTGGCTGCTCTTTTTCTTTACTCGATTATTTCGGTTAATAAATCTAATAGTTTATCACGATTCCAAAGATCAACATTTAGTTCTCTGCTAGCGCTGATAGCGTGTGGAGTAAAATAACTATTACTAATGACAATTGCTTTTTTACATTTATAGTATTCAACACCAGAAATAACTTCTTGAACTGCCTTAATACCAACTGGTGAGGAATATAGCTTACATTGAAATCCATAAGTGGTTTCACCATTTTTGGCCAGGACATCGACGCCATAATCACTGCTACCTTTAGTTGATTTCACATCTTGAAAGCCCAATTTGGTTAGTAATTTACAAGTCAGTTTTTCAAATTGATAGCCATCAAATCCATCAATTTCTTTCAATTTATTTTTAGCTTGGAAGTTTAAAAATTCAATGTATTGATGACTTGATGTTTTTGTTTTTAATTGTTCTGCTTTTTGTTTTAATTCATCAATTTCTGTTAAAAGCTCACTTTTTTCATTTTTTACATAACTTAAATCTTGATAAACTTTATTAATTTCATTCACTTGTTGGCTTAGTTTTTGTTTATATGCAGTCATTGAATCAATTGTTTCTTCTAAACTATTTTTTTGCATTCTCATTTGTTCGATTTGTTTACTGTAATTATTAGATTGCTGATAGAACGTTTCTTGATTCATTTTTACATTTGAATTATCATACTGAATATTTTTATGTTGATTATACTTAACTTTGAAGATGAAAGCTTTACGACCAGTTAGATTAAAATAAATGGTCTTTAATAAGTTTCTTTCACGACTAGGCATAATTATGTAAATTAGGGCCAAACTGGTAAATATAGACAATATTTGCGTAATCCAAATATTTAATTCACTAGTTTTAAATTCACTAATTCCAGTAATCATGCTAATAGCGATTAAAATACATAGACATCTTCTAATAGTATTCCAGGTTTTCACTGTTAATTACTCTTTCTAATTTATAATTACCATTATTTTATCAAAAAAAGGATATAATTCCTAGTATGACAAGGATAGACGAATAAAAGGGATGCATTATATGCATCCCCTTTTATTAACCTTTATTTTGTTTGAGTGTTTTTATATTTTTGCGATGACTTTGAAAACCATAACTATTGGCAATTACATATTGTGGACGGTGCTTAGATGCATCAAACGTTCTAAATAAATAGTTACCAATAATGCCCATGCCAAGCATAGTCATTCCGCTTAGGATAAACAACGCTGAAGTGGCAAAGATAACAGTGGTAAATTGATTGAACATCATGATAAATCCGTATAGCAAGCCAATTATGATACTAATAGCACCGACATAATTTATTAATTTTAAAGGCACATCTGAAAATGATGTTAACCCATCACTTGCTAAACGGGTCATTTTAGAAAGTGGATATTTAGTTTCACCAGCTAATCTTTCTTGACGTTCATATTGAACAGAAGTTTGCTTAAAGCCAACCCAACTAACTAAGCCTCTAACAAATGGTTCAGGTTCTTTTAATTTCGATAAGGTATTTACTACTTTTCGATCCATTAATCTAAAATCACCAGTATCTAATGAAATATCAATACTAGATATTCTATGCATCACTCGATAAAAAGTTTTGGCAGTTAGTTTTTTAAATAATGTTTCACCTTCACGTACTAGACGTTTACCATAAACAACATCATAACCAGCACGCCATTTTTGAATCATATTAGGAATGACAGAAGGAGGATCTTGTAAATCTGCATCCATAACGACCACTGCATCACCGTTAGCATATCTAATACCCGCGGTAATTGCTAATTGATGACCAAAGTTTCGTGAAAATTCAATAACTTTAATATTTGAATATTTATTTTGTTCTTTATTAATGATTTCAATGCTTTTATCTTTTGATCCATCATCAACAAAAATTAATTCATATTGTTCTGCTTGGTATTTAATAAATTTTTCTAATATTTCAATTGTGTTGTTAATCCCAGCTTCTTCATTAAAGACTGGTAACACAATTGAAATTAAAGCTTGATTATTTGGCATCTTTTTACCTCCTAACAATTATTTATAAATATTTGAAAGGTCGTATAATGTTTCACTTGAATTTTGCGGACCACCATTCATCTGATGATTGGATGATTTGCTTGGCATCCTTTGATTAGGCATTCTCGTTTTTTTATTGTTACCGAAATGACCTTGTTTATTACTTGAAGTAGAAGTATCACCATATGTTTTAGCTGATACTTTTTTACCATGTTTCTTAATCCAATTAACAATGGAACTATTAGTTGAACCAGACTTACCACCATCTAAATAGTATTTAACTTGGCCAGATTTAACTAACTGTTTAAATTTGGATAGGGTCATTGCAGGATCAGTTCCATTAAATCCCCCCATAGCCATGACTGCTTTTTTAGTCTTAATGATATAAGGAGCAGCTGTTCCTGAATCGGCAGTAGCGAATAAGTATTTAGCATTACCTTGATTTTTTTGTAAAAACTTTAATAAATTATTATTGACTGATCCATTACCAATACCACCTTGATTGCCATGACTGGTTAATAAATCAGGCCCGGCACTAGGAATAGCATCCGAAGTTTTAGCAATAGTAGGAGTCATCGACCAGAAACTAGGCGCAATTGCGATAGTTATCAAACCAGCAACAATGACATTTTTTATTATCTTTTTGGATCTGATAAAGATAATGCCTAAACTAGTTGCGATACCAATTACTAGAATCAGAATTGTTAACCATGAGTAATAACTTGATACATACCATGCTTGAAGCATTGCAGTAACAGCGATTGCAAGTGGTAAGAAGTAAAAACGGATATCTTTGCGATTAAATACTTTGAGAGCCTTAAGCATCCCCATTAAGCCAATACCACTTAAAGCAGCAATTGCTGGCGCTAACATGATGGTGTAATAGGGATGGAAGAAACTAGCGACGGAGAAAAAGCCGCCAACTAGTACTAACCAACCGGTCCATAGTACAATTTGTTTTTGCTTTTCAGTAGTTTGATACCATTTTCTTCTAGGATCAGCATATACAATGTAAGAGGCAAGCATTCCAATAATAGCAAATGGTAATAGCCAACTAATTTGTGGGCCTAGCGCTGATTGAAATAGTCTTAATGGACCAGCAGTACCAATATTAAAGATACTACCGCCACCACCTCCACCAGGAGCACCACCATTTTTCATGCCAGCAGGTTTATTGCCACCAGGCATTTTCATATTATTTTTTTGTTGTTTATTTTTACTCATATTAGGTGGGGTTGGTTGATTGTTATTAGTTTGCTTATTGTTATTTTTAGACTTTTGATTGCCCATCCCTTTAAAAGTTCCACCGGTACCAGTAGTTTGACCTAATAGGCGTTGAGTCCCATTGTAGCCAAATGCCAATTCCATTACTGAATTGTGTTCGGAACCACCTTCATAAGGACGATTATTGGCGGATGTCATATCTACCGATAAAGGCCATGCAAGCGTTAAAACTACTAAGGAAATCATTGCTAGTACGGTGTGAATAGTTTTTTGCTTCCAGTTAGTTTTACTAGCAATCCAGTAGAATAGAAGCATTGCTGGGACAATCATGAATGCTTGGAGCATTTTGATGTTGAAAGAAAAGCCAATTAGGGCAAAACTACCCATTAACCAGAAAATATTTTTCTTATCGACTGCTTTTTGTAACATCCATAATGATAATAATAGGAAATAGACTAATGTAGCATCCATATTATTAGTTCTTGAATCAGCAACGACAATAGGCGTGATTGTCATTACAAACGCAGCAATACGCCCAGCATTTTTACCAAATTTGGGTTTGATTAGTCGATACATTAAATAAACAGAACCAACGCCAAATAAAACAGAAGGTAAAACGACGCTAAAGTTTGAGACCCCAAAGATATTAGCTGAGATGGCCATAAACCATAAAGCAATTGGTGGTTTGTCCACCGTAATATATCCAGCAGGGTCAAAACTGGCATACCAGAAGTTCTTAAAACTTTGTGTCATGCTAGTGATTGCAGAAGTATAAAAATCATTGGCGGAACCAGTTTTCCAAATCCCGTAGCCATACAGAACTAATGCAATTACTAAAATGATCGTTAAAATCCAATCGATATTAAATTTATAGTGACGAGCTTGTAATCGATTTTTATTTTTCATTTGTATTCCTCCTTATTGTGATGATTGGAAAAGACCCAATATTTGCTTAAGCAAAAGTTTGTCGGTATGGTAATAATTAAAGCAATTAATGGAATGATTTTTTCATTAATTGTAGATTGAGTGCTTATTAAATACGTTATCGTAACGCTTAATAGCCATGTTAATAGATAAGTTGTATAGTATTTAACAGCAATTTTACTTAAATTATTATTGGACTTAAATACCCATTGCTTATTAATAGTCAGACCAATAACTGAAGTAATCCCATACCCAATTGCCATTGCAATTGTCGGATTAGTTATGTGCCATAATAATGTATAAATAAGATAAGTTAAAACGGTATTAATTAAGCCAATGATACCGAACTTAAAAAGTTGCTTAATCCATAACATCATATTGACCAATTCCTTTCTTTTGAATATTTTAAGTATAATTTAAGCGACATAAACTAAACTTAAACTAATCATAAAGAAAACTTAAAAATAAAATTTTTTGGGGGGTATTTAAATGGAAGATTTAAATATTTTAATTGTAGAAGATGACGAAGCACTTGCTGAGAGTGTAGAACAATTTTTAAAACCAATTGGCAACACTAAAGTTGTGCATGATGGCTTTGAAGGTCAGATGCTTGGTCAAGATGGTATTTATGATATTGCTATTTTAGATTTAATGCTGCCAGAAATTGGTGGCTATGACATTTTAAAACATTGGCGTAATGTTGATGAAATTGACATGCCAGTGCTTATTTTAACCGCTAAAGATACTCTAAGTGATAAAGTGAGAGGCTTTGAACTAGGTGCGGACGATTATTTAACCAAACCATTTCACCGTGAAGAACTGGTTATGCGAGTAAAAGCATTACTAAAACGAGCAGGTCGTATCGGTAATAATAATCAATTAACATATGCCGGTTTTACAGTTGAATTTAATCGCCATGAAGTGGAATACAAAAATCAGCAATTACAACTAAATGGTAAGGAATATGATTTATTAGTTTATTTCTTGCAAAATCCTTCAACTATTATTACTAAAGATCAAATCTTTGATCGCTTATGGGGCTTTGAATCAGAAACTTCGTTAACGGTAGTTGAGGTTTATATGAGTAATTTAAGAAAGAAAATTAAACAAGTTTCAGGAGATAATCCAATTAAAACATTGCGTAATGTTGGCTATATGCTAGAGGGTGCTGAATAGTGAAAGAAAAAGTTTTAGAACATAAACAACAATTAAAATTCTTTATTAAAGAATTAATTGGTTTTGCTATTTTATTTGCATCACTGGGATTTATTGTTTATTTTTTCTTTCAGCATTCGATTTATTCTAATATTGATGCTGGTCTATATAGTCAAAAACATCATATTGAAAGAAATGTAAATCAAGGACCTTTATCGGTACAACCTAGTAATCGTCCAACGCCATTCAATCCTGATAAGAATGCAGCCTTTCAAACTAATATTATTGTTTTTAATAAAGATGGTAAAATCTTAAACAAAAATATGTTAGGGCAACGTTCTTATACCCTATTAAATAAAATCACTTTAAGTAAACATAGTATTAATGAAACTCGGGATGTTAATTTAAAAGCTCGTGATTTTACGACGCACTTTCGTTCATTATTAATAAAAGTTGATAAGTATAATGATAATCCAGATTATGCGGGCAATTATGTATTGATTTTACAGAATATTGATGCCGATTTATTAGCACTGCATAGCTTTATTGAAGCATTAATTCTTACTTTAATTTTCTTTTGGATTATCGCAATTTTGATTGCTTATTATTTATCTAAGTCTAGTATGAAACCTGTGATGAAAGCTTGGCATAAACAAAAAGAATTTAGTGCGAATGCTGCGCACGAATTAAGAACACCATTAACGGTGATTCAGAATCAAATGGAATTTTTATTAACGAAGCCCAATGCTAAAATCATTGATCAAATTCACCCTATTTCAACCACTTTAGAGGAATCTAAACATCTTAAAACGTTGACGCAAAGATTGTTAACATTAGCACGTTCGGATTCCAACATCATTCAATCTAATAAACAAAATGTGGAGCTAAAACCATTTTTTGAACAGATAGTGCAACCATTTTTTGAAATTACTAATAGTCAACAAAAAGTGTTATTAAGTGATATTAATGTTAGTGGGCATGGTAATTTAGATGGTGATTTAATTAAACAATTAATGGTAATTTTAATGGATAATGCGATTAAATATACTCCCACTGGTGGTAGCGTAAATGTAAAAATTTCTAATAATCATAACAACTTAAAACTTTTAATTTCAGATACAGGAAATGGTATTTCAGATGCAGATAAAGAGCATATTTTTGAAAGATTTTATCGGACTGATAAATCAAGAAACTCCAAAACTGGTGGTAATGGACTAGGATTATCCATCGCCCAATGGATTGTTAACCAACATCATGGAAAAATTTCGGTACGTGATAATCATCCGACTGGTACAGTATTTGTTGTAAATATTAGTATCTAATCTAACTGTTATATTTGTAAAGAAAACTTAAACTCTATTTAACCTATTTTCATACTGCTCTTTGTTACAATTAAAATATTATCAATAGAAGGAAGGTGTAAAAGATATAGGGTATTATGTTGAATAATATTCACTATCAGTGTATGAAAATAAAAAATGTCTTATTAACCATTGTAGCAATGGCATTATTATTGGTTAGTTTCGGTTCAATTAAGAGTAATGTTCATGCTGCAACTGCTAGCGATGCTAATGCTAGCAATACTGTTTATGATTTATCTGAATGGCAACATAATTTTACTGATGCACAAGTGCAACAATTAAAAAATGAAGTGCCATTTGTTATTTTGCGAGTTCAATATGGTAGTCAATATTATGATAAGACCTTTAACCATAATCGTGATTTGTTAGAAAAGTATGGCGTTCCATATGGTGTATATTCATTTAGTCAATATGAAAGTCCATCGGATGCTGCGGATGAAGCTAAAACTTTATATCGCCGTGCGCCTAATGCAAAATTCTATGTAAATGATTATGAATCACAAACAGTTAGATCTGGTGGAACTAATAATGCTACTAAAGCTTGGGTTGATGCATTGCGTCCACTAGTTGGGCAACGTAAGATTCTATTTTATTCTTATGTTAGCTTTATGCAGGCCCATGCTGCTTCAGCTGTTAGCAATTATGATGGTTATTGGTTGGCTGCTTATCAAAACCAAGAACCAAGTAGAGAACATGTTTTATGGCAATTCTCTAGTAATTTTTATTCAAATTCTTTAGGTCAAAGAATTGATGCTAATTTATTAACTTCGAAAGATGCTAATTGGTTTATTGGTAATAGTTCCGATAATAGTTCGCAACTTCAACCAGCTGATGACAATCAAAATAATGATGATCAATCACAAGCTAATGATAATTCATCAAACCAAGATCAAAACAACAATTCAGATCAACCACAACAACAAACAAGAAATACACAATATGTTCAACAAAATAAAACTATGACTGTTAAGGATGGTTATAATTATAAATTTTATAATCATGTTCCTGGTGATAATAAATTTATCGGTAAAACTTATGCGCTTTCCAGTGTAAGTGAGAATACTCGTAAACGTATGTATATCAATTCCATCGCAACTATTAATGGAAGAACGTACTACCGTATGTATTCTAATGGTCATGCTATGGGTTGGGTGAATACGAACGCATTAGTTCCTAACGTTAAGTATTCTAAATATTCAACTACTAAAGTAATGAAAAAGAATCCCAAAGTAGCTTTCCATAATCATGTTAACAATAGTGGTTTTGCTAGCACTATCACTACTGCTAATGGTTCTGATTATGCTAATAAGAAAATGACTATTACTCGTCGTGCTAACAAAGATGGCTGGCATAGTTATTATTATCAAGCTTATTATCAAGGCAAGCTAGTTGGTTGGATTTATCAAAGTGCATTTAAATAATATTTATTAAAGTAGTAATTTAATTACTACTTTTTTTACTATCATAAATGCTTTTATATCAACGTTTATACATGTTTTTTTAGCACTCTAATGAAAAGAGTGCTACTTTTCTCTTGACTATCTGACCATTACTGACTAATATAGAAACTGTTGATAAGGAAATAACAAATCAACAAATAATAAAGACTTTTGAAAGGGGTTTTTGATTATGGCTAACGAATTAAGAAATAGTGATTTAGGTGTATTCGAACCAACTGATGATTTCTTTGGTGACTTTGGTAAGAATTTCTTCAATTCAATTGCTAGTAATCAAATGAAAACTGACGTTACTGAAAATAAAGATAATTACGTAGTAACCTCTGAATTACCTGGATTTAAAAAAGATAATATTCATATTGATTACGAAAATGATAATTTAAATATTCGTGCAACCCATGATTTGAAGAAAGAAAATAATGACAAAACAGGACGTGTCATTAGAAAAGAACGTACAGCTCGTAATACTTCACGTTCATTCTACCTACCTGATGTTGAAAATGATCAAATTTCAGCATCATATGATGGCGGAATCTTGAAGATTACATTGCCAAAAGAAGCAAAAGATAATAATAAACACAAGATTAATATCGACTAATTTTAAATTAAATAATATAAAAATATAGGGGGATTGTATTATGGCTAATGAATTAAGAAATGGTGCTTTTGATATGTTAGATCCAATGGAAAGTTTCTTTGGTGACTTTGGTAAGAATTTTACTAATACTTCTAAGATGAAGACTGATGTTATTGAAAATGACAACAATTTTGAAGTAAATGCTGAATTACCTGGTTTCAAGAAGAATGACATTGACTTAGATTATCGTAATGATACTTTAAGTATTCATGCTGTTCATGATTTGAATAAAGAACAAAAGGATAAGGATGGACAATTAATTAGAAGTGAACGTTCATCTAGTAATGTTAGTCGTGCATTTTACCTACCTAATGTTGAAAGTGATAAAATTTCAGCATCATATGATGGTGGCATCTTAAAGATTACATTACCAAAAGAAGCAAAAGATAAAGCAAAACATGAAATTAACATTGATTAATTGCTAAATAAGAAAAGACCCGGGACTTTGTGCTCGGGTCTTTTTTTGTACTATAATTATTATGTATCATTATTTTTATAGGAGGGATATTAGATGAAAATAAATCAATTAATTTTTGCATCAAAATTGATGTTTCTTGTTATTTTTTGTTTATGTTTAGTCTATTTTCTTCCTTTAAATGCTAATGCTGATGGTAGTGATGCGGGTAATTATTATAATTTTAATGATGGCAAATTTACTAGTAAACTTCCTTATTTTTTTGGACCTTCACAATATTTAACTAATAAGTATAATTATTTTAATCCAAATAAATATAATGTTGGTCCTGAAATCAATAGCAATAGATTTTCTTACTATCCTTATACCATCTTATATAAGTATGATGGTTTTTATGCATTTAATCCTAATAGTATTTATCTAAAAAATGTTTCCAATAATTTAAATAACATGTCGTATGATGTTGATATGCCTTCAATTCATAGTAAGTATGCTTATATAGACACAAGAATAATGGCTACTGGATCGATCAATAATTATTTAAATAGTAATATTGATTATGGTATAAGTAAAAATCATCCAGAATTATTAATACCTCAATCATATAATTTTTCATATTCTTTAGGAAATAAAATAAATGAACGAAATTATTTTGAAAACAAAGAATTCTATATATCTAATTTTTATTTGGATAATAATCCATCTGGTAATTTTAATATAAAAATGAATTTAAATAATGATTATAGTAATGGTTTTATTAGTAAAGATTCAAAAATTTATACGTATTTAATTTTTAATACATTAGATGTAAAATTATCTGGGAATGTTCCTGTTTTTGAAGCTCTTAGAATACTAAGCTACCATGATCTTCATGGAGATCAGCATAATGCAGCTGTCTTAGAAAATAGAGAACAAAAAGTAAGCAAAGATTTAAATGAAGAATTATCTAATTTACAAAATCAAATCAATAATGATCCACAGTATGATTCTAATACGCAAAATTATTTAGATAATCAAGTAAGAAATATATATAATAAAAACGATGATTATATTGATCATTATGTACAACAAATTGTGCATCATAGTAGGGAATATAATAATGAAGTTTTATCAAATTTAGATTATCAAAAATATAATACGATTAAAGAAATGAAAGATGTTTTGAATAAGAAAGTATTATTAATAGATAGCGTTCCTAATCTTAATTTTGGGACACAAAGTTTGTCTTATACGAGTGATACGGTCGCTAACATACAAGGTAATCCTAAATTTAAACTTAGGAGCTTTAATAATAACAATTGGTATATGCATTTATCATTATCTGATATGACTAACGGAAAAGATTCAATAAGTGCTAAATATTTTCAAGGCAATAATTCTTCCTATAATAATAAAAATAAAATCTTTAATTTCTCTGGTAACGATGGAGTTAAAGATATTTCTTTAAATAAATTATCCATTAAGATTCCTAAAAATATAAGATTACATTCTGGAAATTACAAGGGGACTGCTACTTGGAATTTAGTTAATGGACCTAAGTAACTAATATGTACTTGTTATAACTTTATAATTGTTATAAACTGTATATATAAAGTTATAAGAAGGCGATTTAAATGTGTAATTCTAAAATTATCTCATTATTTTTTGTAATCTTTTATGTAGTTTTATTATATTTTGCATTTAATAATGATATGGGAGCACAAATGATGGCGATGAAAATGATGGCAGTGGGGATGTTGTTAGAAGCTATTATAAATTTAATCGTTAATTTCATGCATAAAAGACATTAAAAAAGTACCATTCAGATTTTATATCTTGAATGGTACTTTTTATATTATTAATTTTGTGTAGATTTTTGTCTGAATAATTGAAAAGATGAGATGATTAAGATAATCCACCCTATAATACCTACAAATATAGAAACGATACTACCGATAAGTCCCATAATTGAACCAGATGTAGAAATTCCAGCACTTTTACTTTTGATTAATGAAATAATATCTAAAATAATTAAAATAATTGCTGAGATGATTGTAATCATTGAGATTTCAGAAATTGAAATTGAATGTTTAACGTTCATAACACCTATGATAACTTGGGAAATGATAAATACAATGTTTAAGAAACCAGTCCATCTGTTAATTGATAATTTATTTTTCATTTTAAAACACCTCCTATATACTTAATAATACTAACACATATTTTTAATCTTTTATTAATCATTTGTTTGACATAATATGATTTGCTTTATTATGTGTTTTTAAATTAAATAAAGATTTTGGAAGGTATTTATTATGAATAAAGTTTTTATAATAGAAGATGATAAAGATATTTTAAATTTATTAAATATTAACTTATATAAATGGAAATATGAAATAAATATTGTAAAACATTGGGACAATTTATTAGAAGATATAATGGATTTTCATGCAGATATCATTTTGTGTGACATTAATTTACCTGTTAAAAATGGTTTTTATTGGATTAAAGAATTAAGAAAATATACTAAAATTCCAATTATTGTTATTTCTGTTGATAGCATTAATAATAATGTTATGCATGCTGTAGAATTAGGTGCTGATGACTACATAATGAAACCTTTTTCAATAAACGTTTTGGTTGCTAAGATTAAAGCTCTTTTAAAACGTGATAATGCTCTAAAAATGGAAAATAAATTTTCTTTTGGTAATAATGAGTATAATAAACTAACTAATGAGATATCTAATAATAATGGAATAGTTGTTCTTACACCTACAGAAAGTTCAATGATTCAAATATTATTGCAAAATATTAATCAAATTGTGCCTAAAAATGAATTATTAAATTTATTATGGCAAGGTGGCAATTACTTAAATGATAATACTTTAAATGTTAATTTAAGTAGACTTAGAAATAAACTATCACAGATAAATATAAAACATTTATTGAAAAATGAAAGAGGAATTGGTTATAAGTTGGTGGAATATGAATAAAAATTTTTTAATTTTTTATATTAAATCTCAAATACCATTAATAGTATTTTATGTATTAATGTTTTTATTATTAGTAATTATGAACTATGCATATAATTTACCATCATATTTTATTAATGATGTTTTTAGATATTCATCAGGTGGAATATTAACTTGGTTATTTATTAAAATGATAATAGATTTAAAGAAAGTGCATCAACTTAAATTTGATAATCACTTAGAAAAATATCAAATTGATACACCTGTTGAAAATCAAATGTCCTTAATAATTAAAAAAGATAGAAATAAATTAATAAATAAGTTGAAAAACAAAGACTTAAAACAAAAAAATAGAATTGATCAGATGGATTTATCATCTCACGAAATTAAGAATGATTTGACAACTTTAAAGATTAATTTGGAAAGTCAAAATTTAAATAAAAATTCAATGCTTGAAGCTGTAAATAATGCTGATTATCAGTTGGATATGCTATTAAACTATGAGAAATTGTTTTCAGACTCAAATGATTTTAAATTTGAATGGATATATTTGGATGATTTAGTTGAAGGTATTTTAAAAAATATGTCGATGCAATTTATTAATAAGCAATTGATTCCCAATCTGAATAATTTAAAAATTTATGTTTTAAGTGATAAAAAGTGGCTTTATTTTTGCATTGAGCAATTATTATCCAATGCAATTAAGTATTCGTATGATAGTACTAAAATTACAATTACATTTGAAAATAATCAATTAAAAGTATCTAACACAGGTAATACAATTGATTCATCTGATATACCTAGAATCTTTGAAAAAGGATTTACTGGTCATAATGGACACAATAATCGCTTATCTACAGGTCTAGGGTTATATTTAGTTAAAAATATATGTGGTAAGTTGAATATTAGAATAGTGGCTAAGTCTTATAACAATAACACTCAGTTTTCATTAATATTTAAAAAATCAATGTTAAACAATAACCTTACAATATTGTAAGTATAAATATCTCCATTTACTTTTTATAATTTAGTTAATAAGTATTCAAGGAGGTAGTTTTTTGAAACTATTAAGTTTAAATAAGTTAGCAAAAGTTTATGATGCTAATACTAAAAATGCAGTATCAGCATTAAAAAATATAACTTTTGATGTTAATCGTGGTGATTATGTATCAATAATGGGAGAATCAGGTGCTGGAAAAAGTACATTATTGGATATAATTGCAACTTTAGATAAACCAACTTCTGGTCAAGCTATTTTAAGCAATCAAGATTTAGGTAAATTAAATAAGAATGATGCTGCTAAGTATCGTAGAAAAAATTTAGGCTTTGTATTTCAAAACTTTAATTTGCTAGATAGCTTAAGCAATCGTGATAACATTTGTTTACCACTGGTATTAAATAAGACTTCTGTTTCCGAAATGGAACGTAGAATAAACCCCTTAATTAAAAGTTTAAATATTGAAAAAATAATTGATAGATATCCCAATGATATTTCAGGTGGTCAACAACAAAGAATAGCTATTGCTAGAGCTTTGATTACTCAACCTGATTTATTATTGGCTGATGAACCAACTGGATCACTAGATTCTAATACTAGTAAGCAAATTTTAAACTTATTTAATGATGAGAATGAAAAAGGTCAAACCATTATTATGGTGACTCATAGTTCAGCAACAGCTAGTCATTCTAAAAGAACGTTATTTATTAAAGATGGTAAAATTTATCATGATATTTATCGTGGAGATTTATCATTAAAAGATTATCAAGAAAAAATTAATAATACGATGATCACACTAACAAGAGGTGATTATTAATTATGATATTTAATAAATTAATTTTTTCTAGTTTTAAAAGACATGCAAAAGTTTATATTCCTTATTTAATTGCCAATATTGTCTTAGTAGCAATGGATTACATATTATTGGCTCTTGAAAATAGTGATGGAATTAAAAACTTATCTAGTGGTACGACATTATTATCACTATTAGGTTTAGGTTCAACTTTTGTTATGATGATTAGTTTTGTTTTTATGATGTATATTAATAATTTCATAAGAATTCAAAAGACTCGCGAAATGGGATTATATAGTATGCTTGGGATGACTGGTTCTAATTTAAGAAAACTAATTTTGTTAGAAAAAACTTTTCTATTTATATTTAGTATCATTTTAGGTTTGATTTTTGGTATTGTTTTTGAAAAGTTAGCACTAATGGTCACATTTAGACTAATTAGTGTATCTATATCTTATAATGCACTAATTGAACCTAAAGCAATTATTATTGATACGTGTTTATTTATTGTAATTTATCTATTTATAATAATTTTTGATTTCTTTAAACTTCATAAATTAAATCCAAATGAACTCTGGAAAGAACAAAGTAAAGGTGAAAAATCAAATAAAAGACATTATAAAATTGGCGGTGTAATAGGCTTAATTTTATTGATGATAGCTTATTATTTAACACTTACAACTAAACCAAGCATGACTTCTTATTCTAGATTTATGCTTGCAGTAATTTTAGTGATCATTGGAACTTACTTAACATTTATTTCTGGCAGTATCTTAATCTTAAATTTGCTAAAAGCTAGAAAAAAATTTTACTATAAATCGAATCATTTTATTGCTGTCTCAGGGATGCTTCAAAGAATGAAACAAAATGGGGCTGGTTTAGCCACTATTTGTCTGTTATGTAGTTCTGTTTTAGTAATTTTATTTGCCTCAATTTCTGTTTATTCTGGCATTAATAGAATTGTTAATGTATGGTCACCTACACAAATTTCAATTGTAAGTGATAATGGTTTATCTCATAAACAACAACATCAAATTAATCATATTATTAATGATAATGATGCCAAAATAAATGATAAAGTTAATTTAACAACAACAGCTCCTCAATATGGATATATCAAGAACAATAAGTATATTTCACAAGGTGGAATAAATAACATATCTAGTGATACTACAAGTGCAATTATGTTCGTTTCGGAAAAAGATTATAATCAAATTTATCATAAAAATATTCATTTAAATAATAATGATGCGTTTATGTATTCGCCATCTAAATTAACTCAAAATAATATGAATATTTTAAATAAAAATTATCATGTTAAACAGATGGGTGCCTTTAAATATTCATTTAATCCAAGTCATTCTATTTACAGTTCAGTATTTGTAGTTGTAAAACAATTACCTAAATCATTGTCAAAATTACATTTTAATGGTTTCAATTATCATGTTAGCAAAATTAATAATAATAAGTTTGAACAAAAAATTCAAAATTCAATTAATGCTACTAATCAGCAATTCACAGGTAAATCTATTCTTTATCAAATGTTAACACAACTATTTGGTGGACTTGTTATGGTAGGTATTTTGGTAAGCATAACGTTATTATTAACAACTGTTATGGTTATTTACTTTAAACAAATATCAGAAGGTTATTCTGATCGTAAAAGATTTATTACCATGCAACAAGTAGGATTGAGTCTTAACGAGACTACTAAAAGTATCCATAGTCAGGTCTTAATGGTATTTATGATCCCAATTATTGGTGCAGTCATTAATCTTTTGTTTGCTGCACCGGCAATAAAACAAATGTTAGTAGGATTTAGTCTATATGATGGCAGACTACTATTAATTGTTGGCGGTTCAGTATCTCTTTTAACAATAATCTTATATTTATGTGTTTATGGATTAACCACAAGAATGTATCATCATATTGTTGATTAAACATAAAATGAATTTAAACTAAAATAAATCCTAAATTATTCATTAAACTGATAATTTAGGATTTATTTTGTTTTGTAAGTTATTTAATGTAATAATTACTTTATTACTTTTTATTTAGGAGCAATCATTATGAATGAGGATTATAGTAGAGTAAAACATGTTAAAGAATCTAATGGAATTGGTATTGCTGGATTTGTATTATCTATTGTTTCAGTTGTTGTATCATTTACGTCTCTTTTTAGTGTCATTTTTTGGATACTAGGAATTATTTTTTCAATAATGGGTTTATTTCAAAAACCAAAAGGACTTGCTATCGCAGGAACAATTATTTCAGCTATAAGTGGTTTATTGTTTATATTAATGATTTTATTTGCCTTTTGGTTTGTGAATGCGATTAAATGATTTACATGCTGGAAGCAATAACCATTAAAAATAAACCGATAATTAATGAAAGTGTAGTTATTATTTTTGTGTTTTTATGAAACCGATTAGGAAATTTGTATATTCCCCAAAAATACATACCCAGTAATATTAGAGCAGATAAAATGCGCAGTACCATGCTCATATTGTTAATATTTATTATGTAAAGAAATAATAATATTGATTGAAAGCTTATATAAGCATTGTATGATTTTTCATCTTGAGTTTGCATATAATCACCATCCTTAAATCACATATTAACATATTATAATTTTTCATATATGATACAATAAATATTATACATATATGAATTAATGATTAACCAAACAAAACATCTCAACCATTATTTTGGTTAAGGTGTTTTTATTTTTGAAAGGAACAATATGACTAATTATAAAACTCAAGGTGAATTAGACTTTGAAAAACAAGTCGTTAAACAACTTTCCACTGATAGTAATCAATGGACAGAGAGAAAAGATTTGTATGAAGCTACTCCTGAACAATTATGGGCTAATTTTCGTAATAAATTAAATCATAATAATATGGCCGCTTTAAAACAAAAGCCATTAACTGATGAAGAATTTAAAAGAGTACAAAACAAAATCAGTAATGTTAAAAGTCCATATGAAGCTGCACAATTATTAGATTCTGAAAATGGAATTGGTAAGATTGAAATTGAACGTGATGATGTAAGCTTGGGCAAGCAAGTTACACTTAGTATTTTCTGGAAAGCTGATGTTGCGGGCGGTAATTCCAGCTATGAAATTGTTCGCCAAGCAATTCGACCAGGTAATTCATCCATGGGTGATACAAAAGATCGTCGCTTTGATGTTACTTTATTAATTAACGGACTGCCATTAATTCAATTAGAATTAAAGAAATCAACTGTCGAAATTAATCAGGCTTTTAACCAAATTAAAAAATATTCCAAAGAAAATAAATATAGTGACATTTATTCATTACTACAAATGTTTGTCATTATGAGTCCTGACAGTACCGCTTATTTTGCTAACTGTAAGCCTGATGAGTTTAATAAGTCATTTATTTTTAAGTGGCGTGATGCTAACAATAAATTAATTGAAAATGGGATGGACTTCACTAAACAAGCCTTGAACATTCCAATGGCACATAAAATTGTTAGTGAATATACAGTTTTAGATGAAGAACGTAAAAAATTATTATTACTAAGACCATATCAGATTTATGCGATTGAAGCTGTTATGAAAAGGATTAAAGAACATGAAAATGGTTATGTATGGCATACAACTGGGTCTGGTAAAACTTTAACTTCATATAAAACTGCTAAGTTAGCAGCTCAATTACCAGCAGTTGATCGAGTAGTATTCTTAGTTGATCGTAAAGCTTTAGATGACCAAACTACTAATAACTTTAATGCATATGCATATAATGATGATATGCAAATTAAAGATGCTAAGAATACTGGTAGCTTAAAACGTGAACTTTTGAAAAATGACAGTAAAATCTTAGTAACTTCAATTCACAAAATGGCCAACTTAGTTAGTGATGAGCAACAGGCACAAGCAGATGGACATAATACCAAAATCAGTAAAATTTTTAAGAAACGAGTATGTTTCTTTGTTGATGAAGCCCACCGTTCACAATTTGGTAAAATGCGGCAAAGTATTAAACAAGCTTTTACTAATAGTAATTGGTATGGATATACCGGAACGCCGATCTTCCCTGAAAATAAAAAGAAATTTAAGGGTGATATTGGTGTTACCACCGAAGAGTTATTCGGTAAACGTTGTCATACTTATAATTTACGGGATGCTTTAGAAGATCATGCCGTTTTACCATTTAATGTTGAACATGTTGATACGATTGCTAACTTAGATGACATTGTTATTCAGAAAAAAGAAGATAAGGAAGCTAAGAAAAAATCAAATTATGGCAAAATTGTAACTGAAGATGACAAAGCAAAAATCATATCTGATGTTCATTCAATGAAGCAAATTGAAAAAGAAACTTACCTAACTAGTAAGATGTATGAAAAAGACGATCATTTAGATCAAGTCGTTGATTATATCTTAAAACAAGGGCCACGTAAGACTAGTTTAGGTCATGGTAATTACAATGCTATTCTAGCGACGAGTTCTATTGAAATGGCAATGCGATATTATCAAAAGTTTAAAGAAAAGAAACAAGCAATTGTGAATAAAAAAGATAATGGCTGGCCTCGTGTTGCTATTACTTATTCATTAACTGAGAATAATGATGATAGTAAAAATAATCAAGATGAAATGACAACGATTCTTAAAGATTATAACGAACAATATGGGATAAAATTTCATAACAATAATGAAGGAATTAGTTCATATAATAAAGATGTAGCTAAGCGTGTCGCACGTCGTGAATCTAATTATGTAAATTTAGATAAGGATAAAGAAATTAATATTGTAATCGTGGTTCGTCGTTTATTGACCGGTTTTGATGCGCCTAAATTAAATACGTTATTTGTGGATCGAAATTTTGAATATGCAGATTTAATTCAAGCTTATTCCAGAACTAATCGTTTAGAGAATAATGACTATAAACGAGAAGGCCAAATTGTTACCTTTAGAAAACCAGCTACTACAGAAAAAAATGAAATTAATGCTTATCAATTATACGGTGAAGGCGGTTCATACAAAGAATTGATTCGTCCTAATTATCAAGATGCCGTTAAAGAATTTAGTGGTTTAGTGGCTGACTTAAAAGCAGTTGCTCCCAATGCTGATGCAGCTGATGACTTAAAAGGGACTAAGGATAAAGTTAGTTTTGTAAAAACGTTTAGAAAAGTAATTAATAAATTGAATTCACTATCAATGTATAATGATTTTTCTTGGGATAATAGTGAACAAGCATTTGGTTTAGCTGAAGATGAAGTTCAACATTATGTTGGTAAATATGAGAATATCAAACAAGAAGTTGAAGACCATAAAAGTAAAAATACTGATGAAGATGATGAATTAGATAATCTAGATTTCTCATTATCAGTTGGTTCAACAACATTAGTGGACTACGACTATATTACTAATTTAATTAAGGAATTAGTTGATTTAACCCCTCAATATAAAACGGATGAAGAATATCAAGAAAACATGCCTGAATATCTGCAAAAAGAAGCAGAAGTTCAAGCCAAAATTAATGAGTACGATCAATCTGGTCATGCTAAGCAAGCTACATTGTTACGCGAAATGTTAGAATATTTAAAACATAATTATGTTGCTCCAGATAAATTTGATGCTTTTGTTGCCCATTATGAAGAAAATAAAAAGCATCAATCTTATGAAAAGTTTGCCACAAAATGGGGATTACCAACCAATGAACTAAAACAGATAACTGAAGATTATGATGCCGCTAATGATGACTTTCCACATATCCAAGACTTAATGGATGCTGGAGACTATCAAGCAGCGGCCAAACAACAACCAGATAGTAGATTTAGTAAATTAGTAAATGTACTAATTCAGAACAAATTAAGCTATAATCAAGCTTTACAACCAGAACTAGAACGATTTATTCGTGAAATGAATGATTATTAATAAGGAGAATTGAAATGGCTAATCAACAATCAAGCAACTTAGAAAGTTCATTATGGAATGCAGCCGATGTTTTAAGAGGGAAAATGGATGCTTCTGAATACAAAAACTATTTATTAGGCTTAATTTTTTACCGCTTTCTATCAATTAAATCACTCCAAGCATTTGCTGAAAGTACTGGTATTCAAAATCAAGATATTCAAATGATTAAGGATGCTTATGAAAAATATTTATCAACCGATGATGATACTAGTGAATTTATATATAATTCATTGTTAAGTAAAGTTGGTTACTACATTAAGCCTAAATATCTATATAGTAATTTGATTGCTGAAATCAATTCCGGTAATTTTGAGTTAGAAGATTTAGAAAATGCCTTACATGAACTAGAAGTATCTACAAATGGACAAACTTCCCAACAAGATTTTGAAGGCTTATTTGATGATGTTGATTTACACAGTAATAAATTAGGTGGTAATTTACGTCAACGTAATCAAGTTATTAGTGATACCATGTTGGCCTTAAATGATATTGATCTATTAGGCCATAATGGAGATGTGCTAGGGGATGCTTATGAATATTTAATTGCCCAATTTGCTAGTGATTCCGGTAAAAAAGCTGGGGAATTTTACACTCCACGCCAAGTTTCTGACATTATCTCACAAATTGTAACTTATAAGCGTAATGCTGGAGATAATCAAATCAGAACTATCTATGATCCAGCCGTTGGTTCTGGTTCCTTACTATTGAATGTGGGACAACACGTACAAGATCCTAGTTTAATTCAATATCATGGACAAGAACTAAATACGACAACTTATAACTTAGCGCGAATGAACTTGATGTTGCATAATGTTTCATATGAAGATATGGATTTACGTAATGGTGATACCTTAGATAAAGACTGGCCAGTTGAAGAACCATATCAATTTGATGCCGTGGTGATGAATCCACCATATTCAGCACATTGGGATAATAGTAATGAACGTTTATCGGATCCTCGTTTCAGAGATTATGGAGTGTTACCTCCTAAGTCGAAAGCTGATTATGCATTCTTATTACATGGTTTATACCATCTAAAAGAAAATGGAACGATGGGGATTGTTTTACCTCATGGTGTCTTATTTAGAGGTGCCAAAGAAGGTAAAATCAGACAAAAATTATTCGAAGATAATCGTATTGATGCCATAATTGGGTTACCCGCTAATATTTTCCATTCTACAAGTATTCCAACCTTAATTATGGTATTGAAGAAAGATAAAGATAATTCAGACATTATGTTCATTGACGCTTCACGTGAATTTGAAAAAGGGAAGAATCAAAATAATATTACGCCTGATAATATTGCCAAAATCGTTAAAACATATAAAGAACATCAAGATGTCGATAAGTATGCGCATGTTGCATCATATGATGAAATTAAAGAAAATGACTTTAATTTAAATATTCCACGCTATGTTGATACTTTTGAACCCGAACCAGATATTGATATCGACGAAGTTAAAAATAATATTAAAGACTTAGATGCTCAAATTGCCCAAGTGCAAAAAGAATTCGATGCCATGGCAGCAGATTTAGTGGAAACGGATGTGAAATCTGATGACAAAAAATAGTACAAAAAAAATCCCTCGTTTAAGATTTAAGGGATTTGAAGGTGAATGGGAAGAAAAAAAGTTGGGTGATGTATCTTTAGTATTTGATGGTGTTCACCAAACACCAAAATATAAAAATAATGGTATTCCATTTATGAGCGTGGAAAATTTAAAAACATTATCAACTCAAAAATATATATCTAAAGATGCATTTGAAAATGATTTTAAGAACAACAAGCCCCAAAAAGGTGATATATTAATGTCTAGAATAGGTAGTATAGGTGAAGATAATATAATAAAAGATGATTCACCTGTTGCTTTTTATGTTAGCTTAGCAAGTATTCGTCCTCAAAAGAGAACTGTATCATCTTTTTATCTGCTATATTTAATTAGATCTCCTAAATTTCAAAATGAACTTTGGAGAAGAACATTGCATGTTGCTTTTCCAAAAAAAATTAATAAAAATGAAATTTCTAAAATAAAAGCTACATTTCCTAATCTAAATGAACAACAAAAAATAGGATCATTCTTTGCTAAGTTAGATCAATTAATTAATCTTCAATCTAAAAAAGTTGAACAACTTAAAAAGTTAAAACGTGGATATTTGCAAAAGATGTTTCCACAAAAAGGAGAAAGTATTCCTAGATTGAGATTTGACGGATTTAGTGGTGAATGGGAGAGACATATTTTGAAAGATGTCATTTCTAAAATAATTGATAATAGAGGAAAAACACCTAGTCATTCGTCTAGTGGAAAATACCCAATAATAGAAGTTAATTGTCTTGGAAATTTTCAAATAAATTATGAAAATATTTCTAAATATGTTAATGATTTTACTTATCATAATTTTTTTAGAAGTTATTTAACAAAAAATGATATTCTTTTTTCTACCGTTGGAAAAACTGGAATAGTAAGCATTATGGGGGATGACAAAAATGCGGTTATAGCACAAAATATAATTGGTATGAGATTTAAAAGTAATTTCTATGATCCTTTTGTTTATTATATGTTTAACCAATTAGATAACTTTCATAAAGCTAAACGTATAGAAATGGGAGCAGTTCAACCTAGTATAAAAGTATCTCAATTAGTTAAACTATCGTATTTATTCCCTAACCTTTTAGAACAAAAAAGAATATTTTTTATATTAAATAATATAGATAGATTAATTAATTACGAAAATTTGAAAATAAAAGAGTTAATTAAATTAAAAAAATCATATTTACAAAAAATGTTTTGTTAGTATTTTTATTAAAAGGAGAATAAATGAACAAAAAAGAAACCAGATTTACCTATTTTTATAATATGTCATCTAATATTTTTTCAACTAATTTGTTAAAAGATAGAATTAAATGTATTTATGATAAGGTGAAATTTGATATTCCAGATGTTTTAGAATTGTATCAAATCAACGAGTATATAAAAAAATTTAAAATTGAATTTGAAGATGAAAAATATGGCATTTCTAAAAATCATAAATTAATAAATATTAATCTTTATAGTATAAAAGATATAATAATTTTTTTAGAAAAGCATTCTTTGAATCCTTATTATAACTATTATCTTTGGAATATTGTTTCTGATTATTACATGAAAAAAGATTTAGGCAGTATTAAGGATTTAATAAAATTTTATAATGATAAAATAACTATTCGTTATCCCTTACAAAATAAACAAATAGTTAATAAATATTCTTCTTATATTAATAAAATAATATGTGATCATTCTGTAAATGCAGAAATGTTTTTAAATGACAATAACCAAATTATTATGCCTGAAGGTTTTATTAAAGATGGGTATAAAGGAAAGCTATTTAATTTATATTTAGATAGTGATACGTCAAATATTAATTGTATAGATAATATTATATATGATAAGAAAATATATAATGACACTTATAAACAATCTCTCATTATTTTAAAGGCAAAAGATAAGAAAAAAAGCATTAATGAAAAATTGTTCGAAAGTAATAATGGTAAAGGTCTTAGAACCAACATTGCTGTTAAAATTAGTAATGATATTCTTGAAAGTAATAAAATTACTTCAGGATTTCCTAATTTTCAAAAGTCATTAAATTATGATTTACTATCAAACAATTTAGATAATAAAAGCAATATTTTAAATAATTTTATATATGTATTGAATTTAGTTAGCATGGAGTTTCTTGTAAATTCAATAAACAATAATAATGATAAATATTTCTTTCTTTCTTTATTTTCTAACAAAAATGAAAATATTTATGATTATGATCGTTCAAGAGACCAAGATACTATTAGTCTTATGTCTTTTTATGCTTATTATGATATGTTAAAAGAAAAAGGTATTAATTTAGAAGAAGTTTTTTCTTACTTCTTTAATTATTATTTAGATAAATGTTTTTCTATTAGGTGTTTTAAAAATATAGATATAAATAGTTCATCTAAGAAAGTAAGTGAAAAATGTGAACATATTGTAGCTCAAATTCATAGAATAGTTAGGACTTATAATTTATATACATTAGATAATAACTTTGACGAAAGATTAATTGATATTGAATCTAAGACTCCAAGATTTTGCCAACTTAATTCATTGAATAATAAATATGTATATTTTAAAGATAATAAATTATTACAATATTGTTCTGATTTATTCTCAAATTTTGTCAACAATAAATATGGTAATAATACAACTAATTTTACTGTTTCAAAATACAATTCACTTTATGATTACGATAAGGCAAAAGTAGATAATATGATTAAAGACAATATTTTGTTTATTGATAATGACAATAACGTTAAAGTTAAAGACTCAGACATAGTATGCTTATTTATGTATTATTCCAAATATGGAGTAATTCCATATTATTGGATTCCTACTAATTTGAGGAATAAAGTCAATGATCTTATTTCTTCAAATAAAATGTATTTTTATAATAAATTACTTTCTAAGGCTGAGTCTGATTATTTTGAATATTTTTTATCTAATTATTTTAATAATGGTATAGGATTAAGAAATATTTATGCTCATGGTGCTGGGGGACATTTAACAACAAAAGAGCATAATGGTAATTATTTACGCTTAATGTTTCTTCTATGTATTTTAATTATTAAAATAAACGAAGAATTTGACTATAGAGATGGATATAATAAATATTCAAAGGATTTCATTAATAGAATGTTTTTTTAATGATATTAGGGAGATTTTATGCGATCAAAAGACATTTACACATTCTTATCAAATGAAGATGATTATTTTAGTTTTAAATATTGTGGATATAATAATGGTGGCAGTATTATTGCCTATTATGTTCCTAGAGATGAAGTGAATGATGTATTAAATAAACATGATGAATTAAAGCATTCGGGTGTTTATTTATTAATGAATGTTGATTCAAATCATTCAATTACTAATGAAACTAAAATTTATGTAGGACAAGCTAAAAACATTACTAAAAGAACTTACGAGCATAATGTTGATAAAGAAAATTGGTGGAATTTAGCAATCTTATTTATTAAGAATAATGACACATCATTTACTCAAGATGAAATCTTATATCTTGAACGTTATATGTATCAATTAATTGATAAAAAAGAAAGCATTTCACTATTTTCTGAACATCAGCCTAGTGGCACTTCAATGATTAGTTTACGTGATCAAGAAAATTTTAAAAATGATTTTGCTGACCTTGATACACTGTTAAGAATATTGGGGTTACCCATTTTTCATATGCAGAAAGCTAAACTTGTAAAAGTAGCGACTGATAATATAAACAATGAATCATTGGATATATCTAATACCATCTTTTATATGAATGGTCGAGATAGTGATGCCAAGGCCGTTATTAAAAATGACTTCAAGGTCTTAAAGGGTTCCAAATTGTCACCAAAAGATTTTAGTAGTAGTTTTAGTGCTGCTAACTTAAGTAGTTATCAAGCATTAGTAGATGGTGGAGTTATTAAAGATAATGTATTTCAAAAAGATTATGTTTTTGATAGTCCATCAACTGCCGCCAGAATGATTTATAAATCTTCAGCTAATGGTAATACACTGTGGAAAGATAAGAGTGGAAAAACATTAAAAGAATATTTAGACAAATAAAACACATCCAGTTTTGGATGTGTTTTTAATTTTAAATATATTGAGCTAAATAA
The DNA here is from genome assembly GCF_006493595.1 of Apilactobacillus micheneri. Lineage (NCBI taxonomy): Bacteria > Bacillati > Bacillota > Bacilli > Lactobacillales > Lactobacillaceae > Apilactobacillus > Apilactobacillus micheneri. The sequence continues at coordinate 326,298 of NZ_QUBI01000001.1, read as the reverse complement.
TATTTTTTACATCTTAATTAAATTATACTTTAGTACACTGTTAATTAAAATTGGATTAAAGGTGGATTGATTTATGAGAAGAAAAAATGAACTCTATAATTACAAAATTCATTATAAAATGTATAAATCAGGAAAATCATGGGCATTCTTAGCTATGTTTGTTGGCAGCCTAATGTGTGCCGGGTTTTATGATAATAATGCGTATGCTAAAGAAAACAATGGATCACCTAATGGACAATTTAATCAGTTTGATAGTTTACATTCAACTGGTAGAACAGAGCAAGTTGATAAAAGTGAAAGTCCACACCCAGTTACTGGAACTGTTAAAACAGAGCAAGTAGATAAAAGTGGTAGTACTTCTCCAGATGCTGGAGCTGGTAGAACAGAGCAAGTAGATAAAAGTGGTAGTACTCCTCTAGTTGATGGATCTGTTAAAACAACCAAGGATGTTAAAGATAGTCACGATAGTTTTCCAAAGCAATCTAATAATCTAGAAGTGAAAACTGATAAGACACCTGTTTTAGCAAGTGGAAAAGCATCATCAGAAAGCCTGCAGACCAATCAGGTTGAAAATAATGTAACTAATAAAACCACAACCGAACCTAATAATACAGTTGCACAAAGTAATGTTACTGATTCTACTAGTTTATCAACGCCGTCGTCATCTGCTAATCCCTTAAGTTCTAACAACGTAAAACAAAATTACAATTTAACGCTTTCTAATAATAACCAGACAAATCTGAAAAATTTTAATGTGAATGTTAATGTTTCTCAACCTAGTCAAGTCAACAATGTGTTATATGATAAGAATATCTTTAATGAAACAACAGATGGTCAAGGGAACTATAAGTTTGTAGCTAGTCAATATCCACCAGTTCAGTCTAATATTGTTTTTCAGTTAGCAACTAATTCATCTGAAAACAATGGCAAAATTCAACCAATCAATATTACTGGAAACTATAATTACAATAATGGTAATAATATCAATTTAAATCCACAAACCTATTATGTTATGAATAATGCTATCGGTTCTGGGAAAGCTGGCAGTGGTGGTGATCCAACATATTTAACTCAGGGCTATCAATTCCCACAGGCATTTGAACATTCAAAATATGCTAAGGCAGATAATGCTAATATTGGATCTGATTATAATGCGGTTCATCAATTCTTCGATGTTAATAAATCTCAAACTGATGATGGACAATATTATCAGACATTTATGGCAGTTGCCAATAATAATCCTACAACTTTAGGTTTATCTTCAAATAATTATAAGATAGATACTTCTGCTACTAGGGCAATTGTTGCTACTGATAATTATTATTATGTAATGGATCATAATGGTGATACCAGTATTTATATTCGTAATTATGGTAAGCCTAGTGATGGTAATCCAGTAAGCAATGCCGATTTATTAAATAATCCTGATATTCAAAAGAATGAACCTAAAATTAATTGGGATGTTTTTAATGATAATCAAGTTGATATTAGTCGTGCTAATCAATTTGGTAAATATTATTACTTAATTAATCATGTTTTAATTAATGTTCAAAATAAGCAAGAAGCTTTGGCCACTAGTGTACCAGTTCAATCAACTTCTACTTACAATGATGGAAAAGGTTTAACTGATCCTTTAAACCATGTTGGAAAATTCATAGATTTACCAGAGGGATATACTAGTGGTAATCCATTTATATCTGGGGTATCTGATAAAACAATTAATTTAACTGATGCTAATCCAACATATCAATGGTCACCATACGATGATATTAATAACGGTCTAGTTACAGCAAGCGCATATGATAGTTCAGCACCTGCTGCAACTAAATATAATAGTTTAATGATTAAAGCTACATCTTCTGATCTTCCAGCTAATAATATTTTTACAACTCCAGATACTTATCAAGTTACTTATAATATAGTGCCTGATGGTGAAGGACATGCTAAGGATATGTATGGTAATTCTGTTCCTATTAATCCTAATTTTACATTTCAACCGATTACTCAAACAATTACAGTGAGAAAAACGGTTAGCTCCTATATAAATTACTATGATGATACTTCTAAACAGATTCTTAAAACAGATACTGTTAGTGGTAATGCGGATAGCACAATTAATTATTCACCAGATGAGTCGATATTAACTAATCCTAATTTTAAAGTCATTAGCAATCCATTTAACGGGACTCCTAGTATTAAGATGGATAACAATAATGATATATATACTTATCATCTTGTTCATAATATTAGTAATACCACAGAGCAAAAAATTGTTACTTCAATCGTTAAATATCAAGATCAAAATGGCAAAACATTAGCTCCAGAAAATGATCAACAGATAGTATTTAGCAGGAATAAAATCTATGATCCAGTCTTGAATAATACCACTTATAGTACTTGGAGCGCTACTTCTAATACGTTTAAACCAGTCTCTTCACCTATCATTAGTGGCTATTTGCCTGATAAAGATGTTATAGGTGCTATTGATAATGTTGGAGTCAATAGTAGCGATATTATGAATTACGTAACTTATAAACCAGTTACTAACAATAATAGTCATGGTGAAAGTAATACTACTAGCAATTCTGTTGTCATTAATAATTCTAGCAACAATTTTAATAACAGTGGAGAGATTGAAAATAACAATAATTTAAATAATGGTTCATCTAGTAACCATGAATCTTACAATAATAATCATTTATCAAATAGTCATAAATATGTTTTAAACAAAAAGGTTAAGAAACATATCAAGAAGTCATTATTTGGCAAACGTATTTATGCGATAAAAGGTTTAAATATGTATCGAAAAAATTATTTTACTTATCGTTATAAAATTCGTGGCTTTAAGAAACATATTCGAATTAATAGACCAATGTTTAAGGTGATTGACTATGCCAAATCATCCAAAGGTCATTTAAGATACAAGGTAATTATGATTAATCCGTATACCAATCAAATTGAAAAAAAACATCACAATCATGTTGGATATATAACAGCTAATACTCACTATGTATTACCACTATATTATGAAAAAAATATAAAACGTGTTCGTGTAATCGCAAAAGGGTTGAATGAATACCGTCATATTAATTTAACTGGGAAAGTTAGAGGATATAAACATAATTCTATCTTTAAAGTTAAATCAGTAAATAAAATGGGGACATTCTATCGCCTTCGCCTATTTAATGGTAATTATATAACGGCAAATAAGCGGTATGTGAAGTTCATTAAACATTAATTTATAAAAAAAGTTTCCCTTTAATTTATAAAGAGAAACTTTTTTATTTTACATTATTATTTAATTAATTTGAACTTGAACTACTTGTATTACTGTTCTGATTTTCTTGTTGATTTGATGATTCATTTTGGCTTTGTTGATTATTTTGATCATCATTAGGTTTACTTTGTTCATTACTTTGGTTATCGGTTTTCTTGTTATCTTCTTGTTTTTGTTGATCATTATTATCTTGCTTATTATTGTCATCATTTGATTGATTATCAGACTTATCTTGATCATCATGATTATCTGCATTTTCTTTATTATTATCTTCAGATGAAGAGCTTTGTTCACTAGCTGAATTTTGATCTTCTTGATCTTGATCATCATTATTTTTGTCTTTATCTTCATCATTATCATCGTCATCATGTTTATCATGATCTTCATCCGATGAAGAAGAGGAGCTTTCTTCACTAGAACTAGCTTCACTAGATGGCTCAGAAGAAGAACTACTACTTTGTGATGAAGAACTACTATCAATACTACTGGAATCGTCATTATCAGAAGTATTAGTAACATCAATTTTATTATTAGAACTATTAGCAGCATTTGAAATCAATTCATTAATTCCAAATAATGCCAATGCGGTAATAATAATAATTAACCAATTTAAAATGTTACTTTCCCATTTCATCCCCGCTGGTTTCGTAGAAGGAGCGTGTCGATTTTCATCAGACTTAGGGGTAATCAATAAAACAAAAACAATTACTACTCCAAAAATAGGAATCAATAATAGCCATAAAAAGTGAGCTGAAAAGTTAGCATCATGCAGACGACGAATAGCTGCAGTAAAAGTCATGATTAAGCCAAAAGCACTGACAATTGAATATAAAATGACTGACCATAAACTACTATTGGTCCCTAAAACAAGGGTAAAAAATAGTAGATCGATAATAGCTACAGTGACATATCCTAACCAAAAATCAACACGTTGAGTTTTTCCTTCAATATAGAACATGTTTGACCACATTTTTTTGAATGCAGTAATTAAATTGTGATTTTCCATTTCTTCATTATTCATAATTTACAGAACTCCATATTTAAAAATTTATTTAGATTATAGTTTTTATTACTTAACTTTAGATTAAAAACTTAGTAAGTCTATTGTAAAGATACTGACTGAAAAATGCCAATTATAATGAACGATAACCCTTTTAATTCAAAATAATTACCTTTTTTCACAAATAGTCTTATAATCGATTTAATTCATAGACGTTAGTTTTTGAAACTGAGGTGATTTAATAATGAAATTATTAAAATCAAATGTTGCGACTAAGGTATTGCCAAAAGCGGTGAACAAGATTTCCAGCTTTTCAATCAATGGCAAGCATATCCAAGAATATGATTCTAACTATTCTTATAGTTCAGTTCAGGAGTATTTAAAACGAATTATTAGTAATCCTGAAAAATTGAATTTCTTAGATGCCGTTATTCGCTATAACTACTGGTACAAGCCGGTGTTATTATCAGTTAATCATGACAATATGAATAAATCATACAATAATGAAACTTTAATTAAGTTATTTAAAGATGCTTTGAAGATTTCACCTAATAATGAAAAATATCTATTAGGTTTAGCTTCCATGTATCGATTAAGCAAACATTTAAATTTAGCTACCGGTATTTGGCAAAAAATTTTGCGGATTAATCCTAACAACTATCAAGCTCTATTAAGTTTGGCTGTTTATACGCAATTTAATAAGAATCATAAGGCATTTAAACACTCGTTGTCACGATTAAATCAAATTGATAGTCAACAGACGAAACAAGTTGCAGGGTGGCTAAAATATTTGGAAGAACTCAAAACAATTCGTCTCACGACTAATTTGAATCGTGTTTATGATGATAATAATAGTAAACATTTCATTGTGATCTTAGGCGCTTCTTTAACCGCTGAAGGTCAGATGAAATTAAAGTTAAAAAAACGTCTACGTGCCGGTTTAAAATTAGCTAAAAGAATGCCTAACACAAGAATACTAGTTAGTGGAGGGAAATTGCCTCGCGAACCAGATTTTGAAGCGAAGGTAATGAAACAATGGCTAATTAATCATGGCATTAAAGCTAAACGCATTTTTGAAGAAACTTATTCGAGGGATACTGTCCAAAATACTGTTAATTCAACTGATATATTGAATGAAAATGGTGCTAAAACAGTTACTATTATTTCTAATGCCTCACATATGAAACGTTCGTACACTTTATTTAAAACTGCTCGGCTAATTACTGGCGGTAAATATTTGTTAGATCAGTATGTGGTCTTTGAATCCAAGGATGAATTTAAGGCATTAGAAAATAATTCACGTGATATTCCTAAAATTATTAATGATGTATTGAGAGTCGCTGGTTTTTGGTTATTACCAGGTATTCAGAGATAAAAAGAAGCATAGTGGAGGATATCCATTATGCTTTTTTTTTGAATTTCTTAAAATAAAGCGCTGTAAAAAAGGCCAAGTATATTAATAATACGATAGTAGTAATAATAGGTTTGATAAATAAAAATTTCACAGCATTTACTATGAAAATTAATATAGATATGATTAATAAAATCCAGATCAATGCTTTAGCAAATTTATGGTTAGTGTATTTTGCTATAAACGAAAAAATGGGATCTTCTATATTTATACTTTTAGCGATATTATGTATTTTAATAGGATCTATAAATATATTAGATATTCCAATTGGTAAAAGTAAGTCTACAACGTCTAAGTTACCAAATGATGTTATTAATAGATAAAGAATGATAAGTAATGTAATAAAAATATCATATGTTAGCATTTGCGATTTGAGTTTCTTTTCTGGTACTAAGGAATTTAATGGAACTTGATAGTATTGACTAAACTGATATAAATCTTGAATTTGGGGGATGTTATAACCAGATTCAAATTGTTTAATGGCTTTTTCTGTAAGGCCAGTATTTTGAGCAGTACTTTCAATACTAATATCTTTTGACAATCTAATGACTCTTAATCTTTGACCAATTAGTCTCATAATGTCACATCTCCTAACTGTTATTGCAAATTTTAAGATAATTTTTGGGTGAATACAAGACCACTTGGTTCCAACAAATTTAAATTATCCATACAAATTACCTAATATGTATAGTAAAATTGTAGTTATAATAATACGAATATATCTGGGGAGATGTCTAAATGTTTAACGATAAAATTGTTTTTAATTACATGTACAATTTATGGGTTGCAGTTATTTCTGATTTAAAAGATGCAGAAGTAGAAGAGATTGGTCAAGCACTTCAAGCAAAGTATGCTAAAGAATACAATGATCAAAATGATACTAATTTATCAGATGATGATTTCATCGAATTGGTATCTAATTACACTGAATCAATTCGTGAACAAGCAGTTAGCGATGCTGAAGAAGACATCAAAAAGCATAAAGCACCTAAATTTGTTAAAAATGGTTCTACTTGGAACGTATAAAAAATAAGCATCATTATTGATGCTTATTTTTTATTATCTTGAATGATTACTATTCTTATTAGAATCCCATATCATAGCTGAAGCTAGAATACAAAAGAATCCAAATAATGCTAATAAGATTCCAAAACCAAAGCTAGTCTTATAATTAATTATTGCCATAATGATTCCTAATGTAAACATTGCAAAAGAGATTATGTATGAACGTCTACGATTTAGATATCGTTTAATAATTGAAACTAGTGGATTTTCGAATTGTAATTGTTCCATAATTCTCGTCATTTTACCAAAATGGGTACTATAAAAGCCGATTACATACATGATAAAAATCATAAATATACTTATGTAGATATTTTCATTCATAAATTCAAATGAAAATACTGCTGGTATAATCATCAAATTAGCAATCCATGATCGAATCTTTAATTCTTTTTCTACTTCTTCTTTATTTACAATATCTGATAATGATAAATTATAAAATTGAGCTAATTTATCCAATTGGAAAATATTAGGTTTTTCATTATTAATTTCAAAATTATAAAGTTTATCTGCTGAAATCTTAGTATTAGCAGCCAATTCTTGAATTGATATGTCTTTATCATCTCGAATATCTTTTAATCTTTCGCCTAGAGCCATATTAAACGCCACCTTATGTATTTATAACTAGTATAGAAAAGTTAGATTATATTTACAACCAATGATGCATAATATTTGACCTATAGTTCACTATAGGTAGTACATTAATATTGATAAATAATTTAGCAAACAAATTATTTGTATTTAAAATTTTGATATAAGAGAATGTATTTATATAATAATTTAACTAAGGAGCGCATAAAATGAAAAATACTTTATTTGTTGAACCAGGCAAAGTTAAGATTGAAAATGTTGACAAACCTCAAATTCAAGCTGACGATGATGTAATTCTTCGTGTTGTTCGTACTTGTGTTTGTGGTTCTGATTTATGGGCATATCGTGGATTATCTGATAAGGAAAAGAATTCACAAAATGGTGGTCATGAAGCTATCGGAGTTGTTGAATCAGTTGGTAAAGATATTACTACTGTAAAACCTGGTGACTTTGTGATTGCTCCATTTACCCATGGTTGTGGTAAATGTGCTGCATGTCGTGCTGGATATGATGGTAACTGTTTGAACCACAAAGATAATACTACTTCTGGTGCTCAAGCTGAATTCCTACGTTATCAACACGCTGAATGGTCATTAGTTAAGGTTCCCGGTAATCCTGATGATTACAGTGATGCAATGTTAGATTCATTACTAGCATTATCTGATGTTATGGCTACTGGTTATCACGCTGCTCATGCTGCTGAAGTAAGCAAGGGTGATACAGTTGTCGTTGTTGGTGATGGTGCCGTTGGTCTATGTGGAGTTATTTCTGCACAAATGATGGGTGCTAAAAAGATTATCATCATGAGTCGTCATGAAGATCGTCAAAAATTAGCCTTTGAATTTGGTGCAACTGACGCTGTTGCTGAACGTGGTGACGAAGCTGTGGAAAAGGTTATGCAATTAACTAATAATCAAGGTGCTGATGCTGTACTTGAATGTGTTGGTACTGAACTATCAACTGAAACTGCACTTAAGGTTGCTCGTCCAGGTGCAAGTGTTGGTCGTGTTGGTCTTCCACACGTTAAGAACCCAGATGTTGTTACCCCATTCATTAAGAATGTTGCATTATCCGGTGGAATTGCTTCAGTAACAACTTATGATAAAGATGTTCTATTAAAAGCTGTCTTAGATGGAGAAATTCATCCAGGAAAAGTCTTTACTAAGAGCTTTGACCTAGATAATATTGACGATGCATACCAAGCTATGACTAACCGTGAAGTTATCAAGGCTGCAATTACAATTGACTAATTAAAAATAGATTAAAAAAGCGACTACTTTTTAGTAGCCGCTTTATTTTTTTAAGATGTTCGATGAATCATTGCTATATCAACATTTTAATTTTGTGATATGATTTGTATTAAAGATAAATCAAGGAGAAAATTATGCAAACTGATCAATTATTAAATTTATTTATTAAGCATAAAGATGAATGGTTATCAGGAAATGAATTAGCCGATAAATTATCAATTAGTCGAACGATGATTTGGAAGATGATTCGTAATTTAAAACAATTAGGCCATCAAATCGAAAGTAAGAAAAATGCTGGGTATAAATATGTTGGATCTAATAATTTTGATCGATTATTGATTCAACAAAATTTATATGCACCATTTGAAATTCAAACTTTTAATGAAATGGATTCCACTAATACTTATGCTACAAAATTATTAAGTCAAAGTAAGATAACTGATCCAATGGTTATTGTAGCTGATAAACAAACTGCTGGTCATGGGCGTCGTGGGCGTGAATTTTATTCACCTAAAGATACAGGAATTTATATGAGCATGATTTTACCAATTAATGATAATGCAGTTTTTGATGGTGGCTTGATAACTACTATGACAGCAGTTGCGACAGTCCATGGTTTAAAAAAATCATATCCGAACGTTAATTTCCAATTAAAGTGGGTTAATGACATTTATGTAAATAATAAAAAGGTTTCGGGAATTTTAACTGAATCGGTCATGGACGTTGAACTAATGCATCCATCTGCATTAGTTATTGGCATTGGGATTAATCTTAACCCTAATAATTTTCCTAAAGATATGGGGCGACCAATCGGTGCCATTAGTAATAATCAGGTTGATAAGAATAAAGTAGTTGCTGATATTTTGAATGAATTTTATAAATTATATCCTAATTATCAAAAGGGTGAATTTATGGATGAATATCGTCGGTTATCAATGTTGATTAATCATCAAGTTCAAATTGAAACGCATAGAGGCTTAATTGCTGGTAAAGTTCTTGATTTTGATCACCATGGCAGATTAATTTTAAATAATGGTAATGAAACTAAGGTTATTATGACTGGTGAAGTAGTTAAAGTTCATTTTTAAGGCACATATTCTTATGTGCTTTTTTGTTAACTTTAATTGACTTATCGGTTAACTAAATATATTATAGTTAATTGTTAACTTGTTTTATATTTTAGGTTAACTAATACATATGTGAGGTAACTTATGAAAACTAAAGATTTAACCCAGATTGCTTTAATGACGGCTTTAATTATTGTTTTAGGGATGTTTCCTGGAATCCCTGTTTTATTAATCCCAGTGCCAATTGTGCTACAAAATTTTGGGATTATGCTGGCAGGAATTTTATTAGGTGGAAAAAAGGGAACTTTTTCAGTATTAATTTTTACGTTGTTAGTAATGGTGGGACTACCATTTTTATCCGGTTTTCAAGGTGGTTTAGCCGTTTTTGTTGGCCCAACAGCGGGTTATTTATTTGCGTGGATTTTTACACCAATGCTGATTGCATTGATTAATAATTTAATTAGCAAATATACTCCTTGGAAAAATAATTTTGGCTCATTATTGATTGCAACCATATTTACATCCATTATATTTACTTATGTGTTAGCCATTTTATGGTTAAGTTGGCAAAGTCACATTTCAATTCTTAATGCATTTTATGCTAACTTTTTATTTATTCCGGGGGACATTTTAAAAGCAGTAATTGCTGTCTTTTTAGCGCAAAGATTAAATAAAATTATAAAATAAAAAGCAGACTCATTTGAGTCTGCTTTTGGTTTTAATGACTTAAATTACTAATTAACATTTTAGCAACAGCTTTAGCAGAAAAAGGATTTTGTCCGGTAATAATATGACCATCTTGGACAACAAATTCTCTATAAGCACGACGTTTTTGAAAAATAGCGCCACGTTTTTCAGTAATTTCTTGATTTAAGAATGGAATAAATCGCATTTTACCAGCCAACATTTCTTCTGATTTAGTAAAACCAGTAATGTTACGGCCGTCAATTATATATTTACCATCAGCATCCTTGATATTTATTAAACCAGCAATACCATGGCAAACCGAAGTAATAAAACCATTGTTATTATAAATTTCTTTTGCAATTATTTGTAATTCTACATTATTTGGAAAGTCCCACATAACTCCATGTCCGCCGGTATAATAAATAGCGACATAATCATCGGGGTTAATTTCGTTAGGTTTTAAAGATTTACACAGCGCCCGTTGTTGAAAATCACCGATTTCATAACTTTCCATAATATTTTTATTTACGTATTTCATACTACGTGGATCAATTGGTACAAACCCACCTTTAGGACTAACATAATCAACTGAATATCCAGCTTCATGAATGATGTCGACAAATTCTGTGGCTTCACCTAGCCAAAGTCCAGTTGGCTCATTTGTATGCTTATATCTAGTTGTATTTGTTAGCACTACTAGGATTTTTTTCATGATTCTATCTCCTATATAAACTAATTGATTTTATTATATAGCACATTTGGTCTAAAATGAAGTATATAGTAAGGAGATAATATATTATGAAAACAATGATTTTTGCACATCGTGGTATTCCGGTTAAATTCCCTGAAAATTCTTTAGAAGGCTTCAAATATTGTATCGACAATAATGCCGATGCAGTTGAATTTGATGTTCATTTAACCAAGGATGGAACACCAGTGATTATGCATGATGAAAAGATTGATCGCACTACTGATGGCGAAGGATTAATTAATTCTTATAATTTTAAAGATTTACGTAAATTTAAATTAGCTAATGGGGAACCTATTCCAAGTTTAGCTGAATTCTTAGATTTATTTGCCGGTAAAGATATCAGATTAAATCTTGAATTTAAAACTAATAAAATTCATTATCAAGATATCGAAGAAAAAGTTATGAACATGGTTAACGATACTGACTTAATGTATCCAGTGATTTATTCTTCATTTAATATTGATAGCATTAAAGTGGCACAAAGAATTGATCCTGATCAAGACTATAACTTTTTATTTGATAAAAGAATGAATGTAGATCCTAAAATGTTTATGGAAAGTGAACATCTTAATAGTTTACATCCTGGTACATACATTCCTGGTATTGAAGATCATGAAAGAATTTGGACCGTTGATGATGACATGGAAATCCATCAATTATGTAAAATTGGCATCCAAGGTATTTTTACTAATGATTTTGAAAAAGCTCAAAAAATTAGGGACGAAATCTAACTAAAAGTCGTATTCTTTGAATTCAAATTATGTGAGTGTTACAACATAGTTAAAGGAGATGATATTATGGATTTTGATGATATCAAGAATAAGGCTAGTGAAACTGCTAGTGACTTAAAGGGCAAAGCTTCAGAAGCAGCTGGCAAAGCCAAAGGTAAGGCTTCTGAAATGACTGGTAAAGCTAAAGGTAAAATGTCTGAAATGACTAACAAAGCCGACTCAGATAAATAATATCAATAACAAATTATTAAAATGTACATGCTATACTTAGCATGTACATTTTTTTATGAAAAGAGTTGAATATATAAATGATAACCATCGAGTATTTTAATAATCACTATTTTTATAAAAAGGACTTGCAAAATCTTTGTAGAAAATATGGATTGCCTGCAAATGGGACTAAAGCTGAATTAAATGATTTTATTTTAAAAATGCTACATGGTGTGTTACCAAAAGATATTAAGCCATTAAGAAAATTGAATAGGCAAGGATCTTTGCAGTTTTCAGAGATTAAGTTAGATACTAAACTTTTGAATTCAGGATTTAAATTAAATAATGAAGCTCGAAAATATTTTGCTAATTATTTTAATCTTAGTAACTTTCATTTTAAAAAGTCTATGGCCATTAAAATGCGCGATGTGCAAAAAAATAATGATGGTAGGGCAACGGTTAAAGATTTGATTGCAATAATAAATAATCCTAGTAAGGTTATAAATAATTCTGAAGAACATACATATCAATGGAATCATTTTTTACGAGACTTTTATAAAGATGATGCATACAAAGATTTTAATACCCCAATAAAGGTTGCTGCAATTTTGTGGAAAGCTGTACGTGATGATAGATCACCAAAATATCATCATGCGTTAATAACAAAATATTATCCATTAATTAAACAATACAAAAAGAATGCTAAATAATTATTATTTAGCATTCTTTTTGTTAAAACTATTTTCTAGTTCTTCATAGTGATTTAATTTATATTCTAAAACTTGTTGAGCATTTTTATATTTTAGAATTTGATGTTTAATTTCGTCCAATTGATCAGCAATTAATTGCTTCCTTTGTCCAAAAGTTTGTTCACCGGAACTATATAAAACCATATACTTTTTTAATTTGTTAACAGTCATTCCAGCATTACGCATACAAGAAACGAATTCAATTTGTTTTAAATTTTCTTCATCGTAATTACGATAGCCATTACTATCTTTAGCAATTGTATATAGTAAACCGATTCTTTCCCAATAATATAAAGTTTGTCTAGAAATATTATATTTATGGGTAACTTCTGCAATTTTCATTAAATACTTTGTCCAGTAGGGCGAACTAAGATTTCATTCATATTAACATTATCAGGTTGTTCCATCATGAAGATAGCTGAGTTAGCAACATCTTCAGCTGATAATGCCATATTTGAATCTTGTGACATTTTTGCAATAGCATCTTTGATTTGTTTATTACCAATAGTTGAAACTAAGTTAGTATTAACAGCACCTGGAGATACAATACCAGTCTTAATACCATTACCGTGTTCTTCTTGGCGTAATCCTTCCATAATTGCACGAACAGCAAATTTAGTACTGTTATATACAGCAGAACCGGGGTAAACAACATGACCAGCAACTGAATCAGTAGCCATGATTAAACCTTTACCTTGTTTTTGCATAGTTGGTAAAGTAGCTTTAATTCCGTTTAGAACACCAATAACGTTAGTATTAAACATTGCTTTCCAAGATTCTGGATCACTATCTACTAACTTATCTTGTGGCATAATACCAGCATTATTATAAATAATGTCTACTTTTTCGAACTTATCAACCGCAGTTTTTACTAAAGCTTTAACGTCTTCTAAATTAGTAACATCAGTTTTTTGGTAAACAACATTGGCTGGATTTTCAGTGCTATCAGCAATTGCTTTTAGTTTTTCTTCATTTCTAGCTCCAATTACAACTTTGGCACCTTTAGCAACTGCCTTTTTGGTAGTTGCAGCTCCCATACCAGAACTAGCACCTGTGATAACAATTACCTTGTTTTGTAAAGTCATTATAAAACACTCCTTTATTTGATTAAGTTCAATTATAATAAACCCTATACCTAACTATAATGCAAATGATTAGTCTTCTTTATTTTTATTGATTAAACTATCACTATTACCAAGTTGAAATAGAATTGTTGATATTATTGCAGCAATATACATTTGATGACCTGCAAAATTGATACATAAACTATATAATGCAGTTATTAAAATTATTGCTGTGACAATTATTGCTAATATATTATTCACTTTTATGAATAACAAAATTGCTTGGAATATTAATGAAAAAATTAATATCAGTAGTGATATGTAAAGTGATTTAGTAGTTAAACTACCATTTATATATGCTGGTCCACCAATCCCACCATCAGAGAAAGCGTAATTTAAGCCTAAAAACATAATCGAAAATAAGCCTGTAAAAAAGCTAAATAGTTTGCAAAGTAATTTTATACATTAATTCTTTCTTTTGCGACTAATGATAACAAAAGTGTAAACACCAAAAAAGTCCAACTTACATTGCAGTAAATTGGGCTTTTTTAAGTAATTTTATTCTTGATTTAATTTTTTAACACCATGTGAATAGAATAACCATGCCACAATGATGAAGAAGACTGGTCCAAACAAAGTCCAGAATGCAGTTTGAATATCATGATCCATCAAAGGTTGAATGGTGGTGAAAATGATAGCAAATGCTAATGTAAAAATTGTAATTACAGTAGTTACATTCGTAAATACCTTATTTTGATAGAAAATAAAGCCATCTTTATTTTGTGTAATCTTCTTCTTAAATAGTGGAAAGGCGATAACTAAGAATAAGTATGGAACCGCAGTAGTCATATTATTCATATCAGTTAAAATTGTGTAAAAGGCTTGAGCTGATGATCCGCCAAATGAAACTCCGGCAATAATTAAGCAAATGACCAAACATTGAACCCAAAGTGCATGGGCAGGAACATCGAATTTATTAAGCTTAGTCATAGTCTTAGGCCATAACTTCTTTGGTGAACCTTCAATAAATGACTTAATTGGAGCATAGGTTAAGAAGATAAATTCACCTAAATAACTGATGAAACCAGTTAAACTAGTAAATCTAGCAACCCATTGTCCCATTAATAATGATTGACCGGTGTTTAAGTGTAGGAAGTTATGTCCAAATTCAACCCCTAAATTAGTTAGTAGGGCGAAACGAACATTTCCTAAATTAATATCACTATGGCCTAAATCACGAAGCCAATTAGCACTAATTCCACACATTAGAATGCCTAGAAGGTACCCAACAGTCATTACAACAGTAGCAATGATAACAGCACGAGGGAATGTCTTCTTAGGATTCTTAGTATTATCGGTAATACTACCTAGTGTTTCCATTCCGGCATATGCAAAGACTGCATAAACTAAGAAAGAAAACATTGAAACTGGTGATTGAAAGGCAGGATTAGGTGAAGCTACCATATTATGCATATTAATGGGTTCGGCGAACTGGCCATGATTAGCCATTAATACTAAGATTGATAATCCAACAAAGATAACTAAATCAACAATCCCAATAATTCCACTAACATAGGATAATCCGGCAATAGATTTCATACCACGGGAAGCTAGCCAAGTTACAAACATAATAACTAAAATTCCCAGCACTCCAATAGTAGCGGTTGAATCTAAACCAAATAAATGCCAACTACCAGTAGTATCTTTACCAGAGATAGTAACGGCTAAAGGAATCCACATGTTAGTAACTAATGAAACTAATGTGATGACCCAACCAGCTAGCCAGGTAAAACTACCTATAAATGCCCAACGCTTACCAATAGTTTGTTCTAACCATGAGTAGATACCACCATGAGCATCTTTAAAAGTTGAACCATATTCAGCAAACATTAAACTAGTGGGGATGAAGAATAAAATTGCCCCTAATATGTACCAAATAATACTTGAATAGCCCATTTGATAAAAGGCTGTTTGTGAATTGGAGATTCCAAAAATGGTGGAAAAGATAATTAATACTAATCCCATTGTAGAAATCTTCTTTTGACTCTTCATGTTTTCCATGAAACATTACTCCCTTCAATGAGGAAGATACTTTTAATTGATAAAACAAATTGAAATATTTATAATTCACAGGTATAAATTGCCAAGTTAATAAATAAAGGGAACTATTCAAATTGGAATAGTCCCCTTAAAGTATTATCAACGTTTTATTTTATCGTTAGTTTACCTTAAAAGCACCCCGTAAGTTGTTTACTTACGACAGTTCTTAGCTTATTGAGCTAAGTCCCAACAAATTAATTCTTTAAGCAAATTAATAGTTTCGGCAATTATTCCTTTCAACTTATATCAACATGTCTTAAACCATTACTTAAGTCTACTGATAATAATTGCGCCTCTTCCTTAGATATATTTAATTTACATTTATAATGTTATCATTAATTTTTAATAATGCAAATGGTAAATGATTAAATTAATGAGTAGGATATTGGTGTTCAATTTCATATACGATTTCTGGATCGTCACCAGTACGTTTTTGCTTATCCAATGCACTAATTTGTTTCATTTCTTCATCTGATAAGTTGAAATCATAGATATCAGCATTTTGTTTGATTCTTTCAGGATTACTGGATTTTGGAATAACTGCAATTCCACGTTGTAAATGCCATCTCAAAATAATTTGAGCAGTAGATTTACCATGATTTTCAGCAATGTCTTTTATCGTAGCATCGTTTAAGGTTGCTCCACGACCCATTGGACTCCATGCTTGAGTTAATATATTTCTTTGCTTATTAGCCTCAATCATTGGTTCTTGAGTAAGATATGGGTGATCTTCAATTTGATTAACTACTGGCATTTCATCAGCTGTAGTTGATAATAAATCAAGGTGTGTTTGATGATAATTACTTACTCCAATTGATTTAACTTTACCTTCTGCTTTTGCTTTTTCAAAGGCACGCCAAGTATCAAAAAATTGAGAGTGAATTGGCCAGTGTACCAATAGTAAATCAATATAGTCAGTTTGTAATTTTTCTAGTGATTCATCAATTGCATCTAAAGTTGATTGATAGCCTTGTTTTGGTTCAGGAATCTTAGTGGTAAGAAATATTTCTTTTCTGTTAATTTTTAGCTTTTTAATTGAATTACCTAGTAGTTCTTCATTATTATAGAACTGTGCAGTATCAAATAAACGATAACCACTTTCAAATGCAGTTTTAATTGCTGCATCCATAGTATCTTGATCTGCTAATTTGTAGGTTCCAAAGCCTTCCATTGGCATTTGGTTCCCATCAGCTAATTTAATTGTATCTTTAATTGAATTAGGCATAATGATCCTCCTTGGATTTAAAGTAATTTAATAGTAAGACAAAGTTATGAATAAAATCAATCAAAAAACATAAATGAGGTGAGATATTGGCAGAACAAGTAAACAGCCAGAAGGGTTTAACCCAGTCTGAAGTAAGTAAAATATATGCAAAAGGTCTTCACAATAATAAAAGTCATGATTTTACATTAAGCATTTCACAAATCTTAAAAAACAATACATTAACATTATTTAATTTAATTAACATTGTGTTAGCGTTAATGGTTTTATATACAGGTGA
Organism: Apilactobacillus micheneri; assembly: GCF_006493595.1. Classification (NCBI taxonomy): domain Bacteria; kingdom Bacillati; phylum Bacillota; class Bacilli; order Lactobacillales; family Lactobacillaceae; genus Apilactobacillus; species Apilactobacillus micheneri. The sequence continues at coordinate 308,846 of NZ_QUBI01000001.1, read as the reverse complement.
TTATAAAAACTTATTGTTCTTAATAATTGCCGTGGCAAATACTATAATTGGTAGTATTCAAGAAATTCGTTCTAAAAGACAACTAGATAAGATGGCCATTTTGTCTGAAAGTAAGATTAAGGTTGTTCGTGATGGTAATGTGCAGGAGATAGATCCTGAACAAATTGTTTTGGGAGATGTAATTTTACTTAGTCACGGTGACCAAGTGCCAGTTGATGGTGAAATCTTAACGGCAACTGGGTTACAAGTAGATGAATCACAAATTACTGGTGAAACTAATTCAATTGCTAAAAAAGCTTCAGATCATATTACTTCTGGTAGTTTTGTTCTAAGCGGGAGTGCACGTATCTTAGCGGCTAAAGTTGGTAATGATACATTTGTTAATCGGATGGAATCAGAAGTTAACCAAACTGATAAAAAGTCTGATAGTAAGATGCTCCATACTATCAACCGTATTATTAAAATTCTTACCTTTATTATTGTTCCTTTAGGCAGTGCTTTATTAGCAATCAAATTATTATCAGGCGATGATATTAATAAAGCTCTGCTAGGAACAGTTGCTTCCATGATTGGGATGATTCCTGAAGGCCTGGTACTTTTATCCTCAGTTACATTAGCAGTATCAGCGATGAAATTAGCGAAGAAAAATGTACTGGTAAGAGATTTATCAGCGATTGAAACATTGGCACGAGTAGACACGATTTGTTTGGATAAAACTGGGACTATCACCACCGGTAATCTCAAATTTGAAGATGTTTTGCCTATTGGTCAAACCTCAAAAGAAAATATGAAATCAGCTTTGGGAGGCATTGTTTACTCTAGTGAGGATGACAATGAAACCTCCTTAGCAATCAAAAAATCCATTGATAATCCAAATTGGAATTTAGTGGAAAGTGTTCCATTTTCTTCTGATAAAAAGTGGAGTGGGGCTAAATTTAATAATGGTAATTATGTAATGGGTGCGCCACAGTTCGTTATAAAAAAGATGGATAACAAATTGCAACAAACAGTTGATAGTTATACTTTGAGTGGCTATCGAGTATTATGCTTAGCAAAAGTAAATGGTGAATTAAAGCAACCACTAGATAATGTTAATTTACTAGGATTAGTCTTAATCAGTGATGAGATTCGTTCCGATGCACGTTATACACTAGCTTATTTTAGAAATCAAGATACTGATTTAAATATTATTTCAGGTGATGATCCTAAAACTGTTAGCAATATTGGTTATCGTGTAGGACTTCCCAATAGTAGTGCTTTGGTTGATATGTCTACAGTATCAGATAACGCTGATTATCAAGCGTTAGTAAAGAAATATACTATTTTTGGTAGAGTGACCCCTAAGCAAAAGAAACGCTTAATTCAAGCTTATCAATCCAATGGTCATACCGTGGCGATGACTGGTGATGGAGTTAACGATATGCTAGCCATGAAACAAGCAAATTGTGGTGTTGCTATGGCCTCTGGTAGTGAAAGTACTAAAGGAATTGCTGATTTTGTTTTGATTAACTCTAATTTTTCAGCAATGGTTAATGTTTTGGGTGAAGGACGTCGAGTAATCAACAATATCAGTAGCGTAGCTTCATTATATTTAATTAAAACGATGTTCTCTTTAGCACTAACAGTGTTATTTATGTTCAGTGCATATAGTTATCCATTTCAACCCATTCAATTAACACCGATTAATACATTTATGGTAGGATTGCCTTCTTTCTTATTGGCACTTTCACCAAATTATCAACGAGTAACTAATCAATTTTATCGGAAGATATATGAAGTGGCACTACCAGCAGCAATTACTATTGTTGGGTATGTCTTATTGATTATGCTGATTGGAGAATGGGTTGATTTTACTTATCTACAACGAGCAACATTAAGTGTTCTTGTAACTGGATTTATTTATTGGTTAGCATTATTTATGGTTTCAAAGCCATTTAATCGAACTAAGTTATCCATCATTGTTCCAACAATTGTTATTTTTGCGATGATCTTTATCTTCTTTAATAAAGTATTCTCATTGGTATCGATATTAAATTATCCAATTAATTTACACGCTCTTCTGGTTGTAGGGACTTCAATTCCAGTATTCTTTGTTGTTACATTAATAGTTACGAAAATAGTTAAATTTTGTAGCCAATATCGGAAACGTAAATTAGGTTAAATAGTTCTAAAGACTAGATAATATGATATAATCATTGCAAAGAGGTGGTTATATGAATAAGCAATATAATAAATGGCAAACGCAAATGAAAAGTGTAAGTTTGCCTAAATGGGAAGACTTACCAAAGTTTGATTTGTACATGAATCAATTAATTGCCGTTGTGAATGAAGCCATCGGACCACTAGGGATGGATACGGTTACTAGATCGATGATAAACAATTATGTAAAACAAAAAGCTACTTTTTCACCAGTAAAGAAAAAGTATCAAACTGTACATGTTGCCGATATTATTATTATTAGTTTATTAAAACCAGTTTTCTCAATTAAGGATATTCGACAAGGAATTGACGAGATTACTAAGAATCAATTTCCAAAACAAGCATATGATGAGTTTATTAAGATGTTAGTCAAAAAACTACACCATATTGCTGATGAGGGTGAAAAACCAGTTAGTGATAATGATACAGATCATTTATTAAACGCAATTGCTGATACAATTATCAATCGTTTAATTGCGAATGAAATTTATTCAGATATGATGCATGAAGAGTGATGTGATGATTTCATATCACTCTTTTTTATTTATATAAAAGGGATGTTATTTATGAATGAGATAAAAGAAATCGCTGATTTCGTAAAAAGACAATTAGCAGATGATCAAACAGGGCATGATTTTTCACATATTAAGCGTGTCGTTAGACTATCAGAAAAATTATCAGATATGATTCCTAGCTCTAATCAAATGATTGTTTTAGCTGCTGCTTATTTACATGATGTGATTGATGATAAGTTGGTTAAAGACACTAATAAACACAAAAATTTGGTGATTGATAAATTATCTGAATTAGATTTTTCTTCTGAATATATTAATCAAATTATGAATATTATTGAACAAATGTCTTATAGCAAAAATCTAAATAATCATTATCAATTAGATATTAATGGCCAAATTGTTCAAGATGCTGATCGCCTAGATGCAATCGGAGTCATTGGAATTGCACGAGCATTTTATTTTGGCGGCCATTTTGGTGATAATATGTATGATCCTAATCAATTACCGCGCACTAATATGGATAAAAAAGAATATCGTAAGCATACGACTGTGATTAATCATTTTTATGAAAAATTATTTAAATTACCAGATTTAATGAATACAAAAGCCGCAAGAAAACTTGCGGCTCCAAGAAAAAAATATATGGAAAATTTTGTAAATGAATTTAAAAATGAATGGCAATAAACTATTTTTGACGAATATCAGCAAAATTTCCTTTAACTAAATTAATCATTTGTTCAGCATTAACTTCAACTGAACGACCAACTTGACCAGAAGAAACTAGAATATTTTCTTGTTTCTTAGCTTCTTGATCAATATAAACTGGATAATGAAATTTTTCATAAATTCCAATTGGGGTGTTAGCACCATGCACATATCCGGTAGTCTTTAGTAAATTTTTAAGTGGCACCATATTTACTTTTTTATTCCCGGATTCTTTAGCCAACTTTTTTTCATCTAAACGTTCATCCATTGGGACAACGCCAACAACCGGTCCAGTATTTTTACCATTTAGGACTAAAGTTTTATAAACGCGATGTTGGTCAACACCTTCTTCAATATCCATTTGTCTAACGTCACCTTCTTCGTGAGTAGCAAAAGTATATTGTTTATATGGAATTTTATTTTTATCTAGAATTTGTTCAACTAAAGTTTTATGAATGCTGTTCTTTTTTTTCTTTTTTGACATTCAAATCACCTCAATAGATATTTTAGCATATTATTTGTTTAAAATTTAATGTACAAATCTGTTATACTTATTTTAATAAATTTGTTCGAGTTAGGAGTAAACAATGGCTGATTTAGTTTATCGTAAAGTTATGCACGATTTGAAACAAAAAATTGTGAACAATAAATTTCCTAATAAACGTCTTCCTGATGAACGTAGCCTAAGTGAAGAATATAATGTAAGTCGTAGTTCCATAAAACGAGCTCTTAAATTATTAGCTGATGATGGAATTATTTTTAAAAAACGAGGGTCTGGAACTTTTATTAATCCACTATATATGAAGAATCAAACTATTTTTCACTATGAAGGCTCTAATCTAGGAATTACTGATAGTTTAAAAAGTCAGGGAAAAACACCGAAAATTAAATTATTAGATTTTAAAGTTATTCCAGCAAGTAAAGAAATTCAGCAAGATCTTTTCTTATCTGAGGGTGATTTTGTTTATGAGATTCAACGGCTTCGCTTGTTTGATGATAAGCCATTTATGATTGAAACAGGTTACATTCCAATTAAGATTGCACCAGAACTAAGTAAACAAATTGTTTCAGGTTCTATTTTTAATTATGTTGAAGACAAGATTAATAAACGTGTAACACAATCATTTTTATCAATATTAGCTAGTCCATCAAATGAACAAGACCAAAAATTGCTTCATTTGAAGCCTAATGAACCGGTTGGATTGATGGAAGGAATCTTTTTCTTAGACGATGGAACGCCATTTGAAGTTTCAAATATGCGTCTTCATTATCAATATTTAAGATATAATACTTTCGTCATGTTAAATGATGATTAATTGTTAAAATTTGTGAGAAATATTGGACTATTACTAATAAATCGTTCATAATAATGACGATATTAATAATGATTTATTACAATTATATTAATTGGACCGTATCAATTTATAAAAAGGTTGACTTTTTATAAAAACCAGTTATTATATTCATTGTATTAAAAATTATTAACCATTTTGTTGATGATTTTTTATGTAAACCATTATTAATTTCAATAGTTTTTTATTAAAAAGGAGTGTTAATTAATGGCACAAGATTTCGATTCCAAACAATATTTGGAAGAATTAGACAAATACTGGCGTACTGCTAACTACTTATCAGTAGGTCAATTATATCTAAGAGATAACCCATTATTAAAGAACAAGTTAACATCAGACGATGTTAAAGTTAAACCAATTGGACACTGGGGTACTATCGTATCTCAAAACTTTATTTATGCACATTTAAACCGTGCAATCAATAAATATGACCTAAACATGTTCTACATTGAAGGTTCAGGTCACGGTGGCCAAGTTATGGTATCTAACTCATACATTGATGGTAGTTACTCAGACATTTACCCAAACATTTCACAAGATGAAAAGGGTATGGCTAAATTATTCAAACAATTCTCATTCCCTGGTGGAGTTGCATCACATGCTGCCCCTGAAACTCCAGGTTCAATTCACGAAGGTGGAGAACTAGGTTACTCACTATCACATGGTGTTGGTGCTATCCTAGATAACCCTGACGTAATTGCTGCTGTTGAAATTGGTGATGGTGAAGCTGAAACTGGCCCACTAGCTGCTGGTTGGTTCTCAGACAAATTCATCAACCCTGTTAAAGATGGTGCTGTATTGCCTATCATTAACATGAATGGTTTCAAGATTTCAAACCCAACTATCATGTCACGTATGTCAGATGAAGAATTATCTGACTACTTCAAGGGTATGGGCTGGAAAGCTTACTTCGTTGAAAATGAAGAAGACTTTGATGATCACATGGCTTACCATGAAAAAATGGCTAAAGTTATGGATGAAGTTATTCCAGAAATCAAAGACATTCAAAAGAATGCTCGTGAAAACGAAACTGCTGACACAGCAACTGAACCTGTATGGCCTATGATTGTTGTTAGAACACCAAAGGGTTGGACTGGTCCTAAGAAGAATCTTGACGGAGAACCCGTTGAAAATTCATTCCGTGCTCACCAAGTTCCACTACCAATTACTTCAAACAACATGGAACATGCTGATCTACTTGTAGATTGGATGAAGTCATACAAGCCAGAAGAATTATTTAACGATGATGGTACTATCAAGGATGACATTAAGGCATTAGCACCTAAGGGTGACCGTCGTATGTCAGTAAACCCTATCACTAATGGTGGTATCGATCCTAAACCTCTAGTTTTACCAGACGTAAAGAAATTTGCTGTTGATGTTAAAACTCCAGGTGAAACAGTCGCTGAAGATATGAGTGTATGGTCAAACTGGTTAGGTGCTGTTATGGATGCAAACCCTAACAACTTCCGTGCCTTTGGTCCTGATGAATCAATGTCAAACCGTTTATACGGTGTGTTCAATGAAACTAACCGTCAATGGATGGAAGACATTATGGAACCAAATGACCAATACATCGCTCATGATGGTCGTTTAATTGATTCACAATTATCTGAACATCAAGACGAAGGTTGGTTAGAAGGTTACGTTCTAACTGGTCGTCATGGTTTCTTTGCTACTTATGAATCATTTGGTCGTGTAGTTGATTCAATGTTAACTCAACACTTCAAGTGGTTACGTAAAGCAGCTGACCAACCATGGAGAAAACGTTACCCATCATTGAACTTTGTTGATACTTCAACTGTATTCCAACAAGATCATAATGGTTACACTCACCAAGATCCAGGTATGTTAACTCACTTATCTGAAAAGAAACCTGAATTCATTCGTGAATACTTACCAGCTGACGCTAACTCATTATTAGCTGTTGGTAAAGTTGCATTCGCAAGTGAAGAAAAGATTAACTTAATTGTTACTTCAAAACACCCACGTCCACAATGGTTCTCAATTGAAGAAGCAACTAACCTTGTAAACAATGGTTTAGGTTACATTGACTGGGCTTCAACTGACCAAGGTCAAGAACCTGATGTTGTTATCGCTTCAGCTGGTACTGAACCAACTTGGGAAAGTCTTGCTGCAATTTCAATTTTGCACGATGAATTTCCTGAAATGAAGATCAGATACATTAACGTTGTTGACTTCTTGAAGTTACGTTCACCTAAGGTTGACCCTCGTGGTTTAACTGATGAAGAATTTGATCGTCTATTTACTACTGACAAGCCAGTTGTATTTGCATTCCACGGCTTCGAAGGTCTAGTTAAAGATGTATTCTTCGATCGTCACAACCATAACTTACATGTTCATGGTTACCGTGAAAATGGTGACATTACTACACCATTCGACATGCGTGTATTGAACCAATTAGATCGTTACGACTTAGCTAAAGAAGTTGTAAATGATATTCCAGAATACTCTGTTAAGGGTGCTTCATTCGTACAACGTATGAATGACATGGTTGACAAGCACAATGCTTACATCCGTGAAGTTGGTACTGACTTACCAGAAGTAAACGATTGGCAATGGAAACCATTAAAGTAATTAGATAATAATTAACTTTTAAAACCTAAAAAGAGCCGTATCCATTTGGATGCGGCTCTTTTGTTATATAATTTTAAATTCTTCTGGAATAGGCGATACCATAATTTTCGTTTGCATATAATATGGTGTGATCAACTTTAGTTTCCAAGAGTGTAATAACATGTTATCGACGTTGCTTTTTTCATTATATAATGGATCACCAATAATAGGATGGCCTATTGCTTGCATATGAACTCTAATTTGATGGGTGCGTCCGGTTTGGATGTTAATTTCGACTAGAGATTTGTTTTTGTATTCTTTTATAACTTGATATTCAGTTAATGCTTTTTTGGCATTTGGACCGTTTATTGCTCTTTTTCTTTTATCTGTTTGGTCATAACCAATCGGTAAATTAATTTTACCCATTTTTTGATGGAAGATTCCATTAACCCATGCTAAATATGTACGATGGATTGTCTTGTCCTTAATTAATCTTACTAAAATTGGAACAACAGCAGGATTCTTACCAACTATAATGGCTCCTGAGGTTTCCTGATCTAAGCGATGAATCATATAAGCGTGTTGATTGAACTTATTTAGGTATCCTTCACAAAAGTTCAAAAGAGTGCCAATTTCCTTAGGTTTGTTAGGATGGGTCTTGATACCACGTTTTTTATTTACTACTAATAAATCGTTATTTTCAAATAATATTTTGATACTTTGACTATTATCAGGCAATAAATTTTGGGTTGGCAAGTTGAAATCATTATCAATAAATGTAATTTTAATATGATCATCATTTTTGACGGTAAAATTCATGGGTAAATATTTTTTATTAACAGTTACTCTTTGATTTTTTCTTAATGAAAAAATTAAGTGTTTAGGAATTAATAAATATTGGCTTAAATATTCTCTAATGCTAATAGTCGATTTAAGATTTTGAACTATTATTTGATACGTCCACTTATGCATTTCAGGCCTGCTTTCTGAAAATTTTTTAGTAAAATATAATAAGTTGTGATAAGGTGTAAATGAGTAAAATGTACTGGAGGAGAATATGAATAAACATAAAATTGCGTTAGTCAGTGCATTATCATTAATAATATTTATTATATGCGATATTTTAATGAGTGGAAATAGTGCTGATTTACTTAAAACAATTATTATTGCAATTATTTTATATGTTGGTTTTAATGTTTTAGGCTACATTAGATGGAAGTTTGCATATCATTTTTTAGGGGTCATTATTGGTATCTATACACTTAGTTTATTTGTAATTATCAATACTATGTTTAGAAGCCCTGATGTGCCTGCTTTACATCGTTTTGGTGCCATTTTAATTGCTATCATTGGTGTAATTGTAAATCTCTTTTGGTATCGTCTTGCATGGCCACGTATAAAAAATGACTATGTAAGAATTGTAAAACGAAATATAAAGAAAAAATAGGTGTAAAAAATGAAAATGGGTGTACAAGAATTCATTGATAAGATTAATGATGAACAATTTGAGGTGCAAACTGTTGAAGTAACCTCTGCCGACTTAGCTAATAATCCAGTTAAGTCATTTCAACCACTTTTAAAATTTATGGAAGAACAAGTTAATTTGGGCCATTTAGCGTCTGCAATGCTACATGTAAAAGGTGAAGAAACCAGCTTTTTCTTGCAAAATTGTATTGTTAACTTACCATATCGTTATTCTAAAAATATTAGTAAAATGATGTCTGGCGACGGAGATTGCGACTTAAATATATACATGATTGTGGAATCACCAGATGTTAATCGTTCTAAATTACGTATTGATGAATTATCTTCTCAAGATGATTTTTCTGATAACGTTAAGCTAGAACAAAAAATAGCTGATTGGTCTAAAGATCAGTTAGCATCAATTGATGAAAATAAAGAAAAACGTCTTAAAGCTGAAAAAGAATTGGCTCAAGATTCTAAAGGTAAAAAGAAAACAACTAAAAATAAAAAAATCTAGCAAAAAATAATTCAAAATATGTTATAATTAATTTGCGATGAGTCGAGAAGGTCACGCAACTTGTTTGTTTTCATCAGATGATGATTAAGTGACGTTTTTGATGTGGGACACATAATGCTACCGTATTGTAGCGTGTTTGATAATACTGGTGATGTGAACACCACTTATCCATTTATTTGCTAAATGCCACAAAAATCCCCCAACTATTAAGTTGGGGGATTTTTTTATTTTAATTTACAAAATATAATTGATCTTTAATTAAGTCAAACGGGCGATGATGTTTATTTAATTCATTTGCGATGTCTGAATTAATAATTTTTGCATTATCCCAGAATGATTTGGAATCAGTAGCACCATACTTTTCACCAATTACTATTAGCTGAATATCTTTATTATATTCACGAATTTTTTGTAGTAATTGCCAATCGATATCCACACCATCAGGCGACCAACACATAATGACAACGTCAATTTCATGTTTATATTTATCAAAGGCGGCATTAGCATCTAATTTTTCAATATTAGTTACTAAATGATGGCCAGTTTCATTTTCTTTTTGCCAGCTCATACTATCAGTACAAATAACATCTGCTCTGGCATCACGCAAACCCTTCGAAATATAACCATTCCCAGCCATGACTTCAAGTGCTTTTTTACCATTTAGATATTTAGCAATACCATTTGTAAATGGAGCTGATATATATGCCCACATGCCATACTCAGCTTCTAAATAATCACGAAATGACCTTAAATCTTTATCTAAGATAGGTAATTGATCTACATATTTATTCCATACTTTGTCACCTTCACGATCATTCATTGAGTATTGATTATTAACAAACTGGAAAATTTCATCTTGAATATTATCGGGCAAAATTAATTCTGGCAAATCTTGTGGTAATTGATTTGATCTTAAAAGTCGATTAGCTTCCAATATATTATTAACTAAAAAAATGATGGCAGGAAAATCACTGAAGATTTTTCTATATTTTTTCATTCTTTCAATATATGAGGGCTTTTTGACTATTTTTTTATTTTTACGTAATTTTTTTATTAGCTGTTTTTTATTCATAATAACCACCTTTAACTATTTAATTGTATTTGAAAAAAACAAATGATGCAAAATACATTTTATGTAATAACTTATAACATTATCTTACGAAAAAATAACGAAATTTCAATATTTTTAACATTTATCCTTTTTTAATGTTATAATTCATTACATAAACATAAGGGAAGCGATAATAATGGATTTAGCTAGTACATCATTCGTATTTTTATCAAGTATTTTGGTATTATTTATGACTCCAGGTTTAGCATTTTTCTATGGAGGACTTGTTTCAAAGAAAAATGTAGTTAACACGATGTTATCAGTTTTTATTATTACTGGTTTAGCAATTTTATTATGGATTATTTTAGGTTACAGTTTATCTTTTTCTGGTAATATTGGAGGATTTATTGGGAACTTGTCTAATCCTTTTATGCACGGAATTGATTTAAAGACTTTGATGCCCACTAAGATTCCTACTAGTGTTTATGCAATTTTTGAAATGATGTTTGCGGTTATTACTCCAGCGTTATTTGTTGGATCTGTTGTTGGGCGCATTCATTTCAAATTTTTATTAGTTTTTATTATATTATGGTCAATTGTTTTATATTATCCAATGGTACATATGGTTTGGTCGCCAAATGGTATTTTAGCAAAATTAGGAACTTTAGATTTTGCTGGGGGGACCGTTGTTCATATTAATGCGGGAATTACTGCTTTAATTTTATCTATCTTTTTAGGCAAGCGAATGAAAGGCAATCGCCATGCCCATCATTATAATTTACCTTGGGTTTTATTAGGTACGACTATTTTATGGATTGGGTGGTATGGATTTAATGCTGGATCTGCATTAGCAGTTAACAATGTTGCAATGCAAGCAACTATGACAACAACGGTTGCAACAGCAACTTCAATGCTTGTTTGGATGCTACTAGATATGCATTTTGTCGGCAAACCACAATTAGATGGCGTATGTACAGGAACATTATGTGGTTTAGTGGGTATTACTCCAGCTGCTGGTTTTGTCACTATTACAGGTTCATTTGTGATTGGAATTGTAGCTACATTTGCTAGTTATTTATTTGTAAATTATTTGAAGCCTAAAATTGGGGTAGATGATGTTTTAGATGCTTTTGGTTGCCACGGAGTTAGCGGAATTGTTGGTAGCATTTTAACCGGATTTTTAGCTACTAAATCAGTTAACTCGGCCGTAACTACCAATGGTTTATTTTATGATGGTGGTTTCCATATGGTATTTATTCAACTAATTGCTACATTTGGCACTATTATTTTTGTTGTAATTGCCTGTTCAATTATTATTTCTTTATTAAGATTAGTTATGCCAATGCGTGTAACTAAGCAGGAAGAAATGCGTGGCCTAGATCAATCCGAACATGGTGAAAACGCAGATTATACAGTTTCAATTAATGATCGAGCATTTAATAAAAATAAAGATATTGAAGTTAATGCTAATGAATTTAAAGGGCAAGTTGGACATTTAAATAATCCCAATTTACCAAAAGATTAACAAAAAAGATGATTTCTTCTTGAAATCATCTTTTTATTTATCGTCATCTAAATCCAAATTTAAACTTTCTTGATATTCATTATTTTTATTTTCTGTATTATTGTTATCTTTGCCATGCAAATAGACATTAATTAATTGGAAAATTTCATAACGATCATGATGAGTCAGTGTTTGATCATTAAATGTAATTTTATTTTCACTCATTAAAACAGTCTCTAAATTGAAATGTTGAATTGATGTTCTACCAATTAAGTAGTCCATGCTAACATTAAAATATGAAGATAATTTTTTGATTTCTAAATATGATGGCGACCTAACACCACGTTCCCAATTACCAATTTGGGCAGGGGTATTATGATGTTTACTATCTTTTGAATATTTATTCAAGTTTTCTGCCAATTGTTTTAAACTAATTTTTTGGCCTTTTCTTAATGCTTTTAATCTTATTGGAAACAACTGAATCACCTCTAATAATAGTATAACTTAAAATAATAAATCCTGTTAGATAGTTGTATTTTAGTAATATGCAACATATAATCAAAATAATATTAAATTAAATGGAGTGGTTTGATTTGGGTAAAAAAATAAAAATTTTCTTAACTACTTTAGGCATATTCTTTTTCCTATTGTGTTTTGGCTTTTTGGGAGCGGGATTATATTTCTACCATGTAGCAGTGGTGCCAGGTAAGAAGAATTTCCTAAAAGACAAAAAAATATCTAAATCTTCACCACTTTATCCAGGTGATCAGTGGTATAAATCAGCTAAAAAATATCATTGGACGCAAATGTCGACAACTGACCATCTCAAACTAGTTGCTAACTATTTACCAGCTGATAAACCCACAAAGAAAACAGTAATTATTGCACATGGATATATGGGCAATAAAGAGCTAATGGCTCCATATGCTTATATCTTTCATCAAATGGGATATAATGTTTTAACTCCTGATAGTCGTGGTCATGGTCAAAGCCAAGGTAACTACGTAGGATATGGTTGGCCTGATCGCATGGATTATATCAAATGGATGCGTCGCATAATTGAAGAAAATGGTAAGGATTCTCAGTTGATTATGTTTGGAGTTAGTATGGGTGGTGCTACTACCATGATGGTATCTGGTGAAAAATCTGTACCATCTCAATTGAAGGCTTATATTGAAGACTGTGGGTACACTAGTGCTTCAGATGAAATTAATCATGAAGCAAAACAGTTATATCATTTATCAGATTTTCCTAGATGGCCATTAGTACCAATTTTAAGTGGTATTACTCATATTAGAGCTGGTTATAGCTTGTATACAGCTTCTGCCCTGAAACAAGTTAAAAAGAATCATAAACCAATGTTATTTATTCATGGATCTAAAGATAATTTTGTACCTACCAGAATGGTTTATCCAGTGTACAATGCAACCAAGGGACCTAAAAAACTATTATTAGTTAAAAATGCTCCACATGCTGCATCTTATCAAACTAATCCAGAATTATATGTTAAAACAATCAAATCTTTCTTAGATCGTTATTTTAACTAATATAGATAAGCTATAATTAATTTTATAGCTTATTTTTTATAAAATTATTGTTTATTATTATAAAAAAAGGGTTTTAAAATGTTATGATAATAAGAGTATATAGATACTTTAAATTAAATTTAATATAAAAAGTAATTAATAATTTTAGAAAGGGGGATGCCATTTTGGTTGGTTTATTATTTGCGTTATTTTTGTTATTAGGAATTATCGCTGGTGTATTGATTAATAAATTTAAAATGAATAATGAAATAAATAATGCACAAATAAAGGCAAAATACTATCTTGAATATGATAATCGCAAAGTTGAAGAATATTGTAATAATATCGCTAATAAAGAAAAGCATGATATTGATCAATATATTAAGACCTCTAATGATGAAATTGACACACAAAAATATGAAAATGAGACTCGTAATCAACGTCTTGATCAACATGAAGAATTTTTAGATCAAATGAAAGAACGTTTATTAGGTTTTTCCAACGACTTAAATAATCGTAAGTCACAACAAGATGCACTGGCTTCAGATGTTGATAAGACTTTAGATAATGCCCATGATATTTTAAATCAACGGCATGCTAAACTTGAACAAATTAGTGATTTTAATTTTGATCAAGCTCGTGATTATGTATTAGTAAATACTAAGCAAAAGTTAAAACGAGAAATGGATATTGAAGTTAAGTATCAATTGGCTGAAAGTAAGGTTTCTGCTAATAAACGAGCTAACTCATTATTAATTGAATCAATTCAACGTGGTGCTCGTGATGAACCCAAGACACACATTGAAAGAAATATAGTTTTACCAAATGGCGATCTAAAAGCTAAGTTAATTGGAAGAGACGAACAACATATTCGACTATTAGAATCGTTGACGGGAACTGAATTAATATTCGATGATGAAAATTCTCTATTATTGCATATTGTTACTCATGACGCCTTTCGTCGTGAAATTGTTCGTACGACCATCGAAAACTTAATTATTTCTCGCCAATTTACTAATAGTAATATTGAAAATCAAGTTAATGTTTCAACAAAAAATGTACATGCTGGTTTGCGTGAAACTGGTGAAAATGTTGTTCGTTCATTAAAAGTGGGATTAATGCATCCTGATTTAATGAAGATTATTGGTAAATTAAAATTCAGAACTAGTTATGGGCAAAATGTTTTATATCATTCAATTGAGGTTGCTCAAATCACTGGTGTGTTAGCTGCTGAATTGGGAATGAATGTTAAATTAGCCAAACGAGCAGGTTTGTTGCACGATATTGGAAAAGCTATTGATCATGAAGTTGATGGGACGCATGTGGAGTTAGGAGTTAAATTGACTAAAGCATTTGATGAAGATCCAGTTGTTGTTAATGCAATTGCTTCTCATCATGGGGATGTCGAGCCAACTAATGCCATTTCCATTTTAGTAGCAACTGCGGATTCAATGTCAGGAGCTAGACCTGGTGCTAGAAGTGAATCAATTGAAGAATATGTTACTCGTTTAAGAAATCTTGAAAATATTGCTAATCAACATAAAGGTGTTAAAGATAGTTATGCTATTCAAGCTGGTCGTGAGATTAGAATTATTGTTAATCCAGAAATTCTGAATGATGACAAGAGTAAAGCACTTACTCAACATGTTAGAGATCAGATTCAAGATGAATTAACTTATCCTGGTAAAATTAAAGTGACAGCTATTCGTTCATTAAAAGCAGTTCAATATGTTGGAAAACGCAAAAAACAGTATTCAAGTAGTAAATAAAAAATAACCTCTAGATTTTTCTAGAGGTTATTTTTTATGGTTCATAAATCACTTTAAAGTTATGATTGTTTTTGGCTTTAATATTTTTATGATTTCTTAAATAATCAGCGATTAATTGACTCATCATACGCCCATCTTTTTTGATAATTTTACTAGCATTAAACATTGTAAAATTACCACCACCAACAGCTCGATAAATATTTAAAGCAATTTTTAGTTTTTGATCACTAACAACTGGTTTGCCATGATACAGTAATTTTGTAACACGTTGACCAAATGGTTTGGCAACATTGATTACATAGTCAATTCCTTCATACATATCATAGTTATAATGCTTAGCTTTAGGGAAAATATAATCATGATTAATGGTTATATTTCCATTTTCAGCTGTAAAATATTTGGCACTAGTTTCAATAGCAGCTTTTAAATCAGCACCGGTTATTTCTAACACAGCTAGTGTATTTGGATAGACATAATTAGTTATAATATTACGCATCGTGATTGGGTTCTCAAATCCATGCGCTTCATTGTTAAAGAGAGCAGTAGCTGAAATATCAACACCCATAGTTTTCATTTGAATTTCTTGGATAAATTGAATAAAACTATTTTTATTTAAACGAACATTAAAAGAATCATTAAACTCCATATTACCTTGAATATTGGCCATCGGTTCATCTAACCAATTATTAATTTGATTTTGTATAGGTAATAATGTTTTGGCAATTTCTTTATCTATTTTATAGTCTTTTGTTTCGATTAATTCGGCATTGCTATTTTTTACAAAATATTTGCCGTCTTTTTGATCAATATCTAGTTCAATGTGTCCCACATATTCACCACGATGACCTACTTGGATGATTGGAACATTGAATAGGTGGCCAGCAATTTTGCGATGTTGGTGACCAGTAACGATGGCATCAATACCATCAATGTTAGACAAAATTTCGTAGGTTTCGTTTTCGCCATTTAGTTCTTCAGTGGGATTGCCAAATTCATTTTTTTCAATACCGCCATGATACACAATAACATTTAAGTCGGTTTGTTTACGCATTTCAGGAATGTATTTTTTAGCAGTATCAGCTGCTGATAAAAATGTTAAACCCTTTAGATTATCAGGATTTTCCCATTTGGTAGTACCTTGAGTGGTTAAGCCTAAAAAGCCAATTTTAATACCATTAATATTCTTAATTGCATATGGTTTACCAAGTGGATGATTATTGTGCTCGTCGATAATATTAGCACATAAAAATTGGCGGTCAGATTCTTTAATTGCTTTATGTAAATAATCCAATCCATAATTAAATTCATGGTTACCTAAAACTCCAAAATCATAATCCATCATATTGAAGGTATTACTAATTTGAGAGGGTGAAGGTTGCTTTTTAACTTTAGCTATAAAATACGCTAAAGGCGATCCTTCTATAAAGTCACCATTATCGATAGTTACAGTATTTTCCATTTTTTCTTTTTGGTCTTTAAAGCAAGATGCGCATCTTAAAAGCCCAAAAGGTTTATTATCTTTTAAATTTACATAGTTAGTAGGGAATAAGAATCCGTGAGTATCACTAGTTGCTAAAATGTTAATTTTCATTCTTTTTCACTCCCGTATATATTCCGTTCATTTATTGAAATTATAATCTTATTTTATGCTTGTGTAAATTTATAATATGTTTTTAAATGCTGTTGATTTCTAATTCTATTGTGTTAGCATAAAAGTAGTTATGAATATTTACTATTAGTAAGTATTTATAATTAGATATACTTGTTTTTTCGTTAATTAAGCGATTTTAGAGGTGATAGATATGTTGAATCTTTATGTTGCACCAAGTAGTGCTTCAAGTCGTAAAGCCAGAGCTTGGTTAAAAGCTCATAATATCTCATTTAAGGAAAGAAACATCAATTCTAATCCATTAAATGCAGACGAAGTAAAACAAATTCTTCGTTTAACTGAAAATGGTAGTGAAGATATTATTTCAACTCGTTCCAAAATATTTAAGAAATTAAACATCGATTTTGATAGTCTATCATTATCAAAATTAGTTGATTTAGTTGTTAAATATCCAGATTTAATTAAGCGCCCTATCGTGTTTGATAACAAGCGTCTAGAAGTTGGTTATAACGAAGAAGAAATTCGTCGTTTCTTACCACGTTCTATTCGCGAAACTGAATTGAAGGAACTCGAATCACAACTCGAAGCTTAAGCTTGATTTTTAGAGTATACGGCATTAATTCATATTTGAATTAATGCTTTTTTTGTATAGAATGGTATTAACAGGGGAGATGAATTTTATGATACAAATGATTGCGTTAGATTTAGATAATACCTTATTAAATTCACATAAAGAAATTAGCCCAAAAAATGAAGATATTTTGAAAAGACTACATAGCCAAGGAATTAAAATTGTTTTATGTACTGGGCGTCCAATTAATGCTGTGTGGCCATATATTGAACAATTAGGATTAACAGAAGGCCAAGACTACACCATTACCTTTAATGGAGCAATGGTTATTAGAAATCGTGATAAGCACTTACTATTCAAAAAAGGCTTAAAATTAAAAGATTTTGATTTGGTGCATAATTTTGCTAAAGAGAACGATTTACCATTAGACATTTTAGATTTTGAAAAAGTATACGAATTAACTGACTTAGTTAAGTCTACTTATAAAGAAGTTTTAAATTCTGATTTAGAATTTATTAACGCTAAATTTGATGACCTATCTGATAAGGAATATAGTAAAGCCATTATGTCAGAACAATCAGCTAAATTAGATTGGGCTCGTGACCATATGCCTGAAGAGGTGCAAAATAATTATCATATCGTACGTTCACAACCTAAGATTATGGAATTTATTCAAAATGGTATGAATAAATCAGTTGGATTAGAACAATTGTTGAAACATTTTGACTTAGATTTTGATAATCTAATGTCATTTGGTGATGCAGAAAACGATATTGAAATGCTAAAGGCGGCACAATTAGGGATAGTAATGGACAATGCTAATGATGATATTAAAGCAATTGGTGATGATGTAACATTAAATCATGACCAAGATGGTGTTGCTGCTTATTTAGAAAAATATTTTAAAGACTAAATAAAAAAGTTTCCTACTAATTATTTTATAGTAGGAAACTTTTTTGTTATTTATTATCAGCAAATAATTTAGTTAAATATTGCATAAATGTTTTTAGATAACGTTTGTCATCAACTTGAATTGCTGCTTTGTCTGAAGGGTTAGGATCATCTAATTTAGCAGTGTCACCAGTAGTACGACCATAATTTTCTTCACCATGATGTACAATCATATCAAGATCCAATGTTTGAACAAAGGTAGGATCACAAGCAACACCAACTGCTAGCGGATCATGAAGTGAACAACCGCCTAATTCAGGATACATTTCATCATAAATGCCAATGTAATAATCAACAATGTCAGCAAATTTTTCGCCAGCTGTTGTACCTAAATCACGCCATTGTTGAGTTTCTTTTTTAGTTAATAATGTTCTTAATGTAACATCTAAACCAACCATAGTAACGGGAACTTTGTTAGTGAAGACTTCATTTGCAGCTTCAGCATCTTGGTTGATGTTTGCTTCAGCAGCATCTGAAACATTACCGGGAACGGTTAAAGCACCACCCATTAAAGTAACATGACCAATTAAATCACTAATTTCAGGGTCTTTACGAAGTGCTGCTGCCAAATTAGTTAATGGACCAGTAGGAATAATAGTTAAATCTTTGCCATATTTATGTGCAGCGTCAATCATAAAATCAACACCAGATTCTTTTTCTACTGAACGGCTACTTTCTGGTAATTGAACTTCACCAATTCCATTTTTACCATGAATGTGAGCTGAAACTGGCATTACATCAAAATGATCACTTGTTTGTGAATGACTTTCACCTTCGAATACTGGCACATCATTTGCACCTAGTAAATCAAGAATTTGTAATGAATTTTTAGCTGCTTGTTCAACAACTACATTTCCATAAGAATTAACGATACCAACTAAGTCAGCATTAGGTGCAGCAACAGCATAAGCAATAGCCATTGCATCGTCTACACCAGTATCTAAATCAAGAATTAATTTCTTTTTTGCCATAATGAAAAACCCTCCCAAGTTTTTTTGCCCCTCATGAAATTATTTGTTTCATGAACATTTTTCATTTATAAACTTATTATATTGCTAAAAACTGAAAAAATAAACCGTTTTAATACAATTTATTTAATAAACGATTTTAAATCCGAACAATAAAAAAGACTGAAGATATATGCTTCAGTCTTTTTATTATAATTTAGGGTGCTTATTAAACAAGAATTCAGCAATCGTCTTATCAAGGCTAGGGTTTTCATGAAGCATTGAATGTTCTGCTGAAAGTGGATCAGCCCGATAGAGATAGAATTGATAACTCTTAACATATGGTCTTACCAATTTACCCATAGGTTTAACAATATTAACGGCTTCTTCACCATCAGTACCAACATTATAAATTTCACCAGCAATGTTTAATACATGTAAAGTACGAGGTAAATTCTTAACACGTTTATCATTTGGATCATAATCATTAGCGATACTTACAAATTTATTAGCCTCTGGAGCATTCTTTTGATGTGGATGTTTTACCATGTATTCATAGGCAATCGTTCCACCAGATGAATGTCCTAAGAAGTTTACTGATTTAATATTGTATTTATCATGTAGGTATGACATTACGTTAACCATTTGATCAGCTTGTTTTTCAGGATGGGTATTATCTTGGAAAATTAATTGCACTAATGGGTTATCTTTCTTAATCTTTTTAACATATTGTTTCATGGTAGAAACTTTACCATCATTAGATATATAAATACGTAATGAACGTTTAGCAATTCCATGATCATTAAATTGGTTTATGAAATCATCAGTAGAAACGGCATTTCCACCATAACCAGGAATGAAAATGGTTGCGGTTCTGCTTTTTTCGACTTTAACGTCATTTAAGACGCGTCCTCTAAAAACCCAAAGGGTAGATGTAATAAACGCAATTGCTTCTAGGAACAAAACAATTCCGATGATAATCTTTCTTTTTCTTCTGCTGTGCATAAGTGCTCTTCCTTTGCTAAAGTATAACTATATGGTACATAATATATTAAATAACACCAAAATAAAAGGAGTTAATTTAAAATGACAGATTCAACTTATGATATCACAATTATTGGCGGTGGTCCTGTTGGAATGTTTGCAGGTTTATATGCTGGCCTAAGGGATGCTAAGTTTCAAATTATTGAAAGCTTATCTGAATTAGGTGGCCAGGTAAATGCTCTTTATCCAGAAAAAACTTTATTAGATATTCCTGGCCAAGCAGCTATTAAAGGTCGTGATTTGGTAAGTAATTTGCAAAGCCAACTAGATACAATGAATGGTGATATTAAATTAAATGAGACGGTTACCAATGTAGTCAAAGATGAAAATATATTTAATATTACTACCAATAAAGGTAATAGTAAATCGAAAGCCATTATTATTGCAGTAGGGAACGGGGCATTTAATCCGCGTAAATTAATGGCAGATGGTGCCAATGATTTTGAAGGCAAACAACTAGTTTATACTGCTAAAGATATTCAACAATTCAAAGATAAGACAGTTTTAGTTGCTGGAGGTGGCGATTCAGCAATTGATCAAGCTTTAATGTTAGAAAAGACGGCCAAAAAAGTCTACTTACTTCACCGTCGTAATGAGTTTAGAGGATTAGAACATATGGTGGATTTATTGAAAAAATCTTCTGTTGAATTAATTACCCCATATTTAATTAAGCAATTGAAAGCTGCTGATAATGACCAAGTCACAGTTGTTGCTAAAAAGATGAAGACCGATGATGATTTTAAAAATATTAATGTTGATAAAATTTTAGTAAATTATGGTTTTATTTCTAACAACAAAGATATGGAAAGTTGGAATTTAGATCTAGAAAAAGATCATCATGCTACCAAAGTTAACCCAACTTTAGAAACTAACATTCATAATATATATTCAGTAGGTGATCAAGCCAAATATAATGGCAAACAAACTATTATTGCTACTGGCTTTGGAGAAGTTCCTATTGCAGTTAATGCAATTATGAATGATTTATATCCTGATAATCATACTCCAATTCATAGTACTCAACTAACAAATGATTAGTTTTTATTTTTAGTGTTCCTTTTCTGAGGAGCACTTTTTTTGTTGACATTTTTTTGTAGATAGTTAACTTGCTTAGTTAATTCTTCAATTTGTGTACTTAGTTTATCGATTTTATCGTCAGTTGCATCACTACTATCATGAGTGAAAAAATCAGTAATGGTAGATGTTAACAAACCAATAAAACCAACCCCACCGAACATTAGGAATACTGCGATACACCTACCGCCACCAGTTTGAGGGGCAATATCACCATAACCAACAGTGGTAGCAGTTGTAATTGCCCACCATAAAGAAGTGGATAGATTATAATGTTCAAAAAATGCAAAAATTAATGCACTTAAAATTAAAATTACAATACTGACAGAAAATAGATAAATAAATCCAGTATCATATATAAAACGATGTAACCCGCCAGTAAATTTACCATCCCAGCCAAATTTCCAAAAGATATTGTAATATCTTACGATTCTTATCACACGGTATAAGCGAAAAATTACAAAAATGGGATGTGCTGGAATCAATGATATTAAGTCCAAAGCAGTATCTAAAAGAAATTGCTTTTTATTTTTTGCCATAAAGAATCCAGTTACATAATCTATGATATAAAATATCCAAATACCATAATATATTTTGAATAAAAGTCCATGGTAAATGTTAATAATATTAAAATAATCCAATATGACAAGCAAAACAGACGCAATTGCTAGCGTAACAATAAAAATACTATATAATAATTCAATCTTTTTGTTTTTAAATCTTTTCATTTTTAGCGCTCACTTATTACTATAAATTTATTACAGTCATTTTAGAATAAAAATTATAAAATTCAAATAAAAAAGCGAACACTTATGATTAAAATGTTCGCTTTTATTTAATTATCAAGGTCTTGCTTTTTGTTATTTAACTTAGAATTTCCATTAGTATAATGTTTTAATTCCGGGGCATCAGTTTTATACAATGCTTTAGTGGAATGATTCTTATTTTGACTAAAGATACTAGTGGATTTTTTACCTAGTTCGGTTTCCTTACCTTTTTCTTTTTGTAATCCATTGGTGTAATTATAATCGCTAGGATTTATTGGTGTAAATCCACTTGGATTGTAAAAACGTAGTAAGTTTTGTTCATTTAATTCATCTGAAAATGATAATTCAGTATTTACACGTGCTTGCATTTTATTAAAAATTCGTCTTTGATTAGGGGATGGTTGTAATTCTTTACCAGTCTTATTGCTGTAAATAGTACCGCCAATTGAAGTATATTTAGTACTTACCCAATCTCTATTTCTAAATGCAACAATTGTGTCATGTTCTTTTGAGAACAAGTCAGTTCCAAATTGAACATAATTCTTAGTATTAATACCTAATAAATGTAATAAAGTAGGCAGCACATCAATTTCACCACCATAAGTATGGTCAACATAACCACCTTTTTTGCCAGGAATATTAAACATCAATGGAACTCTTTGTAATTGTGCATTATCAAAATCATTCCAATTATCAGGATTTTTACCAATAACTTTGGCTAAATTAGGATTTTCAGAATTGGAAATACCATAATGATCACCATAAAGCATAATGACAGATTTTTTCAATAAGCCGACCTTATTAAGATAATTATAAAATTCTTTAATAGATTGATCTAAATAATGAGCAGTTTTAAAGTAATTATCAACACTGCTATCGCCAGTGTTAGTAGTCTTAAATTTAGAATCTTCATTGTCTAAAGTATAAGGGAAGTGATTGGTAACAGTTATATACTTAGCATAAAAAGGTTGTTGTAATCTTTGCAGGTATTTTACTGAGTCTTTAAATAATAACTTATCTTTTAATCCATAGCCAAGTGATTTATCACCAGAAGTATCATAGTAACTAGAATCAAAGAAATATTGGTATCCCATATTTTTGTAAACACTGTTACGATTCCAAAAACTGGCAACATTTCCATGAAATACGGCACTAGAATAATTTTTTTGTTGTTTTAAAATAGCTGGAGCTGCCTGGAAAATATTATCACTACCAAATTGGGTGAATAATGATCCTTGTGGTAACCCAAATGTACTGGTTTCTAGCATATTCTCAGCATCTGATGTTTTTCCTTGACCAACTTGATGGAAGAAATTATCGAATGAATAAGTGGACTTATTTTTGTATAAGCTGTTTAAAAAGGGAGTGACTTCTTTACCATTAATCTTTTTATTAATTAAGAATTGCTGAAAACTCTCTAAATGAATTACAAAAACATTCTTGCCTTTAGCCATACCAAACATTTTGTTATTAGGAGCAGCATAATGTTTACGCGTATATTTTAAAACATCATCCATTTCTGACTTAGTAGCCATTGCTCTTAAATCATTATTATGTTGTTGTTTAATAGCATCATACATAGTGAAAGAGTCAATTCCTAAATATTTTACTATGTAAGTTCGATCAAAAGTTCTTGTTAGCAGTTGGGGTCTATCCATTTCACCCATTGATAAATTTACAGTAAACAATAGGATAGATAATGAAGTGATTGTGAATGATCCCTTAAAACCAATATTCCTTTTGTCGATTTTAATGAATCTAAATAACATCAATAATATAACTAATGCTATGTCTAACCAGAAGAAAATATCATGGGGCATAGTTAAAGCTAAAGAAGAACCACTTAGTCCTTGATTTACTTTAGAATAACCGGTCATGGTACTAATCGTCATAAAATCAGTGAATTCACGGAAATATATAACGTTTAAATACAATAATAGAGTATTTACGATATCTAGGATTAATATAATAGGATAGAATAAACGACTTGGCTTGATATACATTGCAATACCAAATAAAAAGGCAGTTGTTGCAATAGGGTTTATCAAAGCCACTATGAATTCAAAAGGACTATTTAATCCTAACTGAAAATCATAAAAATATGCGTATATAGTTTTTAGCCAAAAAAGAAATAACAACAGACTAAAGAATCCCAGTCTAGTACTTAATTTTTGACGAATATAATTCATCGCTTTCAATTTTATAGCTCCTTTGATAATTCATAATAGTTTTAATATTAACAGACAAATAAAAAAATGACATTCTTTTATTTAATCTAAATTTTAGCATCTACTATATATAGATTTTTTTATTTTTAAAATCTATATATAGTTGAAATTTATATAATTTGTTGTAAAATAAAAGTTAGTCATTAGGGGAGGTTTATTTAGACAATGCAAGCAAAAAAGAAACTTGATATTCAATTGAATGATGGCAAAATCATTCAATTTGTGCCTGATATGATTCATAAAGATTTATTATCTTTAACGAATAATCAAGAAATTGTTTATCGAACTGAACGTTTGATTTTGGTACAATTAGCCTCCTACAATTTAATAAAATTACATGAATTGAGAATGATTATTTATCGAACCTTAGACCAATTAAGATATCACAAAATTGCTTCTAAGTATTATCATGAGGAGCTAAGTTAATATATCCATTAAAAAAGATGTTTCCCAATTTAGGAAACATCTTTTTTAATTATAAACATTTTAGAGATTTTTAATCGTCGACATGACCATAACCGACAACATTCCACCAAGGAGCTTTGATGCTTTCTTTAACAACACCACGGTTTTGTGCATCAATCATTTTACCGTGACCAATATACATACCTACGTGATAGATACTTGCAGTTGAACCACCGATAAATACTAAGTCACCTTTTTGTAAGTTATTACGTGAAACCTTAGTTGAAGCATTGTATTGAGCTTGAGCAGTTCTTGGTAATCTAACACCAAGAGAATTCTTATAAACATAGCCTGTAAATCCTGAACAATCAAACGCATTGGATCCAGTTGCACCATATATGTATGGACTACCTAATTTTGATTTGGCAACTGTATAGACTTGTTGAAAATTATCATTTGCATCTGCATGTACATTGTTGTTGCTGATTGCTGACCCCATAAATAATAGTGAAGTAAATGCAATCATGGTCATTGCTAACTTTGTAAAATACTTTTTCATCTCTAAAAATGTCCTCCTCGTTTATTTATACTTATAATATTAGTAAAAGAATGTTGCAAAAGTGTAACAAAGCAGTTTCATTCCGATTAAATCATGCAATTAATAGTGTAATAAAGTTATTTTTGTTGTTTAATATTAATTGTGATATAAAAATTAATGAAACTAAACAAAAATTATGCTAAATTAATAAATGGTTTCATAATTATATTATTGCAATGAAAGGAAAACACAATGGATAATAATTTCAAGCCTTTATTTCCCAAAGCATTAGATTTAGATCAATTAATATTTAAAATAGGTGAAGTTAGTAAGATATTGAATGTCTCTGCTCGCCAACTAAGATATTGGGAACAAAGGGGATACATTCAATCTATGCGTAGTAATTCTTATTCATCACGTGTTTTTGATATGAAAAATTTCATGTGCGCTAATCTAATGAAGTATTATTTAGATAAGGGTTTCACTCTAGCTGTTGCTCATGAATCGGCTAAAAAGAATCTAGATAACATGAAGTTTATAAGAAAATTTATGACACACTCGTTTCAAGGAATCGAAAATATTAATAATCATCCTGCTGTTAATTTGGGATATTTTGATAAAGAAAAGAAAACATTACTATATGGATTTATTGATGAAGAAAATAATATTAGTTATAAAGTATTAAAAAATGACTAATTTTGAGGAGAAATATTTAAATGAAAACTTTTAAATGGATTTTTGGAATAATAGTTGTTTTAATTATTGGCTTTTTTGGTTTTAAAGGTGCTAAAGCTGTTTACAACAATATGGAACAAAACCAAGTTGCTAAAGATAATCAAAATCAAATTATAGAAACACAAAAAAAAGAAGCTGAAGCCAAGCATAAATTTGCTGTAAGTATTGCTGAGCCTTCAATTAAGGTCTATAAACAAAACCATCAAGTATTGCCAAGTATTGTGGTTGCCCAAGCAATTCAAGAATCTAATTGGGGAACTTCTGAATTGTATAAGAAAGCCAATAATATTTTTGGTATTAAGGGCAAGTACAAAGGTCAATCTATCAGATACTATACTGATGAATATGTAAGTAATGACACACCTACCAAAAAGGGTGAAAAAGTTGTTCGTGAAGGTTCACAAAAGAAAGTATCAGTTCCTGCAACCTTTAGAAAATATCCAAGTATTACCGAAGCTGTCGAAAACCATGATCGTGTAATTGCACTTAACTTTATTAAGCAAAAAAATATTACTAGTTATGTTGATCAAGCTAATATGTTACAAAAGAATAATTATGCGACAGATCCTACTTATGCAAAATCGTTAATCAAATTAATTCGTCAATATAATCTAGAAAAATATGACAATGAAGCAATAAACAATTAAGACATTTTATGTCATTTTTTAATTAATTTAATATATAATATAGTTATATTATATAAGTAAAGGAGACCTTAGTTGTTATCGATATTAGGTAAATTATATGGCCCATTTTTTGATGGGAGTAATTGGATTAATGTCCTTACATCTGAAGATGCATGGATTGTTATTCTTTCATTAGTTTTAATTGAATGTTTATTATCAGTTGATAATGCAGTTGTATTAGCTGCCCAAACACAAGTTTTACCAGATAAAAAAGAGCAAGAAGAATCTCTATTTTATGGTATCTGGGGATCTTATATTTTCCGTTTTATAATTATTGGGTTAGGTACGTTCCTAATTCACTTGTGGGAAATTAAAATTTTAGGTGGTTTATATTTATTTTATTTAGCTTATAAACATTTCTTTGGTCGTGAAAAACCAAAGAAGAATTTTTCTAATAAAGCTAAGCCTGGTAGTCGAAAACAGTTTTGGATGACAGTTGCACAAATTGAGTTTATGGATATCGTTTTTTCTGTAGATTCAGTATTGGCTGCATTAGCTATTTCACCAAATCCAGTTGTTGTATTAATTGGTGGTTTAATTGGTATTTTATGTATGCGAGGAATTGCTGAAGTTATTATGGTTGTTATGAAGAAAATTCCTGAACTTAAATCAATGGCATACTTCTTAATTGCAATCATTGCATTGAAATTAGTTCTTTCAATTCCAGCAATTGATATTGAAATCCCCCCCGTTTACTTTGGATTAATTGTGTTAGCTACTTTTGTGGTAACAATTATTATTCATTTTGTTCGTCGTAAGATAAGAAAATAGGAGCGATATATATTTCAACTGAAATTACTAGAAATAATATTAAACAAGAAACTGATAATAAAATAACGGTTATTGATTTTTGGGCTCCTTGGTGTGGCCCATGTAAAATAATGGATCCAGTTATTAATCAAATGGAAGAAAAATTTGCTGATAATATTCACTTTGGCAAAATGAATGTTGATGGAAATGAAGATATTGCTGAGCAATATAAAGTAATGAGTATGCCTAGCATTGTCTTGTTTAAAAATGGCAAAGCAGTTGAAAAAGTAACCGGCATTTACTCAACTAAACAAATGGCGCATTACTTAAAGCGTAAATTAGCAGAGATTTAGTTTATTATTGACTTTTAAAATATAAGATGCTAATATTTATTTGATCGAATATTAATAAAACAGTTATTCCAAATTTAAGTAACAATTTAACTGAGTGTCAGGAAGTCGACGGTTGCTGCGAGTCGATCAGGTTAAATTTGATGAAATACGTTGGATAGTGTCTACCCAAGAACGGAACTAGAACCGTTACTTTCTAGAGAGTGAGAAATCTTTTTATTATAGATTTCTAATTTGGGTGGTACCACGGTAAAATAAAAATTAATTCGTCCCTGTTGTTTTAAAACAACGGGGACTTTTTTTATGGAAAGAAGAGGTATTGATTATGATTAAAAATAATTGTGGAGGTAATCCTCGATATATAAACGCTAGTTAGATACATAATTTACTGAATAAAAAATAAGGGAGCGTTTATCATGGAAAATGAAAAACCAAAAGTTAGTGTTTTAGAAGGCATTATAGTTTTATTAATTATGATTGTTATGATGTCATTCGGAGTTATTGGATTAGGTATTTCTCCAGAATTGCCAATATTAGTAAGTATTTTGTTATTAGTATTTTGGGCAAAGTTCAGAGGATTTGCATGGGATGACATCGATGAAGGATTTGTTGTAGGAGTTAAAAATGGAATCGTTCCATTATTTATCTTTATTCTAATTGGAAGTTTAATTGCAGTGTGGATTGCATCTGGTGTTATTCCTAGTTTGATGGTCTTTGGCTTTCATTTAATTAATGTTAATTGGTTTTTACCATCAATTTTTCTAGTTTGTGCTTTAGTTGGAACTGCAATTGGGAGTGCCTTTACAGTAATTTCTACATTAGGAATTGCCTTTATGGGAATTGGAATTACTATGGGGATGAATCCAGCAATGATTGCGGGGGCTGTCATTTCAGGGGCAGTGTTTGGTGATAAATCTTCACCACTATCTGCAACTGTTAATTTAGCTTCTGCAGTTGCCGGAGCAGACTTAATCGATCATATTAAAAATTTAATGTGGTCTACAATTCCAGCAATGGTTGGTTCATTTATTATTTTTGTATTTTTGAATCATAGTAGCGGATCAGCTAATTTAGGGAACGTTAGCAAAACTGTTGCAACTTTAAATACCCATTTCAACATTACATTTTGGGCTGTGATTCCAATTGCATTACTTCTAATTTGTGCATGGAGTCATATTCCAACTATTCCAACATTATTTATTAATATCGTAGTTTCTTCAATTTTACTTTTCATTGAACATCCACATTTTGGAATCATTAAATTGAATGATTTAATTTTGAATGGTTTTGTATCCAAAACAGGTAATAAATCAGTTGATGTTTTACTTTCACGTGGTGGAATTAGTTCAATGATGGGAACAATAGCATTGATTATGATTGCTTTAGCCTTTGGTGGTTTATTAATGCATCTCGGCATTATTGATGCAGTAATTACTCCTTTGGCTAAACATTTGAATACTGATGCTAAATTAATTGTTAGTGTAATCTTTACAGCCATCGGTGTTAATATCTTCGTTGGTGAACAATTCTTATCAGAAATTTTACCAGCCAATGCATTTAAAGGAGTATTTAAAAAAGCAGGTTTAGCTCCTGTCGCATTAAGTAGGGCATTAGAAGATGGTGGAACAGTAATTAATTACTTAGTACCATGGGGGGTTGCCGGTGCATTTATTTCAGCAACTTTAAACGTGCCAGCAAGTCACTTTGCTCCATTTGTCTTTTTAAGTATTCTTTCACCAGTTTTCTCAATTTTAAGTGCGGTTACTGGAATTAAAATTAAACATATTAAAACAACAAAATAACTCAAAAGGGATAGTTAATTTTTAACTATCCCTTTTGAGTTGCATTTTATTATATATGCAACTTAATTATTTAAGATATATTTATATACCTATAATATATTGATAAAAAATTAAACCTTGTTAAATCAACTCTTTATAAATTATTTAAATATATATATTACAATTACATTAATATTATTTCTGTATGTCTATATTTGTAATTTTATGGAAACCTGTTTGTAATGTTTAACCTATAGAATGTTTTTTTGTTGCTCAATTACGGGCAAAAAATTCGCAATTATATATTTTTTTATAGGAGTGTTTAAATCATTACAGAAAGAAACCGTTACTTTTTTTATCTTTTTATCGCGATGCTAGCAATAGTATCAATTTCTATTTATCGTAAATCTACAAATAATATTGCTGATGCCAATACTAATTCTGTAGTTACTGTCAAATCTGGTGATACTTTAGAAAATCTATCAGATAAATATAATGTATTTATTTCTATGTTAAAAAGTACCAATGGTAAATATGACAATAGTCAATTACTACCTGGAGATCATCTATTACTTTTAAATAGAAATAATAAAAATTCTTACTCAAAAGAGAAGAAAGATGTTGTTGATAAACAACAAAAGTCTAAAGATCAAGACTTGGATGCAAAAGAAAATGCTGAAAAGCAATGGAACCAAGCAAATGCTGATGCAAAGGCCTGGATTTCTTTTCATGAATCAACTGATTCATATACAGCACAAAATGGTCAATACTATGGTAGATATCAGTTAGATAGAAACTATTTGGGTGGTAATTATTCACCAGAAAATCAAGAGCAGGTGGCTAACCAATATGTATCAGATCGATATGGATCTTGGATTAATGCTAAAGCTCATTGGGTTTCTAATAATTGGTATTAATGAAAAACATGTAGATTTTCTACATGTTTTTTTATATAAAATTTTATTTGTAAAACTATCATCCCTATTATCACAGGCATAATTAATATTATGGTTTCATAAAGTTACATTACAAAAACATTGTTACAAATAATCTATATTTTTTAACGGTTTTGCAACTGTTATGTAAAAAAACAATTGTACTATGTTGTCAGTTGATTGACGAAGGTTAAGAAACAACAATTGAAAACAAAATATATTTAAGATTTCTTACAGGAGTGATTTTATTTTTAAACCAAACAATATCAAATCAATTTTATTTGCAACTGTTGCCGCTGCCGGATTATTCATTGCAGGTGGCACTGCCGCTAATGCGGATCAAAACACAAATTCTAATTCACAACAAACACAAACAGTAACTGTTAAATCTGGTGATTCATTATGGAGCTTATCTCAAAATCATAATGTTTCATTAGATGCTTTGAAGCAAGCTAATCAAAATGTTTCCAATGATACTATTTATGTTGGAGAAAAATTAGTATTACCAAGTACTGCTCAATCAGCAAGTGCTAGTGATAATGTGCAAGTACAACCACAACAAGCACAATCTTCACAACAAACTACTAACCAGACTCAATCAACTAATAGTTCTACTAATTCTTCTAGCAGTTCTAATTCTGCTAAAGATTGGATTGCATCTCACGAATCAAGTGGTTCATATGGAGCATCAAATGGACAATATTATGGTAAATACCAAATATCCAAAGCTTCATTAAACGGGGACTATTCTGCAGCTAACCAAGAAAGAACAGCTGATCAATATGTTCAATCACGTTATGGTTCATGGGACAATGCCAAATCTTTCTGGCAACAAAATGGTTGGTATTAATTAGAAATGCCAATTAAAAAAATGCATCGATTAATTTCGATGCATTTTTTTATATAATACTCTCTAAAATTATAAATTTTAATGACCCAAAAGGGTCTATTTTCAAAAATCAACCCTTATTTATAAAAAAATTAATGAATATTATATTTTTTAATCTTATTGTGCTTAATTTTAAAATGTTGATTTAATAGCATTTTGTTCAACTAGTATGTCTTTATATTACATAAGTAAGACATTATTACGAAAAAACTGATTATTTTAATTTTGATGAGAAGTCTATGTAATGATTAGCATGTACTATATGAAACAGTTAATCAATAGCGATTAACACTTTGGAAAATTATCGAATTACAAGATATAGATTTTTATAGGAGTGAATTATTATTATTAAGTTAAACAATATTAAGTCAATGTTAGTCGTAACTGCAGCTGCTGCAGGTTTATTCATCGCAAGTGCTGGTTCTGCCAATGCTGATCAAACTACAAATACAAATGCAGACCAAACAAAAGTTACTGTTAAGTCTGGTGATACTCTATGGAGTTTAGCTCAACAAAATAATGTTTCATTAGATTCATTAGAACAAGCAAACAACAAAACATCTGATTTTATGATTTATGTTGGTGAACAATTAACATTACCAAGTAATGCTAGTTCAAATAATCAACAAACTACTCAATCACAATCACTTCAAGCAAACTCATCTCAGGCTCAACCAGCTCAACAAACACAATCAACAACTACTCAAAATACATCTGCATCAACTAGCGATAACTCAGCTAAAGAATGGATTGCATCTCATGAATCAAGTGGTTCATATGGTGCATCAAATGGCCAATACTATGGTCGTTACCAACTAGATAAGAGTTATTTAAATGGTGACTATTCTGAAGCAAACCAAGAAAGAGTTGCTAACCAATATGTTCAATCCCGTTATGGTTCATGGGAAAATGCTCAATCATTCTGGCAACAAAATGGTTGGTACTAAGATTTAATCTTAAGTATTAACTATAATTACTCATCTGATATAAAAAGACATGGATTTTTAATCCATGTCTTTTTTTGTAGCTTGTAAATATTAAGATTTGTGCTATTATTATAAATAACAAATACGAAAGACCTTTTAATAGCTGACCAGAGAGTCACCAAGGGTTATAAAATATGGGATATAAGTGGATACTTTTAGACCAACCTTGGGACTTTCTGAATTTTCAGAAAGTCTTTTTTATTTCAATTAAGTTACTCCAGAGAGGGTACATTGGATTTAAGTAACAATACCAGTCCATCTAAAGTACCTTACTCTGTGTAGTAAGGTGCTTTTTTTATAATTTTGGAAGGAGTTGTCATGACTTTAGATATGAATTTTTTAAATATTAATGAATTTTCAAATGATGAAATTAAAAAAATGATTTTATTAGCACATAAATTTAGAAATGGTAAGCAAATTAAATTTAAAAAACCAATATATGCAGCTAATTTATTTTTTGAAAATAGTACTAGAACCCACACCTCATTTGAGATGGCACAGCGTAAATTAGGAATACAAACTTTCAACATTAATCCGCAAACTAGTTCAATGAAGAAAGGTGAATCTTTATCAGACACTATTAAAACACTACAAGCAATTGGAATGGATTGCCTAGTGATTAGACATAAACTTACAGGATGGTATCAAGAATTATCTAAAGATTCTAATATCAACATTTCATTGGTCAATGCTGGTGATGGTAGTGGTCAACATCCTTCACAAAGTTTGTTGGATTTAGTAACTATTGACGATGAAATCCACAAATTTGCTGGATTGAGCATTGGAATTATTGGTGATTTAGTGCATTCAAGAGTTGCTAGATCGGATGCGGAAATTTTGCAAAGACTAGGTGCAAATGTATATTTTGCTGGACCCAAAGCATGGTATCCAAAAGATTTTGATAAATTTGGCATCTATGTAACCATTGATGAAATTATCGATAAATTAGATGTTGTAATGATGTTAAGGGTGCAACTAGAAAGGCTAAATCACGAATTGGTATCAAAATTTACCAATCAAAATTATTTTGAAGATTACGGATTGACTAAACAAAAGGCAGCAAAAATGAAAAAGAAAGCTATTATTATGCATCCAGCACCAGTTAATCGGGATGTTGAAATTGCTTCGCAATTAGTTGAATCATCTAATTCAAGAATTTTTAGACAAATGAACAATGGCGTTTACGCAAGAATGGCAATTCTTACAACTGTATTGAATAAATACTTGGAGGACAAATAATGAAGCTATTAATTAAGCACACAATTTTAAATAATAATTTAGTCGACCTTTTAATTGAAAATGGAGTTATTACTTCAATTGCACCAGAAATTATGGAAGATGATGCTCAAATATTTGATGCCAAACATCATACGATTTTACCAGGATTGGTTGATGTGCATGTTCATTTTAGAGACCCCGGATTAACTTATAAAGAAACAATTGCAACTGGTAGTAAGGCAGCTGCACATGGTGGATTTACTAGTGTCCTTGCCATGCCCAATGTAAGGCCAGCAATTGATAATCCCAAAGTTTTAAAAGAACAACTTGAAAGAAATAAAAAGAAGAGCTTAATCAATATTTATCAGTTTGCTGCCATCTCGAGCAATTTAATTGCATATAAAACTGCTGATATTGAAAAGATGGCTAAATTGGGAGCAATTGGATTTACCAATGATGGACATGGCGTTCAAGATGCTGAAACAATGTATCAAGCGATGCTTCAAGCAAAATTAGTGAATAAACCAATTTCTGCCCACGTTGAAGACGATAGTTTAATCAACGGTGGTGTGATGAATGCAGGATCAGCTGCTGATAAATTAGGTTTACCAGGAATGAATCCATTATCAGAAGCTAGTCAGTTAGCACGCGATTTGGTTTTAGCTAAAGCTTCTGGAGTTCACTACCATGTTGCTCATATTTCAACCAAAGAGTCAGTGGATTTACTAAGAATTGCTAAAAAAGAAGGAGTAAATGTAACTGCTGAAGTTTCACCTCATCATTTATTATTAGACGATGAAATGATTGAAATGGATAATCCAATGATGAAAATGAATCCACCACTGAGAACACCTACTGATCGAAAAGCATTAATTGGCGGCTTACTAGATGGAACTATTGATATGATAGCAACTGATCATGCTCCACATAGTGAAAAAGAGAAATCTGGTTCAATGTTAACTTCTTCATTCGGTATTGTTGGTTTAGAAACAGCTTTCAGTTTAATTTATACGCATTTTGTAAAAAGTGGCTTAGTTGATATGCAAACCTTAATTAATTGGATGAGTAATAATCCAGCACAAAAATTTAATATGAATGCTGGTGTAATAAAAGTAGGAGCACCAGCTGATTTAACCATTATGGACTTAGTACATCCGTATAAGATTGATGCAAAAAACTTTTTATCCAAAGGTAAAAATTCACCATTTATTGGTGAAAAAGTCTATGGAAAAACAATGGCAACTTTTGTAGCAGGGAAATTAGTTTATCAAAATGGGGGTAATTACTAATGAAACGTTACTTGGTATTGAAAAATGGATCTATTTATAAAGGGAATGGGTTCGGTTCTAAAAAAATGGTTCATGGAGAGCTAGTTTTTTCTACAGGGATGACAGGTTATCAAGAAAGTATGACGGATGCTAGTTATGATGGTCAGATGTTGGTATTTACTTATCCATTGATTGGTAATTATGGTATTAATCAAGATGATATGGAAAGCTTACACCCAGCAGTAAATGCAATTATTGTGAAAGAAATTGCCCGTCTTACTGGTAATTGGCGAAGCAAGATGACATTGCAACAATATGCTGAAAGAGAAGATTTACCAGGAATTTCAGGAATTGATACTCGGGCATTATCAAAAGAATTAAGATTGTATGGATCGATGGAATCAATTATAGTAGATAGCTTAGACAAGAAAGTTATCAATGATGCCTTTAAAAGTCCATTAGCAAGTGCATCTGCTCAATTAGCATCTACTAATAGTATCTATCAAGCTCCCAATAGTGGATTACGAGTTGCGATGATAGATTTTGGCTTGAAAGATTCGATTTTAAGATCCTTAGCTAAACGAAATGTTAACGTCATTGTTTTTCCTTCTGATACTAGTGCTGAAGAGATTATGAAAGTTGATCCTGATGGATTGTTGCTATCAAATGGTCCTGGAAATCCAGAAAATATTGCATATGCTTTACCAACAATTAAATCATTAGAACTGCAATTACCAGTTTTAGGAATTTGTATGGGTCATCAGTTATTTGCTTTAGCCAACGGAGCCAAAACATATAAAATGAAATTTGGCCATCGTGGATTTAATCATGCTGTAAAAGATGAAAAGCAGATTAGGACTAACTTTACCTCGCAAAATCATGGTTATGCGGTTGATGAATCATCATTAAAAGGCACTGATTTAGAAGTGACACAAAGAGAAATTAATGACGGGACTGTTGAAGGACTAAAATTAAAACATCTTCCAGCATTTTCTGTTCAATATCATCCAGATGCTTCTCCAGGACCACACGATGCAGAATATGTATTTGATGAGTTTATTGATGCAATGAATGCAAATCAGAAAGTGGGGAATAAATAATGCCAAAACGTACAGATATTAAGAAAATTTTAGTGATTGGTTCAGGCCCAATTGTGATTGGACAAGCTGCTGAATTTGATTATTCTGGTTCACAGGCGTGTCTATCATTAAAAGAAGAGGGTTATCAAGTAATCTTGATTAATTCTAATCCAGCTACAATTATGACTGATACCGAAATTGCCGATAAAGTTTTTATTGAACCAATAACCGTTGACTTTGTTAGCAAAATCATTCGCCAAGAATTACCAGATGCTATCCTACCAACATTGGGAGGGCAGACAGGTCTAAATATGGCTAAAGAATTGTCTGATTCGGGAATTTTAAAAGAATTTAATGTTGAACTGCTAGGTACCAAATTAGATTCAATCGAAGAGGCTGAAGATCGCGAAAGATTTAAAGAATTGATGCTTGAAATTTCAGAGCCGGTTCCAGAATCAAAGACGGTAAATAATATGGATGAGGCAGTCAACTTTGCTAACAAAATTGGTTTTCCACTTGTAATTAGACCTGCTTATACTTTAGGCGGTACCGGTGGCGGTTTTGCATATGATTTAGATGAATTTAAAGAAATTGCTCATAATGGACTGAGATTATCACCGATCAATCAGATCTTAGTAGAACGTTCAATTATGGGATACAAAGAAATTGAAATGGAAGTTATGCGCGACCATAAAGATAACGCCATGATTGTTTGTTCAATGGAGAATGTAGACCCTGTTGGTATTCACACTGGTGATTCAATTGTGACTTCACCAGTTCAAACCCTGTCTGATCGTGAATATGAAATGATGCGTGATGCCGCCTTGAAAATAATTCGGAATTTACATATTGAAGGTGGATGTAATGTTCAAATGGCAATAAGTGAAAATAGCATGCAATATTACATTATTGAAGTTAATCCTAGGGTATCTCGATCATCTGCGTTAGCTTCTAAAGCAACAGGTTATCCGATTGCCAAATTAGCTGCTAAGATTGCAGTTGGTTTAAATCTAGATGAGATTAAGAATCCAATTACTCAAACAACGTTAGCGCAATTTGAACCAGCTCTAGATTATGTAGTCACTAAAATTCCACGTTGGCCATTTGATAAATTTACTAGTGCTGATAACCACCTAGGTACTCAGATGAAAGCCACTGGTGAAGTTATGGCCATTGGTAGAACTTTTGAAGAATCTATATTAAAAGCTATTCGATCACTAGAAATTGGTAAAAACTATTTCAATAATGAAGATTACAAAAAGATATCCACAAATGATTTAATAGCTAACTTAATGCCGGCTACTGATGATCGGATCTTTTCAATAGCAGAATTAATTCGTCGGAATATCAAAATTGAAAAGATATCCGAAATAACTAAAATTAATATTTTCTTCTTAGACAAAATTAAACATATTATTGAAATTGAAAATGCATTAAAGAAAAATCAATCCATTGAACTATTAGAAACAGCCAAACAATATGGCTTTAACGATACCGAAATAGCTAAATTATGGCAGCAAAGTGAAAATGAAATTCGTGATTTAAGGAAACAACACAACATTAATCCTGTTTATAAAATGGTGGATACTTCAGCGGGCGAATTCGAATCATACACTCCTTATTACTACTCAACTTATGAACAAGAAAATGAATCAATCAAAACCAATCAACCATCAGTATTAGTTTTAGGATCTGGACCCATTAGAATTGGTCAGGGAGTTGAGTTTGACTATGCAACTGTTCATGGGGTACAAACCATTCAGAAATTAGGATATGAAGCCATTATTATGAATTCTAATCCCGAGACTGTCTCGACTGATTTTTCGATTTCAGATAAATTATATTTTGAGCCATTAACTTTAGAGGATGTATTAAATGTAATAGATTTGGAAAAACCAGAAGGCGTCATCTTACAATTTGGTGGTCAAACAGCAATTAACTTAGCTGAAGCCTTGCATAAAAGAGGTGTAAAAATATTAGGGACCACCGTTGATGATATTAATCGTGCTGAAGATCGTCACCAATTTGATGAAGTTATTAAGCAATTAAATTTACCACAACCTGAAGGTGATACAGCCACTGACACAAAGGAAGCTGTAAAAATTGCTAATCGAATTGGTTATCCCGTTATGATTAGGCCATCGTATGTATTAGGTGGAAAATCAATGGAAATTGTTAATAACGATGATGAATTAAATCACTATATGCAAAATGCAGTGAAGGTTTCCAATGATCATCCAGTGTTAATTGACTCCTACTTACTAGGTTCAGAAGCAGAAGTTGATGTGATTTCTGACGGTGAAACAGTAGTTATTCCTGGAATCTTAGAACACGTTGAAAGAGCGGGAGTACACTCTGGAGATTCAATGGGTGTTTATCCACCACAGCAAATGCATCAAAGTGTACAAAAACAAATTGAAGATGATTCGATTAAATTAGCGAAAGCTTTAAACACTAAAGGTTTAATGAATGTTCAATTTGTCATTAAAGATGGTAAAGCATATGTCATTGAAGTTAATCCACGTGCTTCTAGAACAGTGCCTTTTATGTCTAAGGTGACTAAGGTGCCAATGACTCAATTAGCAACTAAAGTGATGCTCAATCACAAACTTTCAGAAATGGGATATGAAACCGGTCTAGTTAAGAAGGCTAAAAGGATTAGCGTTAAATCACCAGTATTTAGTTTTTCTAAATTGCCATTGGTAGATAATACTTTAGGACCAGAAATGAAATCAACCGGTGAAGCTATGGGATCAGATAAGAGCTTTTCTAAAGCCTTATATAAATCATTTATTGCTTCAGGTATTCAAGTGCCAAATACGGGGACTATCTTATTTACGGTAGCTGATGAAGATAAAGCAACGGCTTTGAATTTGGCAAAACGTTTTCGCCATTTAGGTTTTCAAATTGAGGCCACTAAAAATACTCAAGAATATTTTGCAAAAGGTGGCCTAAAAACTAAATGTGTTGGAAAAGTTGCTAACAAAGATGCGATTAATCCAGTAACTGAATTATATAAGCATCACTTACAATTAGTTGTTAATACGATTGATAATTCGAATACTACATTTGATGATGAAGCTAAAATTAGAGGGGCTGCAATTGAAAGTTCAGTACCATTATTTACAGCCTTAGATACAGTAGCATCACTGTTGACAGTACTCGAAGCACAAGCATTTGACGTAACTGCGCTATAATAGGAGGAATTATTTATATGACTGTTGATTTATCATCTAAAATTCAAAATACTCAATTTAAAAATCTTTTCTTAAATGCATCTGGCATTCATTGTCAAAGTAAAAAAGAGCTAGAAGAATTAATGAATGATCATTATTCTGGTGGCTTAGTAACCAAGAGTGCAACACCAAACAGTCGCTTTGGTAATCCGTTACCTCGTTATCATTCACTACCAGCTGGCTCAATTAATTCGATGGGTTTACCTAATGAAGGATTTCAATTTTATTTAGACTATGTAACTCATTCAAACATCCAAAAACCAACTATTTTATCAATAGCTGGGATGTCCAAAGAAGAAGATTTAGAACTATTACATCAAATTCAAGATTCCAAATATCAAGGATTAACCGAATTGAATCTTTCTTGCCCTAATGTAATTGGTAAACCACAAATGGCCTATGATTTTGCAAGTTCCAATCAAATGTTAAAAGAGATTTTTGCATTTTTCAAAAAGCCTTTAGGAATTAAATTGCCACCATACTTTGATTTAGTACATTTCGATAAAATTGCTAAAATATTAAATCAATATCCACTTAGTCATGTGAATACCATTAATTCTATTGGTAATGGTATGTGGGTTGATGTGGAAAAAGAAAGTGTAGTTTTGAAACCTAAAGGTGGTTTTGGTGGTATTGGCGGTGCTATTGCGTTACCAACTGCATTGGCTAATGTTAGAGCTTTACGTCAACGTTTAAATACTTCAATCAATATTATCGGAACTGGTGGTGTTACCAGTGGTAAAGATGCTTTTGCGCACGTTCTTTGTGGTGCTAATATGGTTTCAATTGGAACGCAGTTATATGAAGAGGGGCTTGGAGCCTTTCAACGTATCAATAATGAATTAATTGAAATAATGAAAGCCAAAGGATATCATTCATTAGATGAGTTTAGGGGAAAATTAAAGGAACAATAAAAATAAAGCGTTGAGAATATTTCTCAACGCTTTATTTTTATAAATTTTTTTTCATTGTATTAAAGACGCTTATTTCTCCATCACTAGCATGTTTTTGATAAAACTCAATTAACATTTGAATTACTGATTGATCATAAGTCATACAATTAATATGTTTAACTATCTGTAAGTCTTTGTATGTTTCGTTTGTTATATTCATTTTTTCCATTTATATAATACAACCTTTTAATATGATTTATGTCTATTGGTAACCTAACCAAACTTAAAAATTATATCATATTATATTGATTATAAATAATAATATGCTTAACTAATCAATACTATCAACTAATACATAATTAACCTTTCTTAATGCCATTAGATCTTTACCACCAGCATATGAAATCGCTGATTGAAGATCTTCTTGCATTTCAGTAAGAGTATCGTTAATTTTGCCACGATATGGAATCAGTAATTGACGTCCTTCAACATTGTGACGAGCACCTTTTTGTTTAGCAGATGCAGATCCCCAATATTGTTTGAACTTTTTACCATCTTTTTCCACAATTTCACCAGGAGATTCCAAATGACCAGCAAACATAGAACCAATCATAATCATAGAAGCACCGAATTTAATGGATTTAGCTAAGTCGCCGTTAGTTCTAATTCCACCATCAGCAATCATTGGTTTAGTTGCAACTTTTGAACACCATTTAAGAGCAGATAATTGCCAACCACCAGTACCAAAACCAGTTTTGTATTTAGTGATACATGCTTTACCGGGTCCAATGCCAATTTTAGTTGCATCAGCACCAGCACGTTCAATTTCACGAACAGCATCGGGAGTACCTAAATTACCTACAATTAAAAATGTTTCGGGTAAGTTATCTTTAATATAGTGAATCATTTTGATAACGAAGTCAGAATGGCAATGAGCGACATCAATGGTGATATATTCAGGACTTTCTTTAGCATCCTTTAATTCATCAATAAATTTATATTCAGAGTCTTTAATACCAACACTAATTGAAGCAAATAATTTTTTTCGATGCATTCTTTTTACAAAATCCAAACGTTCTGCTGGTTGAAAACGATGCATTACATAAAAATAATCATTGCTTGCTAACCAAGTAGCCAAATTTTTATCAATAACGGTTTGCATATTAGCAGGTACAACCGGCAATTTGAAAGTATGAGGACCAAATTTAATTGTTGTATTAGCTTCTTTACGGCTTTTAATGATGCATTTTTCTGGTAATAGTTGAACATTATTGTAATCAAAAGTTTGCATATCTTTTTACCTCACTTTATTTAGCTTCGTTTTCTTCCCAAACATTCTTTAAAATATTGGTTGATTCACGATCAGGACCAACAGCGAAGGTACATAGACTAACACCAACTAGTTCTGCAATTCGTTTTAAATAATTTTGCGCATTTTTAGGTAATTCATCGATTGTTTTACATTTAGTAATGTCTTCGTCCCATCCTGGCATTTTTTCATAGATTGGTTTACATTTATCCAAAACGTCTAAGTTAGCAGGATAGTAGTTTAAAACTTTACCTTCATATTCATAAGCAGTACATACAGGAATAGTCTTAAATCCCGATAGTACATCCAAACAATTTAATGATAGGTGGGTAAAACCAGAAATCCTAGCAGCGTGTTTTAATACAACTGTATCTAACCAACCAATTCTACGTGGCCTTTTAGTAACAACTCCATATTCGTGGGCAACATCTCTAATATGATCACCTTTTTCATCAAAAAGTTCAGTAGGAAAAGGTCCTTCACCAACACGGGAAGTATATGCTTTACATACTCCAACAACAGAATCAATGCGATTAGGACCAATTCCGGTTCCAATTGATGCATTCCCAGCAATCGGATTTGATGAGGTAACAAATGGATATGTACCTTGATCAATGTCTAACATTGATCCTTGTGCGCCTTCAAATAATACTTTTTTACCTTGATCCAAATATTCATTAATTAATAATGATGTGTCACAGACATATGGTTTGATTTTTTTACCCATCTCATAATATTCATTGAACATTTCGTCAAAATCAAAAGGTTCTAAATCATACATTTTATTTAAAATATTATTTTTGATATCTAAAGCTTGATGTAGTTTTTTAGCAAAAGTATTTTTATCGATTAAGTCAGCAATACGAATTCCAATTCGTTCTAACTTATCCATATAGGCAGGGCCAATTCCTTTATGAGTAGTACCTAATTTAACTTTTTTAGCTTGTTCTTGTAATTTATCGAATAAAATATGATATGGCATAATTACTTGGGCTCTTGAAGAGATTCTTAAACCTTCATAACTTAAACCATTTTCTTTTAAATAATTCATTTCTTGAAGCAACGTTTTTGGATTAACGACTACGCCATTTCCAATCACACTTAGCTTGTCAGAGTAGAAGATTCCAGATGGAATAAGCCGACAATGAAATTTTTTACCATCAATTACGATAGTGTGTCCAGCGTTATCACCACCAGAATACCTAACAATCATGTTAGCGTCTTGACTTAAAAAGTCAGTGATTTTTCCCTTTCCTTCGTCTCCCCATTGACTACCTACGATTACGATTGATGACATAAAGTCCACCTCAAATTTTTAAGTATAGTTAGTTTTATAGTTTATAATTT
Source organism: Apilactobacillus micheneri (assembly GCF_006493595.1). Lineage (NCBI taxonomy): Bacteria > Bacillati > Bacillota > Bacilli > Lactobacillales > Lactobacillaceae > Apilactobacillus > Apilactobacillus micheneri. The sequence goes on along the minus strand of NZ_QUBI01000001.1, from coordinate 266,071 downwards.
AACTAGAGTATTAAAAGAACACTCCAAGGAAAAATTCTAACAGTTTCTAAAAATAAATCAAGAACTATATCGCTTAAATATCATAAAATATTTCGCTTTTTGTAATTTAAAGGATAATAATCAATATAAAATATAAAAGATGATATGAAAACACGAACTATATATGCTAAAATGTATATATTAAATGATATTGATTAAGGAGTTGTCATTAATGATTGATCGTTATACAAGAGAAGAAATGGGATCAGTTTGGTCTAAGCATAATCAATATGCTTCGTGGTTGGAAGTAGAAATTGCCGTTGATGAAGCCTGGGCTAAATTGGGCGAAGTTCCAGAAGACGATGTAAGAAAAATTCGTGAAAATGCTACATTTGATGAAAAAGAAATTGCTAAAATTGAAGCAATTACTCATCATGATGTGGTGGCATTTACTCGTGATGTTTCAAAATCATTAGGACCAGAAAAGAAATGGATTCATTTTGGTATGACTAGTACCGATGTAGTGGACACGGCGCAAGGATATCGATTAAAACAAGCTAATAAAATTTTAAAACAAGATCTTGAAGAATTAACGAATACTATTGCTAAAAAAGCACTTAAATATAAAGATACTGTCATGATGGGACGTACTCATGGGGTCCAGGCTGAACCAACTACTTTTGGTTTAAAAATCGCTCGTTGGTATTCAGAAATGAAACGTAATATGAAACGTTTTGAAATAGCTTCAAATGAAGTTGAAGCAGGTAAGATTTCTGGAGCAGTTGGAACATTTGCGAATGTAGATCCATTTGTTGAAAAGTATGTATGTAATAAGTTAGGGATTCGTCCACAAGAAATTACTAGTCAAATTTTACCTCGTGATTTACATGCTGATTACATTGCATGTTTAGGTTTGATTGCTACTAGTCTTGAAGAATTTGCAACTGAAATTCGTAGTTTGCAAAGATCGGAAATTCACGAAGTGGAAGAACATTTTGCTAAGGGTCAAAAAGGATCTTCCGCAATGCCTCACAAACGAAATCCAATTGGCTCTGAAAATATATGTGGCTTGGCAAGGGTTGTTCGTGGACATATTATGACGGCTTATGAAGATATTCCATTATGGCATGAAAGAGATATTTCACATTCATCTGCTGAAAGGATTATCCTACCAGATACTACGATTTTATTGGATTATATGTTGCATCGTTTTAATAAGATTGTTGCGGATTTAGATGTATTTCCAGATAAAATGAAGAAAAACTTAAATGCTACTAATGGATTGATTTATTCACAAAGAGTGATGCTTAAATTAATTGATTCAGGGATGTCACGTGAAAGTGCTTATGATTTGGTACAACCATTAACTGCTATTTCATGGGATGAAGATAAACAATTTAAACCGTTAGTTGAAAATAATGAAACAATCAGAGAACATTTGTCTACCTCTGATATCGAAGATGCTTTTGATTATCATTATCATATTCGTCTAGTTGATGATATTTTTAAACGTATTGGTTTGATTGAATAAAAAGATGCTTGGAATTTTTAATTCCAAGCATCTTTTTACATATAAGTATGAACAAATTCTTTAACTTTTTGTTTGTAAGCAACTGGATTTTTCCAAAAACTTTCTTCATGACTTGCATTAGGAACAATCCATAATTGTTTGGGACCTCTAGAAGCATTGTAATTAATGCATGACATATAAGAAGGAACGTAAATATCACTACCACCATGGATAAATAGTGTTGGTAGTGTATTTTTCTTCAATGCATCAGTACAAGAAGCATTATGCAGACGATAACCTACACGATACCAATTAATAGCACTAACTAATGGTTCAAATGGATAAGGAGGTAAATGAAATCTTTCTTTTAATAGATAATTGAATTCATCACCTACATTAGTATAACCACAGTCTGCAATCATAGCTTTAACCTGTTTTGGCAATTTTTCACCACTAAGCATGGTTACAATTCCAGCACCCATACTAATACCAAACATTAATATCTCAGAATCCAATCCTACTTTATATAAAACCATATTAATCCAACGTTTATAATCGATTCGATCAGTCCATCCATAGCTGACGTATTTACCATCACTATCACCATGGGCACGATCATCGGGTGCTAATACATTAAAACCTAAATCATGATATAATTTTATAAAGTTAGCCATAGTTTCACGATTACAACCAACACCATGAGCCATAATCACTATTTTTTTAGTAGAAATTTCAGCTGGAATATATGATGCAATCATTCTTTCGCCGGTTTCTTCTTCATGTAAGATCCATTCGTCTTTAGAAATATCATGAAACCAGTCTACATATCGGTAATATTCGTAAGCAAATTTAATTTGGTCATTTTGAGGAATCGGTTCGGCATCGTTACGACTCATGCCTAATTTAAATAAATATTCACTAAAAGTAAAAATACCGATACCAACGGTTGCAGATAACATGCCAATTGTAGTAGCTTTTTTTAAGCTCATTGTTATTCCTCCTTTATTGATTAATTTGTTAAATAAATATCTCTTAATTTCGTAATTTCTCGATCGGAAAGTCCAATAAATTCATGTAAGAAATTATCAACATTGCCATATTCTTTTTTTATCGTATTCATTGCAGCATCAAAATATTTTTCATCAACACTATATAAATTAGATAAATTATTTTTTAATATATCATTCATACCATATTTTGAATATTCATTAATCTTTAATTGGACATATGGTTTCATTTGTTCTTTGGATATTAGGTAATCTTGTCTAATGTTATTTTCGCTGACCCCTAAAGCAAATAGGATAAATGCAGCTGATAGTCCGGTTCGATCTTTGCCTTGAGCACAATGGAATAGAACAGATGAATTGTCTTGATCATTTTTAAGTAAAGTGTCAAATAATTTTCTGAAGGCTTTTTTGGCACTTTCTTCCGTAACCATACTTTGATAAGACAAAATCATATTTTTAGTACCTAAATTCGGGTTAATACTATATTGCTTAGCATATTCTTCATCTGTTTTGTCATGACCGGTATTGAAAATTGGGTTAGGAATAAAACTAGTTTTAGCAAGGTTTTTATCTGCAGCATTTTTACGTTCTAAATCTGAACGTAAGTCAACATCATATTTAACTCCATAGTCAGTTAAATATTCTTGGTCTGCCTTGGATAATTCTGACAGTTCACCAGAACGAATTAATTTATTCCATTTGATAGTTCTACCATCTTTAGTAAGGTAACCCCCTAATTCTCTGAAGTTATAACCATTTTTAACATCTAAAAGTCTTTTATTATTCATCTTATCCCTCATTAATCGTGTTTATATTTATAATTAATTGTAAAAGAAATTTTATTTTATTGAAAGTATATACACATTTTATTAATAAATTAATTTGTGTTAATTTATAATATGTAGTTTATTAATTAATAGGGAGATAAGTTCATGAAATTTAGAAAATTCATTTCAATTTCATTAATTACTGCTAGTACTTTATTGTTGGTTGGAACTACCGGTAACAATAATGTTTCAGCTAATGCTAATCATCATAAACGAGTACATAAAGTGGTTAACAAGAAAAACAAAATGCATAAGCAATCAAAAAAACGTGCTTTTAAACCAGTTATTAATAAATGGTATAAAGGAACCCCTAAGAGAGTTCATGGAACTTGGTACTATAATGGTAGGGATACTAAAGCATATATAACATATGACAATTATAAGAGCTCTGGGAATTATATGTACAAAGACGATGATGATAACCTTTATGAAAAAGAACCTGCTGAAGGTGTTAAAAACATTGAGTATAGATATTTAGGTGGATATACTTATCAATTCCGTGGTGTTCAATATGAGTTGAATGATCAACATCAAATGGTTTCAAAACATCAATATTATCCATATAAACTAAAAATTTATTCTGATAAACTTCATTTTTATTTGGGCCATGGTATTCAAGATTATGTTAGAAAAGCAGACTTTAATATGAGGGATGTAAATAAGAAGTAGCATTAAATAATTGTATTTATTCATTTTTACTTATATATTATATAAGGAGGGTGATAAATTGAATATTTTAGTTGCTGCACCAAACACCAATTTTGATATTGATAAAATTAAAACTAATTTTAAAGAAAATGGAAATTTTGATAATGATAATATCTATTATGAAGATGAATCATTGTCTAAAGATATTTTAGATAGTATTGATATCTTAGTTGGTTATAACAAAGAACTTTTAGATAAGATTTTAAATAGTGATAATGCTCAATTAAAATGGATTCAAGCTTTATCTGCAGGTGTTGATTATTATCCATTAGATCAACTAAAGGCTAAGAATGTTTACTTAACTACGGTTAGTGGTATTCATGCTGAACCAATTTCAGAAACTGTTATTGGAATGATTTTAGGTAATTATCGTGCAATTAACGAATCTGCACGTAAGAGATCATGGTATCAACCAAATGTAATGCCTAAGATGATTAACGGTAAACATGCGGTTGTATTTGGAACTGGTCATATTGGCGGCAGAATTGCTGAACTATTAGATGCTTTTGGTGCTGAAACCATTGGTGTTAATCATAGTGGACATTCAGCTGATGGTTTTGCACAAACCGTTAGTATGGACAATGTCATGAATGATGATCGTGTTTTAAATGCTGATATTATCATTAATGCATTACCACTAAGCGATAGTACTTACCATTATTACAATGAAAAATTTTTCAATGCTTTGAATAATCAACCAATGTTTATCAGTATTGGTCGTGGACCAAGTACTGTAACTGATGATTTAGTTGATGCTTTATATAATCAACAATTAGGTTCAGCTGCTTTAGATGTTACTGATCCTGAACCATTACCTGCTGATAATCCACTATGGAAAATGGACAATGTGTTGATCACTGCTCATATTTCTGGATTGCATGCTGAGTATATGGATGAATCATTAGCTATCTTAGATGAAAATATGCAAGCATTTAATAATGATGGTAAACCAAACAAAAATGTAGTTAACCTTGTTGAAGGTTATTAATAACAAAAATAAGCTACTTTTATATAGTAGCTTATTTTTGTTATTCTTTAACTTCTTGTTTAACATTGTTGTTAATTTTCTTAAGGAAGTGTACTAATAATCCAATAACTAATCCAACTAATGCTGGCACAACCCAATCCATTCCAATTGATGCTAATGGAAGATAATTTTGTTGAAAACTAGTTACAGCATTACCAAAAGTACTTTTGGAAACAACTGGTGGGAAAGATGAAACCATATCCATTAAAGCAGGAACGGTTGTAAATAGTACAACGAATAGATAAACGACAGAATCATGTTTGAATAATGGTGAAAATACAGATAATAAGATCAATACCATTGCGAATGGGTATAGGAACATCAACATGGGGGTAGACCATTGAATAATCGTATCTAATCCAAAGTTAGCAGTCATAAAAGATGCTAAACACATGAAACCTAACCATTGACGATAACTTAAGAAGGAAAAATGTTTATGAAAATCTTGAGCAAAAGCGGCAACCAATCCCATTGCAGTGGTTAAACAAGTTAACGTTAACAAAGTTGCTAATAAGGCATGGCCGACATTTCCCATATAATAGCCCATCAATTGATTAAAGGCAGTTCCACCATCAGCAGATCCTTGGAATTTATTTAAAGTAGTAGCACCTAACCATACTAATACAACATAAATAGCAGCAACTAATCCTTCTGCAATTAAACCAGCTTTAGCAGTTACTTTGGCATTACTTAAAGGATTAGTCTTACCTAATTGATTAACAGCAGTTACGACAGTAACACCAAATGCTAATCCAGCAAGGGCGTCCATAGTGTTGTAACCCTGTAGAAATCCATTAAAGAATGATCCATTTTGATATGCTGCAGTTGCAGCTTGTGTTGCTGCACTTCCCATGGGATGAAGAAATCCTAGTAAGAAAACTGTAAATAATAATAGTAAGAAAATTGGATTTAGTAATTTACCAATACTTTTCATGATACTAGATTCTTTATATGAAAGTAAAAATGCAGCTAAGAAGAATAAAAATGAGAATACTAGGAGCCCTAAATGCCCATATTTAGCAGGTAATAATGGTTGAACTCCGACACTAAATGGAACAGTAGCAGTTCTAGGAGTCCCAAATAAGGGACCAATTGTGGCGTGAATTAGCACCATGAATACTAATGCAAAAGCACCGCCTAAAGGTTTTCCAATGTCATAAACTCCTTTGGAATGAGTAACGCTAATTGCAAGTACTGATAGCAGTGGCAAAACAACGGCTGTACATAAAAATCCTAGCATTGCTAGCCACCAATTAGCACCAGACAATTGTCCTAAATGTAATGGAAAAATTAAATTTCCAGCGCCGAAAAATAAGGCAAATAATAATGAACTAACGACTAAATATTGTTTTAAAGATAATGGTTTCTTGTTTAAATCTTCCATGAATAAAATCCTCCGAAATATTAAAAAATAGATTACTTATGAATTGAATCGCTATGTGTAAAATCTGAATCGGACTATCCAAAACCATCATCTCCTTTGTAAAAATATGTATAAATGAGTAAATAAAAAACGCCCTTAATCCATTACTGGACTAAGGGCGTCATAGTGACACGGTACCACCTTACATTTGTAGACTAAATAAAATCTACTTCTTTCCACGTACAATCATACGCTGACACTGTAAGGGGTGTACCCCATGTACTTTAATCCACTCGTTTAAGTACATTGCTCGAAAGGGATTTTCACAATTAGATTAATACTTCCTTGCACCTAACGAAGCTCGCTTCAAAAATCATCGTTGCTACTCAACTTTCTCATCGCAATTAATTTATTTATAAATTATCATAGGATTTTAATTTGAAATTGTCAAATGTTATTTTTAATTAGTGTTTTTTATTTAAATTGTATATATTTCTCGTGTTATAATGTACTTATGCTTTTAAACGAGGTAAGTTAATTTATTTTCAAATTTTCGGCTCTTGCCAAAAGGAGAATTTTGTATGAAGATTGATAATTATGTACCAAAGAATAAGCGTAAAGAAGTTTCAGATAAACGTATTAAAAATCTAAAACTTATGAGTAAAGTTGCAATTTTAACTTCTTCTCTAATGTATATTGCATATATTCCTGAAATTATGCAAAACCTCTCAGGTAATCCAGTTAGTCCTATTCAACCATTTGTGGCTACGATCAATGCTACTTTATGGACATTATATGGTTGGTTCAAGACTTATCGTGATTGGCCACTAGTTATTTCTAATGTGCCAGGGGTTATTTTTGGACTAGTTACTTTAGTAACTATTTTCATTCACTAATAATAAAAATAATTTGTAAAAGCAGGCGATTTCTTCGTCTGCTTTACTTTTTTGTATATTATAATAATATTATTGAGTAAGAAGGGAGTGTCTAAATGAGTAAAAAAGGTAAAATTACATTCGTTCTATTTATAATCTCGATTATATATGCCGTATTCTTCATGCATCCAACTTTGTGGCGAGATGAAAGCTTTACAATGGCGTTAGTAAAACATAGTTATACTGATATTATTAATCTTGATTCAATGGATGTACATCCACCATTTTATTACATATTTTTAAAATGTTATTTAAGTATTACTACTTTCTGGACTAGTTCACTTTTTATTAAAGTAATCTTTGCTCGTATTTTTTCCTATATAATTACACTACTTTCTTTTATTGTTTTAGGAAAAACGGCAAAATCATTAAATGTGACTGGTGGTAATGCAATTCAATGGGCAGGGTTATTTTTGGCTCCTAGTGTCATGCATTATGCAACACAAATTAGAATGTATGCACTAGCAGCATTATTGTTAGCACTACTATTAAACCAATTACAGCATTATGATAATTCACATAAATCTGGTCATATTATTCTAGCAGTTATTTTTGCTTCATTGGCCTCTTATACGCACTATTTTGCTGCAGTATCAGCAGGATGGTTATTAGTATTATACTTCGTTAAGTTTGTTTTCCAAAAATATGATACGCATTCATTAAAAATATCAATTGGATTATTTATAGGGATGTTTGTGCCATGGGGAATTGTTGCATACTTTCAAGTGCAATCAGTGGCTAAAAATTATTGGATCCCACCAATGAATTGGGAAACTGTTTTAACTGATCTGGTTGATTTATTTACGGATCTAAATACACAAACTATGTTTGATTTATGGGCAGCAATTGCTTTGATGGTTTTATGTATCTATCCAATTATTTGGAGCTATCATCAAATGCCTAAAAAATTTAATTTATTGTTTTATTTTGTAATATCTGATTTTATACTAACTGCAATTACTGGATTGTTGGTTTCAGTACTATTTAGACCAATTTATTTAGCTAGATATGGCTATCCAATTTATTTTATTTTTATTTTCTTTATTGTAGTTATAATTGGTCATATGTTAGATAGCAGTTGGCAACGTTCCACTAGCCATATCTTAAATCTCATATATGGTTTCTTATTAGTTATTTTAATTGCTACTAATGTGGGATTTGCATTGCAAAGTCAAATTATAAATTATGATCTTAGAACTTTTAATTTGATGGAATCAGTTGATGGGTACAAGAATATCCCTCATGACGCGATTAATGTTAATCCTAATCAAAGCCCGAATGCGATTGCTCAAAAGATTGTTTATATTGATTCAATTAATAAAAAAGCTAAAATTAAAAATTTTGAAATTAGCCATTTATTCGGCAATGATAATCGTAAATTATTTCATGGTACCTTTGATAATGTCGAAATGGATGATATTAAATAGGATTGGTGAATATTTTTTCATCAATCTTTTTTTATCTAATGATTTACGTCAATATATTATGATATAATAACTCAGTTATTATTGTTATACATATTAATTGAATTTAAGAAAAGAGGTTTTTTCACTCTATGAGTGATTCTGGTCAGCCGGTCTGGCGAAAAAATTTATTAGTTTTATGGTTCGCAACTTTTATTGCAGGAACTGGATTTAGTGAAGTGATTCCGTTCTTATCGCTATATGTTAGTGAATTAGGCAAATTCTCACATGGAAGTTTATCAATGGTTAGTGGTTTAGTTTATGCAGCCACTTTCGTGGTAGTAGCAGTGACTGCTCCAATGTGGGGACGTTTTGCTGATCGGCACGGACGTAAACGATTATTATTACAGACGACAATTGGCTCTGCAATCGCTATTACTTTAATGGGATTAGTTACCAATGCTTGGCAATTAGTTGCATTAAGAGCAGCACAAGGATTTTTCGCTGGTGTTATTCCCAATGCAACAGCATTAGTGGCTGCTGAAACACCTAAGAAAAAAGAAGGGTATGCATTAGGAATTATCACGACTGGTTATGTTGGCGGTAATTTATTAGGGCCTATTTTAGGTGGATTCTTAGCAGGATTATTCTCAATTCGAGTAACTTTCTTTATTACAGGTGGATTATTATTTTTATCATTCTTATTAAGTCTATTTATGGTTAAAGAAACTTTTAAAACTGATCCTAAAAAAATAAAAAATCAATCTTCGTTATTTGATATTCATTTTCTAAGAGAATTTCCTAATCCTAAATTAACAGCTTGGCTTTTAGTTTCAACTATTATTGTACAAGCAGGACTATACTCAATTTATCCAGTAATTAGTCTATTTGTAAAAGAATTAATGAATAATCATGGACCAATTACGGTAGTAGCAGGAATTATTTCTTCACTACCAGGAATTGCGATGTTAATAGCTTCACCTTTTTGGGGTCGTTTGGGCGATCGAATTGGATCAAATAAAATTTTAATTTATGGATTTATTTTTTCTATTATTTTTTACTTTCCACAAGGATTCTTTACCAGTGTAATTGTGTTAGGAATCTTAAGATTTTTAGTTGGAATTTCCAATGCGGCAATTTATCCAATTATTCAGACACTATTAGCTAAAAAAACACCAGCTGGATCCACGGGAATGGTCTTTAGTTTGAATCAAGCTGCGCAAGCTATTGGTGCCGTTGTTGGTTCAATGATGGGTGGATTTATTTCCAATATTTTTGATTATAGTGGAGTCTTCGTCTTTACCGCGTTATTATTATTAGTGAACTTAATTCTTTTGGAATGGCGAGTACCTGAAATTAGAAAAAATCATTAATAATAAGGGGATTGATAAAATGCGTCGTCATAATCAACATATCATGGAGCTTTCAGATAGCAATTTATCGAAAGAAGATTTAACTAAACCAGCAATTAATTTTGATAAATCTGAAATAAAAAAGATGATTAAAAAAACACAAAATTCACATAATGAGTTATATGTGGCAAAATTTGATAGTCAAGATAGCGATGAGACATTTGCAGTATCACAAAATTATAATGATTTTTTAGATGATTTTATCGATAATTATTTGAATGATTTTAAAAGTATTCATAGAACTGCTGAATTACATTTTCATCAAGAAATGACGCTAGGTTATTGTATTGATGAATGTATTGCTTTGTTACATCGTAAATTTGAAAATCATCAAGATAAAGATTCAATGGTAACAGTTGATCAAAAGGGTAATATGGTTTAGATTTGCAAAAAAAGTAATGAAATCTTAATGTTGATTTCATTACTTTTTTCTTGCTTTTATATGCGATTATCGTTAATTTAGAAAGTACTATTAATTTTTATAAGGAGGTTATAAATTGGACGATAATTCATATTGGCGTAAGAATTTGTGGATATTACTATTTGGAACATTCTTAACTGGAGTGGCCTTTAGTGAAATTATTCCTTTTCAGCCATTATATATTGCTCAATTAGGTGATTTTAGTAAAAGTGAATTATCTATCTGGAGTGGAATTATTTATGCAGCTCCCTTTATTGTGGTCATTTTTACTTCAGCGATGTGGGGACGTTTTGCGGATCGACATGGGAGAAAACGTTTAGTATTGCAGACATCTTTTGGTTCAGCTATTACTATATTTTTAATGGCCTTTTGTACTAACATTTGGGAGTTACTATTGTTAAAAGCGTTACAAGGATTCTTTGATGGGGTTATTCCTAATTCCATTGCGTTAGTCGCAACTGGAACACCACGTAAAAATACTGGTTATGCTTTAAGTTGGTTATCCACTGGGTATACTAGTGGATTCTTAGTTGGACCAATCTTTGGTGGCTTTTTAGTACGCCTTGTAAGCATTCGCGTATCTTTTATGGTTACTGGATTATTATTATTTTCATTTTTCTTGTTAACATTTGTTTTTGTAGAAGAGCATTTCAAGCCAGATCCATCTAAATTAAAAGAAAAGAAGCAATCATTTATTAAAATTATTAAAGGATTTTCCAATCCTCACTTTGTTATTTGGATTTTGGTGATTTCAATTGCTCTACAAATTATGAATAATTCAATTAATCCACTAATTACTTTATATGTTAAAGAATTAATGGGGGGTAGTGGTGATATTTCAGTGGTATCTGGAATTGTAGCTGCGATGCCTGGAATTGGAATGGTAATGGTTTCACCATTATTTGGTCGTTTTGGTGATCGCCATGGTACTAATAAAGTATTAACTGTCGGGTTCTTATTGGCAATCTTATTCTTATTTCCACAAGGATTTGCACCAAGTGTACTATTCTTTGGTTTCTTCAGATTCTTGACTGGGATATCGAATGCTGCATTATTCCCATCTGTGCAAACTTTATTAGCTAAAGGAACTCCTGCTAGCTCCACTGGAATGGCTTTTAGTTTAAATCAAGGTGCCCAAGCAGTTGGTATTTGTATTGGATCTATCTTAGGTAGTGTTGTTTCATCAATTTGGGATTATAATGCTGTCTTTTATGTCAGTGCTTTGGTAGTATTAATTACCTTCATTCTAGTTAAATGGAAGGTTCCAGAATTGAGAAATAGTTATGAATTTGACGAATAGATGATTACTTTAATCAGTAGTCATCTTTTTTGCTATCATAATGTTATACTTATATTGAATTATGATAGTAGGGGGTAATAGCAATTAATTTCATTAAAAAATATAAGAATATATTTGGAATAATTTTTATTATATTGATCTTATTAATGTACATGAAATTAACACTAGCTAAAGATGAGATTTTTACTTTAACGCTAGTTCACAGTAATTATCTAGATATAATTAGAACTGATGCATTAGACGTGCACCCACCATTATATTATTTAATCTTAAAGGGCATTTTTGGTATTTTACTATTTTATAAGCATACATTATTAAGTGAGATTATTGTAGGAAGACTATTTTCCATTTTATGTGCATGCATATCATTTATCTATATTAGAAAAGTCTCCAAATTAATTGGTATCAAAGTTGCTTGGATTTATCAATTAATTTTAATGTTATTGTTACCGAATGTATTGGGATTATTTAATTATAATTTTCATCAACCTATGGATCTACAACCAATTATTAATATTAGAATGTATTCATTAGCTGCGATGTTCTTAGTAATGGGTTTCTATTATTTAATTATTTTTAGTTATCATAAACATATTGGTCAATTAATAATTTCGCTACTTTTTTTTGAGTTATCAGCATATTCACATTATTTTACAGCTATGATGGCAGGACTATTTCTATTTTGTTATTTTATTCGTGCCTTATATCGTAAAGAATACTTTGATACTATTAAGTATCTGTTCAGTGGAATAATGTTCCTTGTCCTTTATATTCCCTGGATATTATATGGAATTAGAAAGCAAATGATTCATGCATCACAAGGTTTTTGGATTAGTCGTCATTTCTTACTACAAAATTTTTTAGAAATAGCTTTTTTTGCTATTATATTTATTATTCCATTTTGTTGGATGCTTAAAGACGACAAAATTAAAGCAAAAGAAATTTTAATAATATTATTTATGGTTAACTTTTTAACTGTTTTATTATCTAGTTTAATGTCTTTATACTCCACACCAATGTTGCTATTAAGATATATGTATCCATCCTTGTTAATTTATGAGGTATTATGTTTCTCTTATTGTGTATATGCATATTCTTTTAAATCTAGTAAAATTATTTATCGATCATTGATGATAATATTATTTGTTTTTCTTCCAATTTTATCATTAAAGTCATTGTATTTTGAAGTATTTAACCGGATTCCAGTGACTCAAGATTTATATAATCAATTTTCTAAAATAAAAAATAATCGTAATGATACAGTTAATATTAATAATCATAATCTAACTTTCTTTACTGAAAATGTGATGTATGCTGTTTCAGTTAATAAAAAAGTACAGTCTAAATATAAAGTTTTTAAAAGATTACCTTATAGTTATAATTATGTATGGAAACGGGTATATGTTTATATGAAGTCATATCTATAATAAAAATGGTTTGCCAAATTATAGGCAAACCATTTTTATATATTATTCAATTTTATTATCAAAATCATTATTTTCATCTCTTAATTCAGCGGCTTGGGTTTTGGCTCGATTATGCATACCGTAAACGAAATATACAACCATCCCAATAACAAACCAAATCAAAGCATATAATTTAGCATCTGAGTCTAGCCCCCAAAATACTGCTAATGAAGCAATAAAGCCTAATGCAGGTAATACCGGGAAGAAAGGCATTTTAAAGCCAGGCATGTTAATATCTTTACCTTCACGTTTACGCAATGGATAAATTCCAATTGATACAAACATGAATGCAATTAATGTTCCAGCAGAAATTAATTGTGACAAGAAATTAAAAGTTAAAAATGCTCCAATTAATACTGAAATCACAGTAATAGTTAAAATGGCATTAATTGGTAGTTTATGTTTTTTATCAACTTTTCCTAAGAACTTAGGAAGCATACCATCACGACCAAATGAATATAGTAATCGTGATCCAGCCATCATCATACCAATTAATGCAGTGAACATTCCAATAACTGCTACAATTTGAACTCCAGATGCTACATATGGGTGACCACTTTGACGAAGAGCCCATCCAACTGGTTCAGCGTTATTAGCGTAATTAGTGTATTTGAACATTCCAACTAATACTAATGAAACTGCGACAAATAGGGTAACAGCAATTACCAAAGAACCGATAATTCCACGAGGCATAGTTTTTTGTGGATTTTTTGCTTCGGCAGAGTTAGCAGCAATCGAATCAAAACCAATATACGATAAGAAAATTACTGATACTCCAGCATAAATACCACCAAATCCACCAAATGCAGTGCCATCAGGATTAGTATGTGGAGCAGGGACAAATGGAATATAATTTTGAATATGAATAGCAGTTAAACCAACAAAAATAAATACTAAAATGGCTAAAACTTTAAGTACCACTAATACATTTTCAATTTTTGAAGTTTTACTGTCACCACGAGTAATTAAAAATGCAACAATCAGAATAATAACAATAGTACAAATATCAACAAAACCACTAGGAGCACTAATTGGATTTGAGAGGGCGGTTGGAATATGTAATCCCATTGGTTCAATTAGACCACGAAAGTTAGCTGATAATCCAGCAGCAACAAACGCAACTGCAATAAAATATTCTGCTAGAAGAGCCCAGCCAGCGACCCATCCCCAAAATTCACCGAAAATAACATTAATCCATGAATATGCAGATCCAGCGAAAGGCATTGCTGAAGCCATTTCAGCATATCCTAAGGCCACTAAACCGGCAACGATTGCAGCTAGTAAGAATGATATTGTAACCGCAGGACCAGCGTTATTTGCAGCAACTACTCCTGGTAGTGTGAAAATAGCAGTTGAAACAATAGTCCCAACACCTAGAGCAAGAAAGTCTTTAGTGGTCATTGAGCGAACCATCTTAGCATCCTTATTTTCATAAACTTTAGGATCTTCTTTTCTATTCATTCGTTTAAAAAGATTCCCCATAAACATTACCTCTTTCTTTTCGTTTTTTTAAACATTTATTAAAAAAAGATTATAAATTAATTAAAATGTTAATTTAATATAAGCATATTGTCAATGTAATTTTAACTATAATCACTATTATATCATGAAAATAGCCACCCTTAAATTATACAATTCAAGGGTGGCTATTTATAATAATGTTTATTTATTATTTTGTTTATTAAATTTAGCAAAGTATAGAATTGTCATAAATCCTAGGAATACAATTCCTACAATTAATGGAATTCTAGTATCATTGTTAAAGAACATGAATATTAAAGTTAGTGCTAACATTGCCAAAGTTAGATAATTTGAGAAAGGTGCAAAAGGCATCTTGAATGGATGATTCTTAATATGTTCTGGATATAACTTACGATATTTTAATTCAGACATAATAATTACGAACCATGGAACCATTCCAGGTAGCACTGATGAACTGTAAACATAAACGAAAATTTGACTAGCACCTTTGTAGAAAATTGGTAGGATTACGTTTAATAGAACACCAAGTAAAATTCCAGTAGCAATTGAAATAACTGAAATGTATGGCACACCATGTTTATTCATTTTATTATAACGTTTTGGTAATTGACCATTTTGTGCTAATAAATATGACATTCTACTTGAGCTATAAATAGCTGAGTTAGAACCAGATAGAGCAGCAGTTAAAACAACAAAGTTAATAATTGATGCAGCAAAACTAATTCCAACTCTTGAAAATGTTTCAACGAATGGAGAACCAATATTAACAATTTTATCCCATGGATAAATCGCTAACATAACGAAAATAGAACCAATGTAGAAAATTAAAATTCTACCAATAGTATCTTGAATAGCTTTAACTAAAGTGTTTTTAGGATCTTCAGCTTCCCCAGCAGTGACTCCAATCAATTCGATACCTTGATAAGAAGCAAATACGATTGATAGGGCAAAGAAGAAACCTTTTACACCACCTGTAAAGAATCCGTGTGACCATAAATTAGAAATTCCAGTAGGACCAACACCATTGAAACCTAGAACAATAACAACAGCACCAATAACAATCATAGCAATAATAGTAACAACTTTGATTAGTGCAAACCAGTATTCTAATTCACCAAATGCGCTAACAGAGATTAAATTAGCAATACATAAGAATACAATCGCGATGATGCCAGGTACCCATGAAGGTATTCCTGGCCACCAGAATTGCATATACGTTCCAATTGCAATCATTTCTGAAATACCAACAACAATCCATTGGAAAATATTACTCCAAGCGGTTAAATAACCGAAAACTGGATGCATATATTCAGTTGCAAAATGTGAGAATGATCCACTAATTGGATTATCGTAAAGCATTTCTCCGAGGGCTCTCATAATTAAATATAAGAAAATTCCAGCAATTCCATATGCTAATAATACAGAAGGACCAGTCCAAGCAATTGTTGACTTGGCACCCATAAACAAACCAACACCGATGGTTCCACCAAGGGCAATCATTTGCATATGTCTGGAGCTGAGCTTTCTTTCTAATTCTTCCTCTTTTTTCTTTTCTGCCAATATTTTCACCATCCTATAAATATATTATGTAGAAAAATCCCTAGTACACTATCTATTGTACTAGGGATTGGGTAACAATGTTACTAATAAATGTTCTAAAATGGAAATTTATTATTTATATATCATAAAATACAAATCATTTTATCGAAAAAATCTTCAAAAACTGTGCTTGTACCTTGCTGATAAACTTTTTATTGTTACTTCCCAGTAAGATATATTTCTACTTTTACATAATTTTAGCATTAAGAAATATATTATATATATCTTAATCTGTCAATTATTGTGCATTTATCGATTAGTTATTTTCAGATTTATTATTGTACTTCATAAAGTAAATGATTGTCATTATAATCAAGAAGATAATACCAATAATTAATGGGACTCTTGTTGAATTATTAATAAACATAAATACCAATGTAATTAGTAAGAAAATTAAAGTAATGTAATTTGTATAAGGTGATAAAGGCATTTTAAATGGATGACCTTTTAATTCTTCTGGATGTTGTTTTCTAAATCTAATTTGTGAAATTAAAATGATAAACCAAGGTACCATTCCAGGTAATACAGATGAACTGTATACATAAACGAAAATTTGGTTCGCAGAAGGGTTGATCATTGGAAGAACAACATTTAATACAAGTCCCAATAAAATACCAGCTGAAATACTAATAACAGCTACAAAGGGGACACCATGTTTATTTAACTTTTTAAATACTTTAGGGATTTGATGATGTTGTGCTAATAGATATGACATACGACTAGCACTATAAATTCCTGAATTAGATCCGGATAGAGCAGCAGTTACAACCACAAAATTAATAATTGCAGCTGCAGATGTAATTCCAATTTGTGAGAAAGTTTCGACAAATGGGGAACCAATAGAATTGATTTTATCCCATGGATAAATACTTAAAATTACAAAAATGGCACCAATATAGAAAATTAAGATTCTACCAATTGTATCTTGAATAGCTTTCACTAATGTATGTTTAGGATCTTCAGCTTCACCAGCAGTAACTCCAATTAATTCAATTCCTTGATAAGAAGCAATTACAATCGCTAATGCAAAGAAGAAACCTTTAAATCCATGAGCAAAGAAACCAAATTTCCAAATATTTGAAATACCAGTAGGACCAATTCCATTAAATCCAAAGATAATTAAAACCAATCCTACAATGATCATTGCAACAATAGTTACAACCTTGACTAATGCGAACCAATATTCTAATTCACCAAATGCACTAACAGAAATTAAGTTAGCTATACATAAGAAAATGATTGCAACAATTCCTGGTAACCAATTAGGGAGGCTAGGCCACCAAAATTGCATATATGTACCAATTGCGATTACCTCGGACATCCCGACTACTAAGTATTGAAATATATTACTCCATGAAGTTAGGAATCCAAAAACAGGGTGCATATACATGGAAGCAAATTGTGAAAATGATCCAGTGATGGGATGAACATATAGCATTTCTCCCAACGCACGCATAATTAAGTATAAGAATAATCCAGCAATTCCATATGCCAATAGAACAGAAGGCCCTGTCCAATCAATGGTTGATTTAGCCCCCATAAATAGTCCTACACCGATAGTTCCACCTAATGCAATCATTTTCATATGACGAGCACTAAGTTTTCTTTCTAAATTATTGTTTTTATCTGCCATAACTATTCACCTTCTTTAAAATATTTGAGTTTATAGGAAAATAAAAAAGTCCCTAGCACAAATTAATGTACTAGGGACGTAATTTTACGTGGTTCCACCCATATTTATATAGCGCAAAAAGCACTATACACTCTCATTAGTCGTTAACAGAACAATCTGATTTGGCATTATCCGCCAAAAATATTTTGAAAAGTGGTAATTATATTTTAATGATGATTTAGCTTACAGAAGATGCTAAATCTCTCTGAAACATTAGTAAATATAGTCATGTCTTTTCTCATTAATTGATATAATTGTATACTGAGAATAGACAGATGTCAATATAATGAAAACAATATTAACTATTTTCTTTTGCTTCTTCAGATTTTTCAAGACGATTTTGAACGTCTAAGATAGTATTCATTGTGTTGTTGAAAGTTTCATCATCATAATTTAAACTATTTAAACAACCTTGAACAGTACTCGTAATAGGTTCTTCTTGTTTAGCACCATGTTCGGTTAGTTTAATTAATACTCGACGTTCATCTTTTTTATCACGAGTTCTGGTAATCCAACCAGCTTTTTCTAGTCGCTTTAATAATGGAGTTAATGTCCCATTAGATAAGCCCAATTTTTGGCTAAGATAATTTACAGTAACCCCATCTTTTTCCCATAATGATAATAGGGTAATGTATTGAACATATGTTAAATTGAATTTACTTAAAGGTTCTTGATAAAATTTGTTAAATAATTGGTGTGCTCTGGTAATTTGAAAACAGATTTGATTATCTAATGTGATCTTATTTGTCATATTATATAACTCCTTTCTTTACTAATATGTATAAAAGTATAGCGTATAAATAAATTGCATACAATATAAAATATATCACTAAATCAAAATTGGTCAAGCAAACAAATAAAGCACCGTAAATTAATATTTACGATGCTTTACTTATTTGTTAATTATGTTTCTTTAGTATCTTGGTTATTTTTTTCTTCATCATCATTCCATGTATTAAATTTACGGAAATAAACAAAGATGATAAATGCAATTATAAAGAAAATTAAGGCATATAATAATGATCCTTTAATGATCATTGGTAATTGCAATCTAGTCATCATATGTTTCATACCATCTTGAATTTGCTTTTCAACGAAAAAGAAGTTAAATGGATTGTAAATTAATTTACGGTGTGTATAGATGAAAATCATGAAAATACCAGCGATGATTTCTGTAATCCAAGTACATGCAACTCCAAAAGCAATTGCGCCATACCAAGTTTTACAAAATCCAATTATCATCATGACAAATGATTGAAAAATGAAGAAATAAGCAATGTTACCAAGAACCGCCCAACTTAATTCTTGGGCTAAAGTTCCAGCTAAAGGCTTGTGAGGGAACACTAAATACTTCATCAATATTACAGCAATAATTGCTACTAATAATAGAATCAAATATGAAATTAAAATTGTAATCACTTTTGAAAAAAAGATTGAAGACTTGCTATGATTCTTCATGTTCTCTTTAACCTGGGCATTGCTTTCTTGTCCGGCAAATCTGGTAGCAACAATAATAGTAGTTAATAATTCAATAACACCAGTTATAGCACCAAATTGGTTCATCCATTTCCAACCATCTAAGGTTCTAGTTTCCATCCCAGTAATGGCCATAATAATAGTCACTATGAATAGTCCTAATGCCATAAAACTAAAAATTTTACGATTACGACTATTCATTTCTTGTTTTAATAAATCACTCAATTTTTTGACCTCCTAGGTCTTTAACGAAAGTTAATCATGTCATGAGTTTATCACGTTCATAAAACTAGTCAATAGAAAAACACCCAATTTATTAATATAAAAAGGGTGCTTTAATTTAATTGTTTAATTTTAATTAAACGTTTCTATGATTGTAAATTACATATGCAATTGCTGTAAAAATTAGAGCATATACAACAGTTCCAATTTCCATTGAGGTTAATGAAAGATTTGTTACCGTTTTTGCACTATGATCAATAAATTGAGTAGATACATTTAAAAAGTTAAATGGATTAAATTTTAATATATCCCATTTTTTCATTAAAACCATTGAGAATGCAGTAACAATGCTTGAAGCAAAGAAGAATACAATACCTAATGCAATAGCTACACCATTATTTTTAACAATGTTACTTACTAACATTACCATTGGAATTACTAATAATAGTAACCATGAAATACTAAATAAATTTTGATTAATATATTTCATTCCCATATCACCAGAACGATCAAAAATCATTTTTGATATAAATGTGAAAATATAGCTCATTACAATTAAATAAATATACATAAAGAATGTAGTAACTAGTTTAGAAATAAAAATTTGTAATCTAGAAAATTGACGAGAAAACAAATACTTGACGGTGTTATTTGCAAAATCACCAATCATAATAGTACTTGCAAATACAACCATTGCAATAAGTACTAAATCCATATTATCGTTAAAAACATTAAAAGCAAATGCTTGATGATCAACATGATTTTTTCCAGATGTAAGAAAATATCCGGCAGTTAATGATGCCAAGAGCATTACAATTGGCCAACCAATATAAAACTTACCATGAATTTGTTTATAAATTTCTTGTCTTAATAGAGTTAACATTATTTAGTTTCCTCCTTTTTGTTATCTTCAGTTAATAGATTTAATAATGATTCTTCTAAGTCAGCTTTGTCCTTAGAAACATCTTGAATTTCAAGACCAGCATTATTTAAAGCAGCTAATGCTTTGTTCATTGAATCGCCATCATCTTTAAGTTCAACAGTTTTATCACTCATCTTAGCTTTAAAGCCAGCTTGTAATAATGCATTGTATGCTTTTTCATTATCATTAGTGGTAAATTTAATATTCTTTTCACCACTTGATAGGAATGATTGAGCATCTGATTCTTTAACAACACGACCATGATTGATTACAACATAGTAATCAGCGATACGAGCTAATTCATCAAGTAAATGACTTGAAATTAGAACACTGATACCACGTTTTGATAATTTCAATAGTAAGTCACGTAAATCATGAGTTGATTGAGGATCAAGACCATTCATGGGTTCATCTAAGATCAATAACTTAGGATGATTTAATAATGAAATAGCAATTCCTAAACGTTGTTTCATACCTAATGAATACTTCTTAGCTTTGCGGTTACAGAAGGAATCAATTTGTGTATCTTTCATGATTTCTTGAATTTCACCTTCTGTTGTTGATCCATCATTGAATAATTTCAAATTTTGATAACCAGTTAGACTTAAATAAGGAGCAGGTGACTCAATCATTGAACCAACATTTTGTAAGCTTTTACGGTTATTTTTAGTTAAACTTTCACCATTAATCTTAATTGATCCTGCATTGTAACTAGTTAAACCAACAATGCTTTTCATAATTGTAGATTTACCGGCACCATTAGGACCAATTAGACCTAAAATAGTACCCGGTTCAACGTCAAATGTAACGTTAAATAAGGCTTGCTTTTGACCAAACTTTTTGTTTAAGTTTTGTACTTCAAGCACTTTCATAAAATAATCTCCTTTATTAATTAGTTATTTACTTATGTAACTAACTATATTGCAATTTCATTAGAAAGTCAAGGTGGATTATTAGAATATGGTCATTTATGGGTTGAATGTGTAAATATATTTCAATTTGCAAAGAAATGTAAACAAAATGTAACTTTAATATAATCGTTTCGTAAGAAACATAATGTAAGGTACACTATGTAATTTGTAAGGAGGGAAAAACATATATGCATTCGAATAAAGCATTTATATCACTTTTAAGTGTAGTTACATTATTCGCTGCGATTTTGTTTTTATTGCCACAAAACAATGCTAGTGCTAATACTAGACATAGACAAAATATCGTATATATACATAGACATCACAGACATCAACTTAATAATTTATCTGCTGCTAATGCAGCTGCCAAACATTTTATTGCTATTCGTGAATCAGGTGGATCATATAGTGCAAGTAATGGTGCTTGTTATGGTAAATATCAATTATCAATTGCTTCTTATCATGGAAACTATTCGGCACACAATCAAGAGCTTACTGCTGATCATTATGCTAATAGTCGTTACGGCTCATGGCTTGGTGCTAAAAGTTTTTGGTTATCACATGGTTGGTATTAAATAATTAATAATTCCCACTGCTGGGGATTATTTTTTTACAATCTATTATCTAGTATTGAAAACTAGATTACATGGTTATATAATATAAATAAATAACACGTAAGGAATGATTAAATGAAAAATGATAATACAACTGCTAATAATATTACTTGGGTAGGTAGTAAAAAATATTTTTTATTAAATGAAATATTTAGTGCCATTACTCATGGAATAGGGGTGTTATTAGCAATAGCGGGAGCTATTTGTCTAATTGTACATGGTTCATTCGAAGGTGGTGCTATGCGAATCACTACTTTTTCCATTTATGGGGGAATATTAATTCTTTTTTATCTAGCATCAACTTTATTCCATAGTTTATATTTCACAGGTGTTGAAAAATTATTCCAAATTTTTGATCATTCAGCTATTTATCTGCTAATTGCTGGAACCTACACTCCATATTGCTTAGTTGCCATTCAAGGTTGGTTGGGATGGACTATTTTTGGAATTATTTGGGTAGTAACTATTATGGGAATAGTGTATAAATCAATTTGGATGGGTAAGTATAAAACTCTATCCACAGTTATGTATGTAGTAATGGGGTGGATGTGTCTTTTAGGAATTGTTAGATTATATCAACATTTAGGAATTACTGGTTTCTTTTTACTATTATTTGGAGGCATTGCCTTTACTTTGGGAGCTGTGATTTATAGTTTTAAAAAAATTCCTTTTGGTCATGTTATCTGGCACTTATTTGTGCTTTTAGGAACGATTATGATGTACTTTTCAATTTATCTATATGTTTAAAAAATGCCGTTAAGCCAATAACTTAACGGTATTATTTTGGACTAAATAAATTTAGCAATATAACGCCCACAATGATAAATGCGACTCCAATAACGGATGAAATATTAGTTGGCTCTTTGTACACAAATATTGCTATAATTGTAGTTACTAGAATGCCAATTGCACTCCAATCAGCATATGTGACGTTTAAAGGAATTTTAATCATAGCAATTGATAAAAAGTAAAAGCATAATATGAAAGAAATAATTGCACCTATTGCTGGAATTATTCTAGAAAACCCCATGGACATTTTTAATAAGTTGGTGCCAATAAGTTCACCAATAATAGCTAAAAATAGGAATAAATAATAAAACATATTCTTTACCTCAATAAAATATTATTATAAATAAATAATAACATTGATATTTATAAATGTTTAAAAAGTTGTTAAAAAAACTTTTACTTATAAAAAGTAAGTGCTATAATTGTATTTAACAAATTAAGAAAGAAGGATATTTTTATGAAAACAAGTTTATTAGATTTACAAAAACAACGTCGTACTATTTATGCTTTAGGTAAAAATGTTAATCAAACTCCTGAAGATATTTCTGATTTCATTAAGGAAACTATTAAACAAGCTCCTACTCCATTTAATAGTCAATCAACTCGCGCAGTTATTTTATTTAATGATTATCATAAAAAATTATGGGATATTGTATTAAATAATTTAAAACCTCATCTGAAATCAGAAGATGCTGTTAAAGCTACTACTGAAAAGATTAATTCATTTAGTAATGCATTTGGAACAGTTCTATACTTTACTGATATGGATGTTGTGCATGGATTGGAAGATCAATTCCCATCATATGCACAAAACTTTTATGATTGGTCAGAACAATCACAAGGTAATGCACAATATGCTGTTTGGACTGGTTTAGCTGAAAATGGTATTGGTGCTAACTTACAACATTACAATCCACTAATTGATGAAGATGTTGCTAAAGAATTTGGCATTCCTGAAAGTTGGAAATTACGTGGTGAAATGGACTTCGGTTCTATTGAATCACCAGCTGATGACAAAGATTACATGGACGATGATAAACGTTTCAAAATCTTTAAATAACTAAATAAAAAGGCACTCACAAATAATGTGAGTGCCTTTTTATTTAGTTATTTACGATTACGATGATTTGGAGTTTTCTTTTCACTTTGTTGATAGTTTTCATCGTTTTTACCTTCATGATGTCTTCTTTGAGAAAATTCTTTTAATTTTTTCATTGATTTAGATCTTTTAATTCTATCAGGGGTAATACTATGATTTGAACTGAAATTAGACATTTGTTCCCCAAGTTCATAGTACCAAGGCCTTTTAGGCTTAGTGGGGTATGAAATGATAACTAAATGATCATTAACATATTGACCTAAGAAGATTTGCGATATTTCTTTATTACTTTCTTCCACTAAGTTTTTAATCCATTCTTCACTGTGACCCATTCTTTCAAGAACATCCATATTGACACTACCATCAGTAATGACTGGATAACTCATTGATTCATCGCCAAATGTATTAACCGTTAATTGACCATTTTGTTCCAGAACTGCGGATTGGACATCTTTAAAATTATGAACACCCTGAGTTCTTAATTTAAATGCTAAATCGGATGCAGAAAGACCATTTCTTAAAGCAGTATCAACGTTGATAAATCCATTCTTTATGATGTTCTTTGGTTCACCTGCAAGCATTTTTTTGAAGAATTGGCTTTGTCTAATAAGTATTCTGCTTATGAAAATGATTGAAGACCATATTAACAAGACAATAAAGAATTGCAATGTAGTAACTGATTCACTATAAATCATACCACCAATAATACCACCAAGAACATAGTTCTGTAATTGGTCAACGGCATTAGAAGGTGCTAAATTACCTTTTCCAGAAAGGTTAATTTGAATTACTAACATTACAAAACCAATCAATAATTTTAAGAAAATATTCAAATATTGCTGGTTAATTGGTCCTAAATTGAACTGCGCATTATTATGGATGTTAACATCATTATCAATTAAACCACTTTTAGTTAAACTGTAACTATTAAACGTTGAATTAAAATTAGCCTCATAATATTTTTTATTAATTAAAATGGTCATTCCACTAGTTAATTGTGTACTACTTGTATATATTTTTGATTTTGGTACTTTCATATCTCTACTAATTGTACGTACCATTTTAACTGTTTGAGAGTTTTGGCTATTAGAGTTATTCTGTTGCAGTATATTAGCAAATACCAAACTTATTGATAAAATAGCCAATAAAATCAACATTA
Organism: Apilactobacillus micheneri; assembly: GCF_006493595.1. Taxonomy (NCBI): domain Bacteria; kingdom Bacillati; phylum Bacillota; class Bacilli; order Lactobacillales; family Lactobacillaceae; genus Apilactobacillus; species Apilactobacillus micheneri. The sequence continues at coordinate 240,768 of NZ_QUBI01000001.1, read as the reverse complement.
TAAATGTATCTCGATATTTAAGATTAGTTCTATCTCGCATATATTTGAAGCCGTTGAATATTATAAAACCACCAAAAATAATTGCTACTACTAGTAATATGTAATAGATAAAAGTATTGGGATGAGTTAAATAATGATAAGAATATAAATCCAAAAAAATCACCTGTATTAATAAAATTTGCCACATGTCTATTATAGAACCTTTTACCACTTTAAACCATTAAGTAATATTTGGTAATGATTTTTTAATATCTTTGATACCTATGTGTAGCCGAATAGTATTATTTTTGTCCTATAATTTTAAATACTGAATTAAAGAACGTATAAAAACTATTATTAATAAGGAAGGTTATTAAATGAAATCTATACCAATGGTTAAAGTATTATTATTTGTATCTTTATTAATAGGCTTATTTACATTTAGTATAGTTAATACTCATACAGTTTCTGCTAACGAGCATAGCCAACAAGAAAATTTTAATAAAGTGTATAAGATTGCTAAAAAACAGTTAGGTAAAAAATATGTATATGGTTCAACCGGTCCTAAATCATTTGATTGTTCTGGCTTTGTTAAATATGTCTATAAACATGGTGTTGGTAAAGATTTGCCTAGAACAGCCCAAAGCCAATATAAAAGTAGTAAAAAGGTTTCTAAACATCATTTAAAACCAGGTGATTTAGTCTTCTTTGGTGGCAATAAACGTAGTATTTATCATGTTGGAATGTATATAGGAAAAGGAAAAATGATTGATTCACAAAATAGAGGGGTAGTTCGTGAAAATGTAAAAGCTCCTTGGTGGCATGCAGTTGGATATTCTAGAATTATGAAATAAAGCAGACAGATTTCTATCTGCTTTTTTATATTACTATGTGGCTGTTTAATACTATGGTAATATGTTCATATGTATAATAATAGATAGGAATGAAAAAACGTTTATGGAACAACTATTATGGGATAAGATTGAATACAATAATATTCAATTAATAATTACTGCTAATGATAGTGGTATAAATTTTGTTAATAATCCTAATTGTGGTATTTCTGAGATTTATGATTTTTTTTCAAATTTAGCAGCAGAATTTAAATATGGCAATGAGAAAACTGAAGAATATAAGATTCAAATCCGTGAATATTTAGATGGTAATCGAAAATATTTTGACTTACCAATGAATTTTATAGGTAATGAATTTCAAAAGAAAGTATGGTCAGAAATTACTACCATTAAATATGGTGAAACAATTGATTTAAATGATTTTGCCAATCAGTTTGCTGAAAGTAAATCACAAGTTGAAGCAGCAATTTTATCTAACCCATTAATTATCTTAATCCCAAGTCATCGAATTACAGGTGTTGATTACGAAAATAGCCTTAGAAATAACTCTGCATTTATTAAATATCTTTTAAATATCGAAAAGGAGTAGTTTTATGAAAAAATTACCTGAAAATGTTAAAAAAATATGGATGCAAGCTTCAATTATTACTTTTATTTTTTGGATGATAGCTTTTATAGGATCCAGATTTTTATTCACTTTGATTAAATGGCCAAGTTGGCTATCTTTTATTATTTTAGCTTTGGGAATCTTAGAACTAATATGTGAATTATCTTTAATTCCATACCGGTATGCATTTAATAAATATAAAATTTCAGAAGAATACGTTGAGATTCAAAAGGGCTTTTTCTTCAGAAAGTTATCTTCCATTCCAATTGCACGAGTGCAAAATGTTAATTTGAATCAGGGACCATTGTTAAGAATGCAAAATTTAAATAGTGTTTATGTTGATACTGCTGGTGATAATCATAAAATTGAAGCTGTTACACATGAAGAAGCACAAACCATTAGAAAACAAGTAATGGATCTAGCAATGGAGGCCAGAAATGCAAAATAAACTTTTAAATCCATTAGCATTATTATTCGGTTTGAAAAATTATTTTTCGCAAGTTATCTCAATACTTCTATTAGGTATATGGATTCATTTTATTTGGATAACACCCATCTTTGCTTTATTTTTATTAGCATATAAAATTATATCTTATTTTACATATCGTTATTCTATTTTGGATAACCAATTATTGATAAAACATGGCATTTTTTTTAAAAAAGAAATACATATGCCTTATGAAAAAATCCAGAATATTCATCGCAAGCAATGGTTCTTTTTGAAACCATTTAATTTAGAAGAGGTAATCGTTGATAATGCTAGTCATGCGGATTCTAATATCGATCTAGTTGCGGTGAATGAAAATGTAGCCCAAATGCTAGAGCATAAAAGATTGATTGCAAATAATGATATTGCTGAAGATATTAGTAATAAAGTAAGAGATGACAATCATAATAAGTTTGATGCACAATATAATATTTCTAATCATTCAATGAATTTATTTGCCGCAACTAGTTTTAGAGGCTTATTTGGAATTTTCATTCTGTGTGAATTTTATCAACGTTATTCATTTGCAATTTCTTCTAAGTATAAGGATGAAGTTTTTAACTATTTAGGTAGTAAAGGAATTATCATAGTTATAGTAGAATTTCTTATTTTATTGATAATTGCTTTTATTGTTAGTTATGTTTCAATATGGATTCAATACTATCGTTTTACACTTACTAAAAAAGATGGTTATTTAACCTTTAGTAGGGGATTATTAAAACAAGAAACCGTCAAAATAAAGACCAATCGTATTCAAAGCATAAACTTTACGCAAAATATTATTCGACGCTTATTCAAAATAACAACTGTTAAAATAACCATTATTTCTGATCAAAAAGAAAATACCAATACTAAAGATCCAGTTATTATTCCAGTTTTAAATGCTAAAAAATTATATCCAATTACTAATCAATTTTTTGATAATCTACCAAAAGAAGAACCTAAAATATTTGGTAAACGTAATTATTCTATTTGGCTGTTTATCAGAAATAGTTCGTGGGTTCTTTTACTACCATTAGCATTGCTATTAAATGGAACTAGTTGGTTATTTATGTTTATTTTCATAGAAATATTTCTGCTAGGTGTAGTTGTTTTTAACGGATTCTATCGATACCTTCATAATGGGGTCAAGATTATTAAAAATGATGATTTAATAATTGAAAACTGTAGATTATTTAATCGTAATTTACAGTTTATAAATTGGCATCGTATTCAATCGATAACTTTAAGAGAGAGTATTTGGATGCAAAAAAGGAATTTGGCCCATTTAAAAATATCTGAAAGAAGAGGTGACACTTCTGGCGAAATTATTGCTAAATATATCGATTTAGATGTTGCTAGATCAATATATAACTGGTATCAGAATCGATAATAAATATTAAAATATTTTGCACACAAAACATTGACACAAGATTTATAACGTGTACAATGTATTTTGTAATATAAATTGTAGGGGGTATTGATATGAAATTAACAATTACAGATGCAGCAAAGAAAAAGATTCAAGACAATGTTTCTGGTAATGCAAAATTCTTTTTAAGTTTAGATGACGGTGTTGGAAAATATTCTGATGCTGGTTCTTGTGCAATTGATACATCTTTTGATTTCATTGCAGTAGACCCTGATTCAGATGACCACGATTTTGATGAAAGTATGGATTCAGATCTTGGCCCAATTTATATTAAAGGCTACAGCAAGTCATATATGGATCAAAATTTGAAATTAGATCTTAAGATGAACATCTTACAATTGTCTGGCGATGCTGGAATTATTGATGAAAACGTTCCAATCTCAGATGAAAGAAAATTTAAATAAATAAAAATACTCGACTTAATTAAACGAAAAAACAATTTCATAAAAACGTCTCTATCAATTTAGAGACGTTTTTATAATCTTATGAACAAAATATTTCCAATATGATTTATAGACTGGTAGTATATTACTACTTACTTTAAGAAAGGAAGTTTAAAATGAAAAAAGTATTCGTTGTAGGTGCTCATGGGCACGTAGGTAAACAAATGGTCGAAAAATTAGGCAAGCAAGGTTACACTGCTTTAGCTGGTGTAAGAAGTGAAGGTCAATTTGATGAATATAAAGATATGGAAAATGTTGAACCAACACTTTTTGATTTAACATCAAGTCCTGAAGACATGACAACAGCATTTAAACAAAGCGGGGCTGAAGCAATTGTATTCTCTGCTGGATCTGGTGGAGCTACAGGTGATGATATGACCCTAAGTATTGATTTAGATGGTGCTATTAAGACAATGATTGCTGCTAATAATGCTGGAATTAAACGTTATGTAATGGTTAGTGCTGCTGGTGCTGATAATCGTTCTTTCTGGCCTAATTCAGGATTACCAGGTTACTATGTTGCAAAACATTATGCTGATGAATATTTGAAGAATAGTGGACTAAATTACACTATCTTACGTCCAACTACATTAACTAATAATTCTGAAACTGGCAAAATTGTGTTAACAAGTGAATTTGATTCTAAGATGGATATTCCAAGAGCTGATGTTGCTAACTCAGTCGTTGAAATACTAGGCGATGATGATACCATAAATAATATTTACGAAATTACTTCTGGTGACAAGAACATATCAGATGTCCTATAATAATAAACTTGTTTTGTTTATTTGCATGTGATAAGGTTATCAGAGTTATAAATTGAATCAATAAAATATTAACGTCCTTGATTCTATATTTAGAACTGGGGACGTTTTTTATTATTTAATTAGATGGAGGTATGAAATGATAACTGTATCAGATATGGGATTACATTTCTCAGGTAAAAAATTATATGAAAATGTTAATCTTAAGTTCACGCCCGGTAACTGTTATGGAGTTATTGGGGCCAACGGTGCCGGTAAGTCAACCTTTTTGAAGATGCTAGAAGGTAAAATTGAGCCCACTAGCGGTAATATCTCAATCGGACCTAATGAACGATTATCAAGTTTAAGTCAAGATCATTATGGCTTTGAAGATTACGAAGTATTAGATACTGTAATTCAAGGTTATGAAAAGCTATATAAAATTATGAAAGAAAAAGATGCTTTGTATGCAAAACCTGATTTTTCTGATGAAGATGGTGTAAAAGCTGCTGAATTAGAAGGTGAATTTGCTGAGATGGATGGTTGGAATGCTGATTCTGATGCATCTCAATTACTACAAAGTGTTGGAATTCCTGAAGAATTACACCATCAAAAGATGAGTGAATTAACTGAAGGCCAAAAAGTTAAAGTTTTGCTTGCACAAGCTTTATTTGGAAATCCAGATATTTTATTACTTGATGAACCTACTAATGGTTTAGATAATCATACTATTGATTGGTTGCAAAACTTTTTAGCTGATTATGAAAATATTGCCATTGTTGTATCTCATGATAGATATTTCTTAAATCAAGTATGTACAATGATGTGTGATGTGGACTATCAAAAAATTCAACTATATGTTGGTAACTACGATTTTTGGTTAAAATCTAGTCAATTAGCTACTAAAATGCAACAAAATGAAAATGCAAAAAAAGAAGATCAAATTAAAGAATTGAAAGAATTTATTGCGCGTTTCTCAGCTAATGCTTCTAAATCAAAGCAAGCTACTTCACGTAAAAAGCAATTGGATAAAATTACTTTAGATGATATCAAACCATCTTCACGTAAATATCCATTTATTAAGTTTGAAAAAGAACGTGATTTAGGAAATGACTTATTAAGTGTTAATAATGTATCTAAGACTATTGATGGTAAGAAGATTTTAGATAATATTACATTTACCCTTCGTCCTGGTGAAAAGACTGCAATTACTAGTCGTAATGATTTAGCTACTACAACTTTAATGCAAATTATTGCTGGCAAAATTGAACCAGATACCGGCGAAGTTGTTTGGGGACAAACTACCCGTCGTTCCTACATGCCTAGAAATATTAACTCTGATTTTGATGACGATTCATTAACCATTATTGATTGGTTAAGACAATTTGCTTCAAAAGAAGAAAGTGATGATCCATTCCTACGTAGTTTCTTAGGTCGTATGTTATTCTCTGGTGATAATATTCAAAAACAAATTAAGGTATTATCAGGGGGAGAAAAGGTTCGTTGCATGCTATCCAAGATGATGTTGCAAAAGGGTAATGTCTTGATTATGGATGATCCTACTAATCACTTAGATATGGAATCAATTACTGCTTTAAATGACAGTTTAATTCCATTTGATGGTTCAATTGTCTTTACTTCTCATGACCGTGAATTCATTCAAACTATTGCTGATCATATCATCGAAGTATCCGATAAAGGCATGATTCAAAGAGCTGATACTAGCTACAATGACTTTATGAATAATCCTGATATTCAAAAGCAAGTAGAACAACTATACAAATAAAAAATAAAAAAGACACAGTAAATATGACTTTACTGTGTCTTTTTTTGCTATTAGAACAATAATATTACCTGAGTATTAAAATTTATTTACATAAGTGGTTATTATTATTATTTATTTGTTTTTTGTATTATATTGTAGTTATACAATAATTGGATGGAGTTGAAATATATGAAAAGAATATTGTCATCATCTGCATTGGCATTGTTTTTAGCTACTGCGTTTGTTGTAGGTGGTCAATCTTCTTTGGCACATGCTGATACTAATAGCAATAATATTGCTACTGCTCAATCTACCAGTAATGAAAGTCAAAATAATGCCGATAAGCAAAAAGAACAACAAGAAGCTGAAAAACAAACTCAACAAGAAGCAGCTAAAAAAGAAGCCGAAAAAAATAAATTTGTTGATCATGTTAATTTTACATATTCTTCAGCAGTTAACTATAATGCCAGAAATGTAAATGTTAATGGAATCAAATCATTTGTGGGTCCTTATAATCGTGGTACTCGTGTGAAAAAAACTTTAAACTTGAAAGGGCAATTAGTTCAATTGACGAATGTCGCAAGAGCTAAAGAAAGAACCTATTATCAAATTAAATATCGTGGGCAAGATCAGGGTTGGATTAATGCTACTTATTTATCTACGACTAATGTATATGAAATTCCATTTACATATACTAGTCAACATTTTCCATTTGATGCACCTAATGGTTGTGAAGCAACAGCTTTAAAGATGGCCTTATCCACTAAGGGTGTTGGAGAAAATATTAGTTTAAATGGCTTTTTGAAAAAAATGCCCCGTGCAAAATATGATCATAATAAGGGATTTGTGGGGAATCCATATGCTGTAAATCATACTAATCAAGATTGGACCATTTATCCTAGTGCATTAGCACCATTTGGTAGAAGATATTATAATGGTGTATATAATATAACCGGTGCTTCTAAGACTAAAATTATTAATGAAGTGCAACATGGAAATCCAGTAATTGCTGCAACTGGATATCGTATGAGAACAGCAACTGGTCATACTTTAGTAGTAGTTGGTTATAAACGTGGATACTTCAAAATGGCCGATCCTTCTTCATGGAGGGCCACTTATAGAACTACTAACAAACCCGTTTTCTGGACTTCTACAAAGCAATTTATGAAATTGTATAATCAAGAAGGACGTAAAGCAGTTTTAGTTAAATAAAAAATTCAGTAAAAAAATAACCTTTCATTTTAGATTATGAAAGGTTATTTTTATTAATTTAAAATATTTCCAGCATCCTTTAGAACACTGGCTTTTACTTTATTGGTAGGTAATAAATTGAACTTATATTCTGGTTTCCAAGTTGCTTTCTTTACATCAAAATGATTATTAATTTTATGCCCATTAAATATATTATTTTGATTGGTTAGACGGGCATTTTTAAAGACTGATATAAATTTTTTAGCTTTTACTTTTTTAGCTTCGACAACATTATTTTGTGCAATGATATTCGATTTAAATCCAGCACCGATCGCATAACTAAATTTATAAGCATTATCGCTATTATTTTGATAATAATTATTAAAAACTTGAATTTTACCGTAACGAACACGAGGATTTCTTTGAACCGTATTTAAGAAAAAGTTATTTGAAATGGTTACATTAAGTTTATTTGCATCTGATTTTTTACTATCAGAACTACCAATTAACATAGTTTTATCATGATTAGCAAATCGATTATGAATAACAGAAATATTATTAGCTCCATCTGTGATGTCTACCATGCCATCATGGTGTTGATATTGACGTCCAAAATATTTATTAGCATTATTATCTGATTGATAACCATTACCATCACTAAATGAATTATGATCAATCCAAATATTTTTAGCTTTTTTTATTGAAATTGCATCATATTGAGAATTCCAATTACCACTTTTACCATCTTTAGGATCCCATTGTGGAAATAAGTCAAAAGGGGTAGTGAACTTAATATTTTGAACAATTATATTATCTTCTTTAAGAATTAAACTAGCATTTTTGATTTGAGCATCTTTCTTACCGATAATTGATGTATTTTCAGGTATTTTTAACTCAATTTGTTTAGCCTGATTCTTTTGAACTAATTTTCTAGCATTTTCTTGTTCACCTGTTGGTTCTTTCTTGCCATATGTTTTTGGATTATAATTTGATAGATATTTTTGAAAATCATATCCAGTATTTTTAGCATAATCAGCTATTGATTTGCCATCATTCATGTCAATTTTACCTTCAAGATAAATGATTCTTGAATCTACTTTTTTCTTTAATGCTTTTTTTAATTGTTCAGCATTCTTAACTACATAAATATTTTTATGTTTATTAGTATTACCACCAGTTGTATTTTTACCGAAGCCAATGATATTTTGTGTTTTACTAGCATTAGCTACATTTACTTTTTGATTGTTTTGAACGCCAATAAATAAAATTGAAAGTAAAACGACAGTTAATATTGATGTGATTGTTTTTTTCATATTTAATATATCCCTTCTAAGTATTATGGTATTATTTTAAGCAAGGAGTGTTTTATATGCCTGAAATAATTACCATTATTATTTTACTAGTTTTAATAGTAACCATGTTTGTATTAAAGAAATTTAGAGATAAGATGACTAGAAAAACTTATATTTTAGTTATGTTAGCAATCATGTTGATTGCATTATTATCGATGGTTGCACTACATGTAAATAGAATTTAGAGAGCATACTACTTATGCTCTTTTTATTTTATTATAAAGTTTCATCAATTCATTTCTTAAATTATCATCATGTGCAAAAATATAAAGTCCTTTAACACCGCGTTTCATTAAAACATTTACCGAATTGAGAACTAATTGTGCCTTAATCTTATTAAATTTATTTGGATCATTTATGTCTTTACGTTTCTTTAAAGATTCAACATCCGTAAAATTATTAAGATCAACTTTAACATTATTTTCATCTAAATAAATAGGTGGGCCTAAAATTACGCCGACATAATTTAAATCAAATCCCTGACAGGTGAACATTGATCCTACTTCATTGATGGTTTCTGGAATTTCTGCCCATGGCGTTTGTGTATAGTTATATTGATCCCAAGGCATTTTAAAATCTGGTTCAATAACATAGTGTTTGCCACCATCAAGCGTAGAAGGATAGCCGGATGTCGAAACAATTCTAGATAATCCAACTTGATTATTCCGCTTAACAATTTCTTTACGCATTTTTTCAGCATTATCGAAGATTCTAAAATCATATTGGTCATCAGCATTTTCTGGAATATCTTCTAATTTACCATCAGTAAAATGATTAATCCAATGGACTAACTCATCACTGGCGGTCATTCTAAATTGATGGGTTAAATGATATTCACCATTTGTATATGGATCAATAATTTTATGTAATCGATCTAAGTTCCAAAATGATTTAGTTCTTAATACTTGGCGATGATCGAATACTAGAATTGTTACCTTTGAACGTTTAATAACTTCGTTTAATTGGTTTTCTTGATAAAAATTATTATAATGATCGCCTCTAGACAGCAATAAATGAGCTTCATCAATGACTGTAATATCAACTGATTTTTGTTCTTTGTCTAGTTTATTAATAAATGAAGTAGGGCGATTAAAGTTCTTTTTTAATACGTTTTTTTCATCACCAGCCATATTTTTATATACTTTTAATATCTCGGGATGATTAACTAGGAAACGGTTATCAGTATGATATAGCTTACTATCTTTATCTTTACTCATTTGTTGAATGTCATAAAATAATTTACTTAAAATAACAGATTTACCAGTTCCAGCATCCCCATAGATTGTAAAAACAGCATGTTTTTGATCATTAATATGATGCTTAGTGAATGTTTCTATTTTGTTTATTAGTTTAGATTGTTCTTTTGTTAGTTGATGTTCAGGAGATAGTTTTTCATTAGCTGCGTTTATTTCACTCATTTAATTCACTTCTTTTAATATTTTTAATAATTTCATCTGTAGCTGACCAGTTGTTCATGGTATACAAATGGATTCCATCAACATTATTTTTATATAAATCATTGATTTGTTCAATTGTAAACTTAATTCCAGCTTGTTTTATGTCATTATTATTTTGAATAAATTGTGGTATATCCATTTTAATTTTTTTAAGCCAATTCACAGTTTGCATTTCAGTAATTGGCATTATGCCAGCCAATATGGGGACCTTGATATTTTGTTTATTAGTTTCTTTTATAAATTGATAATATTTTTGATTATCGAAAAACATTTGGCTAATTAGTTGAGTGCATCCAGCATTAACCTTTGTTTTTAGGTGCTGAATGTCTTCAACCAAAGATTGAGCTTCTGGATGCACTTCAGGGTAACAGGCGCCCATAATTTTAAATTTATCATTTTTACTTTTTACATACTTAACTAATTCACTTGCATAAGGAAAATAATTTTTGATATGACCATTTTTATCTCCACGTAATAATAGTAAATTGGAAATGTTATTTTGACGCAGTATTTTTAATGATTCATCAATTTCACGTTTATTATGACTAATTCCGGTAAGATGTATTACAACAGGGATATTTAATGCTTTTTGAATATAACTTGCACATTGCGTAATATTATCAAATGAAAAACGACTTAAATTACTGATTGATATAAAGTCTGGTTGCCACTTATTTAAGTAATATCTCATTGATTTTATTTGTAACAGATCAGGGGCTATTTCAACAGATAAAGTTTGTTTGGACATAAGATAAGACCTCTCATTTACATATTTATTAACAAATAAAAGAGTAGTCGAAAAATTGAATTTTTGACTACTCTATATAATTATTTAGTTAATTTTTCAATTAACTGGTTAACGGCATTAATATATGAAGCTAGTCGTTGGTTAGCTTTTGCTTGAGTTTGATCTTCAGTTCCAATATAGAACTTAACTTTAGGCTCAGTTCCTGAAGGACGAATAGCAATCCAAGTTCTATCTTCCAGCCAATATTTTAAAACATTTGATTTTGGTAAATTAATTTGTTTAGTTGACCCATCTTGATTGGTTTGAGTAGCAGTTGCGAAGTCTTCTAGTGCGACTACTTTACTATCATTAAAGGAATCCATTGGATTAGATCTTAATTCATCCATAATCTTAGCCATTTTATCTTTTCCATCAATGCCTTCAAACATTTTAGAAATTGTTTTTTCTTCAAAGTATCCATACTTTTCGTACATTGATTGAAGACCATCATACAAGGTCTTACCTTGTTGCTTGTAATAAGCGGCAACTTCAGCTAACAACATTGTTGATTGAATAGCATCTTTGTCACGAACAAATGGTTTAATTAAATAGCCAAAACTTTCTTCAAAACCAAATAGGAAAGTATGATCATGATTTTGTCCGAAATTATGAATTTGTTCAGCAATGTATTTAAAACCAGTTAATACATTTTTCATTTCAATATTATAATTATTGGCAATCTTAGTTGCTAACTCAGTAGAAACAATTGATTTAACAACAATACCATCTGCTGGTAATTCATGATTATCTTTTTTAGCTTTTAAAATATAATCTAATAGGACGGATGCGATTTGATTACCAGTCATTAATTTATATGAATTATCTGGTTGTCTAACTGCAGCACCTAAACGATCGGCATCAGGATCAGTTGCAATTAAAACATCTGCACCAACTTTTTTTCCTAATTTAATTGATAAATTAAAGGCTTCTGGGAATTCAGGATTAGGAAAATCAACAGTTGGAAATTCAGGATCAGAAATAGTTTGTTCTGGTACAATTGAATAATTTTTAAATCCAGCATTTTCTAAGGCACGACGACATAGTACTTTTCCAGTCCCATGAAGTGGGGTGTAAACAAACTTTAAATCTTTACCGACTTCTTTGATTAATTCATGATTAACATTAACTTGATGTGCATTATTTAAATATGCTTCATCAACATTTTCACCAATAACATCAAGTAATTGTTTTTTTCTTAAATCACGAATATTTGCTACTTTAATTGCAAATACATCGGAAGCTTTTCTAACGTAAGTAGTAATCATGTCAGAAGCTTTTGGTGGCATTTGTCCACCATCTTCACCATAAATTTTGTAACCATTATATTGCATAGGATTATGGCTGGCGGTAATCATTACCCCAGCAAAAGTATTTAAATGACGAATTGTAAAAGAAAGTTCTGGAGTAGGACGAATATCATCAAAAACGAAAGATTTAATTCCATGAGCACCTAGTACACGAGCGGTTTCATAAGCAAATTCTTTTGAATGATATCTAGAGTCAAAACTAATGGCAACACCACGTTGCTTTTGCTGATCATCTAAAGTATCCATATATGAAGCAAGTCCTTCAGTTGCTTGTCTAACGGTATAAATATTCATTCTATTCATACCAGCACCCATTAAGCCACGCATACCGGCAGTTCCAAATGACATTTGAGTACCAAAAGCATCTTCAATTGCTTCATCATTACTTTTCATTTTTTGTAAATCTAATTTAACTGATTCAGCAAGCTCCTTTTGAGCAAGCCAATTTTGATAATCTTCTTTGTAATTCATATCAAATGTCTCCAATAAACTGAATTATGTTACTAAAATTAGTATAGTTAATGGCTTTATTTTAGTCAATTTAATTAAGTCACATTCTTTGCGATATCATTTTTTAGATGGTATTCTACTTACAATTAGTAATTAAAGGAAAGGTGAATTCAATTCATGGATAAGAATGAAGAATTAATCAAGGTTGCCAATAGAAGATATGCAACAAAGAAATTCAATCCTGATAAGAAAATATCAGATAAAGATTGGCAAACAATTATGGAAGTAGCTCGTTTATCACCAAGTTCAATGGGCTTTGCTCCATGGAAATTTTTACTTATTGAAAATAATGATCTAAAAAAAGATCTTTATGATCATGCTTGGGGAGCACAAAATAGTTTAGATGGTGCCGATAAATTTGTTATTATTTTAGCAAAGAAGAACGTTACTCCAACATCTAAATACGTTCAACATATCAGTGAAGATGTGCAAAATCATTCATTTGACCCTAACTCAGCTTTCGTTGCTAAGTTACAAGATTTTCAAGATAATGACTTTAAATTAAATGATGAACGTACTTTGTTTGAATGGTCTGCAAGACAAACTTACATTCCATTAGCTAATATGATGGATGCGGCTGCTACTTTAGATATTGATAGTTGCCCAATTGAAGGATTCAATCGTGAACAAGTTGAAAATATATTGAAGAAATATAATGCAATCGACTTAAACGAATGGGGCGTTTCAGTAATGGCTGGATTTGGTTATCGTGATCAAGAAATTACACCAAAGAAACGTCAACCAATGGATGAAATCTACAAAGTAATTAAATAATTCATTTTAGAATAGCCTGTAGTTACTAACTATGGGCTATTTTTTTGTGATAAGGTAGAATCATTACATTAAATAATATTGGAGTGTTTAAGAGTGAATATTTTAATTGGGCTAATTCCTGCTTTGTTGTGGGGAATTCAGCCAATTATTTTACTAAAAGCCAGAGGCTCCACTATTAACCAACTATGTGGAACTGTTTATGGTGCTTTTATTGTTTCATTAATTGTTTACTTAATTTATCGTCCAGAAATTGCGATGCGACCATTTATATTATGTCTGATTTCTGGAATGTGCTGGACTTTTGGTCAAATGACGCAGTATCAAGCATTTAAATCGATGGGAATTGCATTAGGAACGCCATTATCTACAGCAATGCAATTAATTGGGAATCCAATTACTGCAGTCATTTTCTTTCAAGAATGGCCTACTGCAATGGATAAATATAAAGGCTTTTTTGCACTATTAGTAATTATTATTGGAATCATTTTAATCACCAAAAATGGTAAACAGGATGCACCTGGATCTAATTATCGTTATAAATATGGTTTCTGGATATTATTTATAGGTACTTTTGGTTATATTGGATACTCTGCTTTTCCACGTTTAGCTAATGTTAGTGGTTCAGATGCTATTTTTCCACAAGCAATTGGAATGGTGATTGCAGCCATTATCTTTTCTTTTTTTATTACGGAGTATCGAGTACAAAAACCGTTATTTAGTAAATTTAGTTTTGAAAATATGATATTAGGATTAATTTTTGGTATTGCTGCCTTTGCTTATTTGGTTTCCATCAAACTAAATGGAGTAGCGACTGGATTTACTTTAACTCAGATGGATGTTGTAGTTGCTACATTAGGTGGCATGATATTATTCCATGAAGTTAAAGGTAAGAGAAAAATATTTTTTACTATATTGGGACTTCTGATAATTATTTTAGGTGGAATTTTGATTCAAACAATCTAAGTTTGGTACAAAAAATTACGTTACAAATTAAAAAAATAGTAACTTATTAAAAATTAGGAAATCTATATGATATAATCATTGTTGTATCAAGGATACAAATGATTTTTTATTTTTAATTAACAATCTACGATAAATATCAGTTGAAAAAAGTTTCAAATTATTTAAAACTTAGTGAGTGATATTAAAAATAAATTATTAAATATTGATTTTGTTTAGAGGAGATATCATGAGCAGTTTTTCAATTAAAGCAACTGCCAAAGCTGTTCCTGAAAAGATAGTTACTAATGATGACTTGGCTAAGATTATGGACACTTCTGATGAATGGATCAGCAGAAGAACTGGAATCAAAGAACGTCGAGTAGCTGTTAGTGAAACTACTACTTCTTTATGTGCTGAGGTTGCATCTAAATTATTAGATAAGTCCAATGTTGATGCTTCACAAATTGATTTTATCATCGTTGGAACAATGTCTTCTGATTATCAAACTCCAGCCACTGCAGCTGCTGTGCAAGGTATTATTGGCGCAAATAATGCAATTGCTTTTGATATTAATGCTGCATGCTCTGGTTTTGTTTATGGAGCTTATACCATGCAAGCGCTATTAAATAGCAAACCTAATGCTTTAGGAATTGTTATTGGTGGTGAACAATTAAGTAAGTTAATTAATTGGCATGATCGAACAACTGCTGTGTTATTCGGTGATGGTGCTGGTGGGATGCTAGTTTCAAACCAAGGTAGTGGGGAAGTCTTAGCTTCTAACTTGAAAACTTATGGTGATCAAGGAAAAGCACTATTAGCTGGTCATATGATTGGTGATGAACATTTTGGAAAAGTAGCTGATCAAACTGATCAATACTTTCATATGGATGGTCGTGAAGTTTTTAATTTTGCCACTAAGAACGTTCCAAATTCAATTAAAGAAGCACTAAGTGAAGCAAATCTTGATGTGAATGATGTTAAATATTTTATTTTGCATCAAGCTAATGCTCGAATAGTAAAGAACGTTGCTCGTAAAATGAAAGTCGACGACCAAAAGTTTCCAATTAACATTGATCATTATGGGAACACAGCGGCTGCTAGTGAACCAATATTGTTGTCAGAAATGATGGAAAATGGTTTAATAGCTAAAGGGGATATTATTGTCCTATCAGGTTTTGGTGGTGGATTAACCACTGGAACAATTATTTTAAGATACTAAAAATTATTTTATATATGGAGTGTATTTATTATGGCAGACAAGAACGCAATTTTTGATAAAGTAAAAGAAATCGTTGTAGATCAATCAGATGTTAACGCTGATGACATTAAAATGGAAACTAAATTCCAAGATGAACTAGACTTAGATAGTTTAGACTTATTCGAAATCATTGATGCTCTAGAAGATGAATATGATATCGAAATTGATACTGACAATGACATTACAACTGTTCAACAATTAGTTGATTACGTTGCAAAACAAGTTGAAGACAAATAATATTTTTATATTAATTTAGGAGTGTTTAAGTTTGAATATTTGTTATTTATTTAGTGGCCAAGGTAGTCAATTTAAAGAAATGGGACAAGACTTATATAAAAGTAATTCTATTTATAAAGAAACAATTGACGAAGCTTCTAAAACATTAGATTTAAACTTAGCAGATCCAGACATTTTTGATAATCCTAATAATACTCAAATTTCCATTTTAACGATGAGTGTAGCAATTTATCGTATTTTAGCTGACAAATTGGATAAACCTGTTGCGATGATGGGATTGAGTTTAGGTGAGTATAGTGCTTTAGTTGCTGCTAAAGCACTATCTTTTCAATCAGGACTAAAACTAGTACATGATCGCTCACATTACATGGATGAAGCTGGAAAGCAAAATCCAGGTTCTATGGCAGCTGTATTAGGTGTTAGTCCTGATTTTGTTAAAGATGTTTGTGACCAAATTGATGACGTTTATCCTGCTAACTACAATACTAAAAAACAAACTGTAATTGGTGGTACTAAGGAAGGCGTTCAAAAAGCAATGACTGAATTAAAGGAAAAGGGAGCTAAACGTGTTATTCCATTAAAGGTAGCCGTTGCTTCTCATACTCCTTTAATGCAACCAGCTTCTGATCAATTAGCTAAGCGTTTAGAATCAGTTGAATTTGATGAACCAGAATTTGATGTAATTAGTAATACTACTGTTAAACCATTTAACACTGATACAATCAAAGAAACATTAACTAACCAATTAATTAATCCAACTCATTTTATGCAAGATGTTGCATCTATTGAAGATAAAAATATCGATGCATTTATTGAAATTGGTCCTGGTAATACGCTAAGTAAACTTGCTAAAAAGACATTGAAAGCTGACACTTATAATGTAGAAAGTGTTGATACCTTAAATGACTTATTAGATAAGTTAGGAGAATAATCATGGAAAAAACTGAAAAAAGAGTTATTTTAATCACTGGTGCAACTAAAGGATTAGGATTAGCCGATGCTATTCGTTTATCCAAAGATAAAAACAATATTGTTATTGTTAACTCTCACCGTGAATTAAGTGATGATGAAAATAAAGCATTACAAGATAACTTTGATAATGAAATTGAAGTTTTAACTGGTGATGTTGCATCTGAAGAAGATGCTAAAGCTATGATTGATAGTATTATTGATGAATATGGAAAAATTGACGTTCTAGTTAATAATGCCGGAATTACTCAAGATACACTATTAACTAGAATGAAAGCTGACTCATTTAAACAAGTTTTAAATACTAATTTATTTGGGGCTTTCAACATGACTAAATTTGCAATGAAAAAAATGCAAAGAGCTCGTAAGGGTAGCATTATTAATATGTCTAGTATTGCAGGCCTTCATGGGAATTTAGGCCAAGCTAATTATTCATCAACTAAAGCTGGTCTTGTTGGATTAACTAAGACTACTGCACAGGAAGGATCACTTCGCGGAATTCGTTGTAATGCAGTTGCTCCAGGTATGATTAAGACAGCTATGACCGATAAATTAAGCGAAAAGAATATTAAAGCTTGGGAAGAACAAATTCCAGCAAGACGTTTTGGTAATCCTGACGAAGTTGCTCAAGTTGTTGAATTCCTAATTGACAATGAATACATGAATGGTCAAGTAATCACTGTTGATGGTGGATTAACAATGTAGTTCGATTTCAGTAAGAATATTCTTAATTAACAGGAGAAATTTAACGATGGACGAAAAAGATATTGAAAATTTAATGGACAAGTTTGATAAGTCCAGTATGAAAGAATTTAAAGTTACTGGTGATGACGGTACTGATATTTACTTCAGCAAATTAGAACATGCTCCAGTACAAAATGTTGCTCCAGCTGCATCATCTAATGCTGCCTCAACTAAGAATGAAAATGCTTCATCAAACCAAGCTGCTCAAAGTATTGCTGCTAAAATTAAAGCACCATTAGTAGGAATTGTTTATTTTGCACCAAGTCCTGAAAAACCAGTATATAAAAATGTTGGTGATCATGTTAAAAAGGGCGAAACTGTTTGTGTGATTGAAGCAATGAAAGTTATTAATGAAGTTAAGAGTCCTATTTCTGGAACTATTACTAAACAAGTAGCTAATGACGGAGATATGGTTGAATATGATCAACCAATTTTTGAAGTTGAGGAGGATTAATCTTGGAATATAATGTGCATGATTTCATTCCTCAACGTTTTCCTTTTCAAATGATTGATAAAATTATTGATGTAAAACCAGGTGAAAGTGCGAAAGCACTAAAATTATTAAACGTTAATGAATGGTTCTT
The DNA here is from genome assembly GCF_006493595.1 of Apilactobacillus micheneri. NCBI lineage: Bacteria > Bacillati > Bacillota > Bacilli > Lactobacillales > Lactobacillaceae > Apilactobacillus > Apilactobacillus micheneri. The sequence goes on along the minus strand of NZ_QUBI01000001.1, from coordinate 222,367 downwards.
TCAAAATCAACCATCCAATAGTCTAGGGATGCCTAGACCCATTGCTATGGAAATGCTTGCTCAAACAGGTGTTTGTGCATTGTTATCAATGCCTGAATATAAGGGCAAAAATGTTTTCTTTGGTGGAATTAAAGAAGCATCTTACAAAGATAGTTTTCGTCCTGGTGACCAATTAGAACTAAACGTTGAAATGACTAAATTAAAACGTAATATTGGTGAAGGCCATGGAACTATTGTTAGAGATGGCGAAGTTATTTGTGAAGGTACTTTAATTTTTGCAATGGAATAGAATTTCATAAAGGATGACTAAAATGTTTAAAAAAGTTTTAATTGCCAACCGTGGTGAAATCGCGGTGCAAATTATAAGATCACTTCATGAAATGAATATTAAAGCTGTTGCTGTTTATTCAACTGCTGATAAAGATAGCATGTTTGTTAAGTTAGCTGATGAAGCTATATGTATTGGCGGACCACAACCTAATGAATCATATTTAAGTATGCCTGCAATCATTGATGCTGCAATTTTAACTAAGAGTGATGCTATTCATCCTGGATATGGATTTTTATCTGAAAATGCTGAATTTGCTGAATTGTGTGAAAAATGTTCGATTAAATTTATTGGACCTAGTTCAAAGGTCATTGATTTAATGGGAAACAAAGCACATGCAAAGGATGCAATGAAGAATAGTGGAGTGCCTACTATTCCTGGTAGTGATGGTTCAATTGACACACTTGATGAAGCCCTAAAATTAGCAGATGAAATTGGATACCCAGTAATGCTAAAGGCAGCTGCTGGTGGTGGTGGAAAGGGAATTCGCGAATGTGATGACCCAGAACAATTAAAAGAAATTTTCACTACTACTAAACGTGAAGCAAAAATTTCTTATAATGATGATTCATTATATATGGAAAAAGATTTAAGCAATGCTAAGCATATTGAAATGCAAGTAATTGCTGATCAATTTGGCAATGTTGTTTATTTCCCTGAACGTGATTGTTCTTTACAAAGAGAACATCAAAAAATAATTGAAGAAACTCCATGTATGGAAGTTTCTCAAGATCAACGTGATTATTTAGGTAGTTTAGTTGCTAAAGCTACTAAAGAAATTGGTTACGAAAATACTGGAACTTTTGAGTTTTTACTTGATGAAAAAACAAACAAGTTTTATTTCATGGAAATGAATACTCGTTTACAAGTTGAACATACTGTTACAGAAGAAGTTTCCGGTGTGCAATTAATTAAGGATCAAATTTTAGTTGCAGCAGGTGAAAAATTACCATTTACTCAAAAAGATATTAACGTTGAGAGTTATGCAATTGAATGTCGAATTAATGCCGAAAAGCCTGAAAATGGTTTTATGCCATCACCAGGTAAATTAAAACGAGTTAATTTTCCATTTGGGACTAAGGGCGTTCGTATTGATTCAGGAGTTGAATCTGGAGATACTATTTCGCCTTTCTATGATTCAATGATTGCCAAAATCATTGTACATATGCCTAATAAAGAAGAAGCAGTTGTAAAAATGAGACGAGTAATTAATGAATTTTCAATTGATGGCGTAAGTACAAACCGTCAATTCTTAAATGATTTATTACTAGATAAGCATTTCAATGACTCAGATTTTAATAATTTGTATATTGAAAAATCATTCTTGAAAGAGTGGTTAAAAAATGTCAAAAAATAAAGAAGATTTACAAGAATTAATGGATCAAATTCCAGACAATTTATTTGTAAAATGTCCGATATGTAAGGACAATTTTTATAATAAAAAATTAGGAACTTATAAAGTATGTCCTAATTGTGGATTTGGTTTTAGACTTGGTGCAGATGAACGTATTAAGTTAACTTGTGATGAATTTACTCCAATTAATGAAGACGTTGTGGCACCTAAGAGATTTTTAAGTGATGAAAAATATGCCGGAAAACTAGAAAAATCCAAAAAAATTACTGATTTAAATGAAAGTGTTCAAACTGGAATTGCTAAAATTGGTAATCAAGAATTTGGATTAGGTGTGATGGACTGGCGTTTCATCATGGGGAGCTTAGGAACTGCAACTGGTGAAAAATTAGCACGTTTATTTGAAGAATGTACTAAAAAAGGTTTACCAGTAGTAGTATTTTCTTGTTCTGGTGGAGCTAGAATGCAAGAAGGTATTCATTCACTAATGCAAATGGCTAAAGTTTCTCAAGCAGTTTCTGATCATTCAGCGAAAGGATTGTTATACATATCAGTGTTAACCGATCCAACAACTGGTGGAGTTACTGCTAGTTATGCAATGGAAGGTGATATTAACCTTTCAGAACCTCATACATTAATTGGTTTTGCTGGACGTCGTGTAATTGAAAAAACTATTCAACAACGTCCACCAAAAGATTTCCAAAGAGCGGAAACTTTATTAAATAATGGTTTCTTAGATGCGATTGTAAAACGTTCTAATATGAAATCAGTATTAGCCAAATTATTGGCCTGGAATTAAGGAGGATATTATGACAAAAGCATATGATCGTGTTCTTGCAGCTAGAAGTGCTGATAAAATTAGTATCCAAAACTTGGTTGCTGGGATTACTGAAGATTTTATGGAACTACATGGTGATCGTGCTTATGGTGATGATCCCGCAGTTTATGCTGGAATTGGAACTATGGGTGGTCAACCAGTCACAATTACTAGTATTCAAAAGGGTAATGATACTGATGAAAATATTGAAAGACATTTTGGATCAGCTGAACCTGATGGATATCGTAAAGCTTTACGTTTAATGAAGCAGGCTGAAAAATTTAATCGCCCAATCATTAATTTAATTAATACTCCAGGTGCTTACCCAGGGGTAGATGCTGAATATAAAGGTCAAGGATATATGATTGCTCAATCAATTATCCAAGGCCTAAAACTTTCAGTTCCTTATATTAGTGTAATCGTTGGTGAAGGTGGCAGTGGTGGTGCTTTAGCACTAGCTGTTGGAGATACTGTTTGGGCGTTTGAAAACAGTGTTTATTCAATTCTTTCACCAGAAGGTTATGCTACCATTTTATGGAAAGATTCTAGTAAAGCAGCCGATGCTGCTGAACAAATGCAATTAACTCCAAAGGATTTATTATCAAATGAAATTATTGATAAAATTGTCCCTGAAGTAAAAGATAGTGAATCAATGCAAAACTTTAAGAATGCATTAATTGATAAAATAAATGAACTTAAGAAATTACCTAAAGAAGAATTGTTGGAAAAACGTCATGCACGTTACCGTAAATTCAACTAATGTAATTTTTAAAAATTGATTTGAATATTTAGGAGGACAAATCTAATGTCAAACTTATTAGATGGAAAGAAAATTGTTATTATGGGTGTTGCTAACAAGCGTAGTATTGCTTGGGGTTGTGCCCAATCATTGATGGATAATGGTGCTGAAGTTATTTTAACTTATCAAAATGATCGTCTAAAGCGTCAATTAGATAAAATTGTTCCTGAAGGCACTACAATGATTCAATGTGATGTTTCAGAAGATGAGAATGTTGAAAAAACTTTTGATGAAATTCATGAAAAATTTGGCAATATTGATGGTGTGATTCATGCAATTGCATATGCTGACAAGAAAACTCTTGAAGGTGGCGTAATTGATGTTGAAAAAGATGGTTATAATTTAGCACAAGATGTTAGTGCATATTCATTCATTTCAGTGTCACGTTATGCAAGTAGAATTATGAATCCATCTGGTAGTATTGCTACTCTAACTTACATGGGCTCAACTCGTGCTATTCCTTCATACAATATGATGGGAGTTGCTAAAGCAGCTCTAGAAGCAAACGTTAGATATATCGCTACTGATTTAGGACCAAAGAAGATTCGTGTAAATGCCATTTCAGCTGGTGCTCTTAAGACTCTTGCTGTGACTGGTATTAAGAATCATGGTGATTTATTAAAAGAATCAGAAGCTAGAACTGTTGATGGTGAATCAGTTAATACATTACAAGTTGGTAATGTTGCTACATTCTTAATGAGTGATTTATCAACTGGTGTTACTGGTGACCTGATTTACGCTGATAAGGGTGTTCATTTACTTGCCTAATAATATTCAAATATTTACAGATACAATTGATAATCCTAAGTATCAAGATATCTTTAAAAAAGCTGATGTAGATTTTACTAAGTATCATAAAAGGCAATCAATTGTTGGTAATTGCCTTTTAGCTGATTATATGAATATTAGTATTGAAGAATTAATTAATCGAGATTTCTTTAATTACGGTAAACATGGTAAACCATATTTAAAATCTAACGATTTCTATTTTAATATTTCTAATTCTTATGATTTGGTTATTTTAGTTGTTAGTGATGAAGATATTGGTGTCGATATAGAAAAAATTCGTCCATTTTCTTATCATCGGATTACTCGTGCTTTTACTGATAATGAACTTAATTATTTGAGTTCATTACCTAAGGAAAACGAGGGTAATGAAACTTTGAAGTTATGGACAATTAAAGAAGCCACACTAAAATTACTTGGCACTGGTCTTTCTGGTAAAGCTAAAAGTGTGAATATTGAGACTGAATTCAAAGCTTCTGCTGATCGATTAGGGCAACAATTTAAATTAACTAATATTGATTTAGGATCAGATTATTTAGGAACTTTAGCTACTTTTAAATAAAAATTTGATATAGTTGTTTAACTTTGTCACACAAGTGCTATTATTTTTTAATTATATTATTGGGCATTGTTAAATAAAACGTTTTATCATTCTTTTAAAAATGTTTATTCATTGTTAAACTAGTTATTGTTATTAAATTTTAGAAATCAAGTTAATTATTTTGCAAGATATAAAATAATTATTAAGGAGAACTTATTGTGAGTGTTTTAAATACAACTGAAATTATGGATCTAATTCCTAACAGATTTCCAATTTTATACATTGATAAAGTTGATGAATTAGTTCCTGGTGAAAAAATTGTTGCTACTAAAAACGTAACAATTAATGAAAATTATTTCCAAGGTCATTTTCCTGGTAACCCAGTTATGCCTGGTGTTTTAATTATTGAATCAATGGCACAAGTTGCATCAATTTTGATTCTAAAAAGTGAAAAATACAAAGACAAAACTGCTTACTTAGGTGAAATTAAGAAAGCTAAATTTAGAAAAATTGTTCGTCCCGGTGACGTTATTCGCTTTGAAGTTACTATGGGTAAACAAAAGAGCAATATGGGAATGGTTGACTGTACTGCATATGTTGGCGACAAAAAGGCTTGCCAAGCAGAATTAACTTTCATCGTTCCAAATGAAAAGCGTAAATAGGAGGGAATTCTTATGCAACATCGTGTAGTTATTACTGGTATTGGTGCTGTAAGTCCAATGGGTAATGATGCAAAAAGTTTCTTAGACAGCGTTTTTGCATCCAAAACTGGAATTGCACCAATCACTCATTTTGATTCATCCAACACTGGTGTAACTTTAGCTGCTGAAGTTAAAGATTTTGATCCATTGCAACGTTTAGACAAAAAAGTTTCCAAACGTATGGATGACTTTTCACGCTACGCTGTATATTCAGCAATGGAAGCCATGGAACAAGCTGGTTTGAAAAAGGGTGAATATGATCCTAAAGAACTAGGTGTTATCTATGGTTCAGGAATTGGTGGTTTAACCACTATTCAACAACAAGCTATTAAGATGAGTAAAAAGGGACCAGGTCGTGTTTCACCATTCTTCGTTCCTAATTCAATTATTAATATGGCTGCTGGTAACATTTCTATTAATTTAGATGCTAGAAACACTAGTCAAGCTATTGTTACGGCTTGTGCTTCTGGTACTAATGCTATCGGTGATGCATTTGAACGTATCCAATATGGTAAGGCTAAAATGATGATTACTGGTGGTTCTGAAGCATCAGTTAACGAACTTGGTATTTCAGGTTTCGCTGCATTATCTGCATTATCTACTGCTGAAAAAGTTGAAGATGGTTCAATGCCATTTGATAAAGATAGAAATGGTTTCGTTATGGGTGAAGGTGCTGGTACTTTAGTATTAGAAGACTTAGAACATGCTAAAGCTCGTGGCGCTAACATCTTAGGTGAAATTGTTGGTTATGGTACTAATAGTGATGCTTATCATTTAACTGCCCCTAGACCTGATGGTTCAGGTGCTATGGATGCAATGAAATTAGCACTTGAAGATGCTGGTATTTCAACTAAAGATGTTGATTACGTAAATGCTCACGGTACAAGTACTCATGCTAATGATTCTGCTGAATCTAAAGCTATTGCATCTGTATTTTCTGATAATGATCACATCAAGGTAAGTAGTACTAAGGGTATGACTGGTCATGCCCTAGGTGCTGCTGGTTCACTGGAAGCTGTTATTATGGTTGGTGCATTACAACGTCAACAAATGCCAGTTAATGTTGGTCTAAAGAATAAAGATCCTGAAGTTGAAGTTGACTTAGTAAATGAAGACAACAAGAAAGCTCCAGTTAATTACGAAATTAGTAATTCATTTGGTTTTGGTGGTCATAATGCAGTGCTTGCATTTAAGAAATATGAAGATGACTAAAACTAATTAAAATAAAAAAACTCCTATTAATTTAGGAGTTTTTTATTTTGTTTTAAGTTTCTGAGATATAATGATATTAGAATTTAAACTTATTTATTAGGAGATATAAAATGGCAATTTTAGTACCTGGTGGAGCTGGATATATTGGCTCTCATACGGTTGATAGATTAATTGAAAATAATTTCGATGTGGTGGTTGTTGATAATTTAGCAACTGGACACAGATTAAGTATTAATAAAAAAGCCCACTTTTATAATGGTGATATTCGCGATAAAGAATTTTTAAATGATGTTTTTGAAAAAGAATCCATTGATGGAGTAATTCATTTTGCTGCTAATTCCATTGTTCCAGAATCAATGGAACAACCAATGAAATATTTTGATAATAATGTTTATGGCATGATTAATTTACTTGAAGTTATGAACCAACATAACGTTAAAAATATTGTCTTTTCATCAACAGCAGCAGTTTATGGAGAACCTAAACAAATTCCAATCAAAGAAACTGATGCTAAGGAACCTACTAATCCTTATGGTGAAAGTAAGTTAATGATGGAAAAGATGATGCATTGGGCTGATATTGCTCATGATATTAAATTTACTGCATTGCGTTACTTTAATGTTGGTGGTGCCAAAATGGATGGATCAATTGGTGAAGACCACCATCCAGAAACGCATTTAATTCCAATCATTTTGCAAGTAGCACAAGGAGTACAAGACAAATTGCAAATCTTTGGGAATGATTATCCAACCAAGGATGGAACTAATGTCCGTGATTATGTGCATGTATTAGACTTAGCAGATGCCCATATCTTAGCAATGCAACGTCTATTAAATGGTGGCGATTCACAAGTGTTTAATCTTGGCTCATCTACTGGATTTTCTAATCGCCAGATGCTTGAAACTGCTCGTAATATTACCGGTAAAGCAATTCCTGCTGAAGATGCACCCAGAAGAGCTGGTGATCCTAGTACATTAGTTGCTGATTCAACTAAAGCTAGGGATGTTTTGGGATGGACACCTGAACATGATAATGTTAAAGACATCATTGCTAGTGCATGGAAATGGGAACAATCTCATCCTAATGGCTATGAAAATTAAGATTTGATTATAATGAATTCAAGATGATTGCAATAAGAAAAAATTACCTTTATCATATTATTTGATGATGAATAGGGAGGTTGAATTTTATGAACAGATTAGAAGGACTTGAAGAAACAACAACCTTAAATAATGGTGTTAAAATGCCACGTTTAGGACTTGGTGTTTGGAAAACAGATAATACAAGTGCTAAAGAATCAGTTAAGGAAGGTATCATTAAAGGTTACCACTTAATTGATACTGCAAAACAATATGGTAACGAATCCGGTGTTGGTGAAGGAATCAAAGAAGGCCTTGCTGAAACTGGTATGAATCGTAAAGATTTATTCATTACTACTAAGTTATTTAATGGTGACCAAGGTTACCAAAGTACTTTAGATGCTGTAAATGGTACTCTAGAACGTTTAGATTTAACTTATATTGATTTATACTTAATCCACTGGCCAGTAGACGGTAAATACATTGATACTTGGCGTGCAATGGAAAAGTTATATCATGATGGTAAGGTAAGAGCAATTGGTGTTTCTAACTTTGATAATGAAAGATTACAAAACTTGTTAGACAATACTAATATTGTTCCTGCTGTTAACCAAATGGAATTTAACCCAATTAATCAAGAAAAGGGAATTGTTGAATTCAACAACCATGCAGGTATTCAACTTGAAGCATGGTCTCCACTTGGTGGTGGTGAAGCACTATCAAATCCTGAAATTAAAAAAATTGCTGACAAATACAGTAAATCTGTTGCTCAAGTAATTATTCGTTGGGATTGGCAAAAAGGAATCGTTACAATTCCTAAGTCATCACATGAAAAGAGAATTATTCAAAACTCAGATATCTTTGATTTCAAACTATCTGATGATGATATTAAAACTATTGATGCTATCGATAAGGCAAAACGTAGTTTATGGTATGACGATTTTGGCTGGCATAATCCAGAAGGTCAAGTTGTTGATGCTGTTGATAAGTGGGACGATTCTCCTAAAAACTACAAAGACTAATATATAGCTTTGATAAAAGTGTTGTAATTTATGTTACAACACTTTTATTTTTGCTTTATAATTATAAATGTATTTAATTTTAGAGTTAGGAGTTTACATATTGGATAATAATAAAACTAGAAATCACCTTTTAGGATCTATTTTGGCGATTATTGGAGCTTTATTATGGGGAATTCAAGGCCCAGTGTCACAATTTTTATTTCAAGATAATCATTTATCACCGGAATGGTTAATGGGAATTAAGATGGGCATTTCAGGAATCTTTATTTTAATGTTTTCCAAATTTTATCGAAAAGAACACTTAATGCAGTTATGGAAAAAGCCTAAAAACATATTTGTGTTTATTATGTATGCTGTTTTTGGACTAGCTGCTGTACAATACTTATATTTAGTAACGGTAAATTTAAGTAATGCTGGAACAGCAACAATCTTACAAAGCTTAGGTACTGTATTAATTGTCATCTTTACTGCTATCTTTTACCATAAATTACCTAATAGATTTGAATTTATTGCCATCATTGTAGCTTTAATCGGAACTTGGTTATTAGTGACAAGAGGTAATTTAACGCAATTATCGATATCTACCCCCGCCTTAACGACTGGCTTATTATTAGCTTTAGCCGGTGCCATTCAAACGATGTTACCAGTTAATTTGTTAAAAAAATTTAGTTCATTGATGGTTGTTGGCTGGGCAATGTTAGTAGGTGGTATCCTATTTACAATTATTCATCCATTTTGGGTAGAAGTACCTAAGTTCACTTTGGGCACCATTCTTGGCGTTTTATTCATTGTATTTTTTGGAACTATGGCATCATTTCTATGTTTTATTAATAGTCTTAAATTCATTTCACCCACAGTTGCAGGGATGTTAGATACCTTTGAACCACTATCTGCAACTTTAGGCGCAATTATATTTTTAAATACATCATTTAATGGGTACGAAGTTATTGGCGGAATATTGATTTTAAGTACTGTCTTTATATTACCTTTAGGTTCTAAAAAATAATGAACACCGTGTTGACTTATTATATATTTTTATTATAATTGTATTTGTATTATAAACTTATTCTAAGTTAGGAGGTGCAATTAATTTGAAGCAAGATAAACGAACCGTTCATACCAAATCTGCAATTATACATGCATTAGTTAAATTAATTAATGACAAAGGTTTTAATAATATTAATGTTACTGATTTAACTAGAGAAGCTAGCATTGGTAGAGGAACTTTTTATATTCACTATTTAGATAAATTTGATTTACTTAATAAAATTGAGAATAAATTACTTAGTGATATTAAAGATGTTTTAAATAATCTAATGCCGGAAGAATTGAAAAGCTTTACTCAATCAGACGAAAGCATCAGTACACCATCTGATATTGTTATTAAAACTTTAAATTATTTCTATGATAATTCGAAATTATTGTCGGCTTTATTAAGTGAAAACGGTGATCCTTACTTATTTGGTCGCATAAAAAGAATATTTAGCGATGTAACAGATGCTTCTTTTGCACAATTTAATGGAAAAGTTACCCTTACTGATGAAATTCCAAAAGATTATGTGAAGGAAATTATGTTAAATCACTTAATGAACATTGTTGTTTATTGGATTAGTAAGGATCATCCGGAAAGTCCTAATAATTTAGCTAAGATTATTATTGCTTCACAATATATTGCACCGAATGATTTAATCAAAGTTAATAAGAAATAGGAGGTAGAGTAATGCCTAAATTTGTTAAAAAGTATACAGGTAGTCTAATTGCTTGGATTGTTGTAGTAATCCTAAGTATTGTTTTCCTACCTAATATGTCTTCTTTAGTTGCTCAAAAAGGGCAAACTAAAATTCCATCAAATTCTCAAAGCCAAGTTGCTCAAAAGATTCAAGAAAAATGGGGACATGGCATTGGTAATACTATGGATACAGTAATTGTATTCAATAACGGAAGCAAGAAGATTGATAATAATTCACAACAAAAAATTAATTATACAATTAATAAGTTGCGTGATAATAAAAAAGAATATGGGATTAAAGGAATTACCGCACCATATGATAATGATGCAACTAAAGAACAATTAGTCTCTAAAGATAAAACTACTGAACTTGTTCAACTAAATGTTACTAAGAATCGTTCGATTCAGAGTGTAAATGATCAGTTGAAAGATGTTGTTAAAACTGGTGGCATAAATACATATGTAACTGGTGGAGATATTCTAAATGATGATTTTAGAGTATCTACTGAACAAGGAATTCAAAAAACTGAAGTGATTGCTGCAATCTTTATTTTGATTGTATTGATTATTGTATTTAGATCACCAATTGTTCCATTAGTTTCGTTACTAACAGTAGGGGTTTCATTCATTGTTTCTCTAAGTATTGTAATGAATTTGGTTCAATATTATGGTTTCCCATTATCTAACTTTACGAGAGTATTTATGGTGGTTGTACTATTCGGAATTGGTACTGATTACAACATTCTTCTATATAATCAATTCAAAGAGGAATTAAGTCGGGGTAAAGACAAAGTGACCGCTGCTATTGATGCTAGAAAAGTTGCTGGTAAAACCATTCTTTATTCTGGTTCATCAGTATTGATTGGATTTGCAGTCTTAGCACTAGCTAAATTCTCTATTTACCAATCTGCTGTTGGAGTTGCTGTTGGTGTAGCTGTACTATTATTAGTTCTAACTACATTAAATCCATTCTTTATGTCCGTAATGGGTAAAGGGATGTTCTGGCCATCTAAGAATTTTGATGGCGAAGGTGAAAATAAATTCTGGAGATTCTTATCAAGCAAATCAGTTAAATGGTCAATTCCAGCTATTATCTTAGTACTAATTGCTACGGTTCCATTTATGGCTTCATACCACAATAAATTAAACTATGATAACAGTGTTGAATTGCATGATAACGTTCCTGCTAAAAAAGGATTCCAAGTTGTACAAAAGCATTTCTCTAAGGGAACTGCAGAACCTTCAACTATTTATATTAAAGCTAACAAACGTTTAGATAACGAAAAATCATTAAATGAATTGGATCGTTTAACTACTCAATTGAGTAAACAAGAAGGCATTAAAACTGTTGCTTCAGTAACTCAACCAAGTGGAATGCCAATTGAACAATTATATGTGAATGATCAATTAGATACATTAACTGGTAAAATGAAAACTGCTAGATCAGGTTTGAATACTATTCAAAAAGGAACTACTAACTCTAACTTTGATACAACACCATTAAGTGATATTGGTAGTTCAGTACAAAGTATTGCTAGTTCTTTGAATACAATTAATGCTTCATCTGGTCAAAGTAGTGGTATGTCTGGACAACAAGTATTGCAATCATTACAACAAAAAATGACTGCTGCTAAGCAACCACTTAGTGCTCAACAAATGCAAATCGTTGGAGCTACATTACAAGGAATTAATTCTCAACAACAAAATGTAATGGCTGGCTTAAAGACTCAATTACAAGGTATTGCTACTAATACACAAAGCATTGGTAATAATACTAAGTCAGTTGTGGCTCAATTGAAGGAAACTCAACAAAAACTAGCTAAAGCTGCTCAAGGAATGAATAAAGTTAATAAAGGTATTGGCTCTGCTAATGATTACTTGAAGACTTTATCTGATTCTAAGGCTTCAGATTCCTTTAATATTCCAGAAAACGTATTGAAGAGTGATACATTTAAGAACTCTGTACAATCTTATCTATCACAAGATAAGAAAATTGCTAAAATTACTGTTGTTTTAGATAAGGATCCAAGTTCTGAAGCAGCAATGAATGAAATTGATAACTTACAAACCAAGGTGCAAAATAACTTGAGTGGTACTGATTTGGCACATACAACTGTTGCAGTTGGTGGCCAAACTGCATCCACTTCTGATACTAGACATATCGCTAGTTCAGACTTTATTAGAACTGCTGTTATCATGGTAGTTGGAATTATGATTGCTTTAATGATCATTACTAGATCAATTCTTCAACCATTCTATATTCTTGGTACACTATTAATTGCTTATGTAACTTCTCTAAGTATTACTAAGTTAATTAGTTCATCATTATTGGGTCAAAACATGCTAACTTGGAACACTCCATTCTTTACATTTGTTATGTTAATTGCTTTGGGTGTTGATTACAGTATTTTCTTAATGATGAAGTATAGAGAATTTGGTGACATTGATGATACTGCATCTAAGCAAATTATTCATGCATCTGCTGTAATTGGAACTGTTGTAATTTCAGCTGCAATTATTTTAGGTGGTACATTTGCTGCATTGATGCCTTCAGGTGTATTAACATTAATTCAAGTTGCAATTGGGGTTATTGTTGGATTGGTTATCTTAGTTATTATCATTCCAATGTTGCTACCAAGTTTGATTAAGTTAACTTATGATAATAAATCAAATAAACATGAAGCTAAACATTCTAAATAGTTTTATGTAAATAAAAATCGCTAAATTGATATTAATCAGTTTAGCGATTTTTTTATTATAATGAGTAATAACGTTTTAAAGCGTTTTGTTCATGACTCGATAAAGAATTTGCATTTCTATGATGTGTTGGATTCATTATGTCACTTTTTATATATTGATTTGAATCATCATCATTAAATCCAAGACAATGACCTAATTCATGGGCAGCTATATCAACTTTTTCGGTTTGTTTTAATTTATTAAAACCATGGTTTAGTTTTACTCTAGTATCATGGTAGTAACATATGTTATTACCATTTTTAGTTTTAGTTACGGGAGTTCTTGAAGAAAATGTGGATGCTATAACTTTATGATTACTTAAGTTACTTTCACCATATAATTTAATTGGATGAATATTAGGATCTGTATTATCCTTTGCAGGCTTAAATTTGATTATATTTAATTTATTCCATTTATTAATTGCTTTTTGAAATACCTTTTTTAAATTATTATTACATTTAAACTGATAATACACTTGTCCATTATGACTTTTTTGTACGATTGGAGCTTTATTATTATCATTAGTACTATTTCCATATACAATCCAAGGAGCCTCTTTATTATTATGAATGATTTCTTGTGGCTTATTGAAGCCAGTTAAGATGATTGTTGGTAAAAGTATTAATGCATAGATAAATCTTTTTTTAATCATTTTACCTCCTATTAATACATTCGATTAGCGAAACATAATAATTTTATCATATTATAATTATCATTGTGAACGTTGTAACTAATTTTAATCTTTTTCTTTTATTATTAAATAGTTATATAATTAAATTGCAATCAAAATTTAAGAGGGTAATTAAAAATGGATAATGTACCATATGATAATTCTAAAAGTGTTATTAATAAGCCTTTAGATATTTTATTAAAATCAATTTGCTCCTTAATTGGAATAATTTTAATTTCTGTAGGAGCTACATTTTTGTTAGAAGGACGTATTGGGATGGATCCTTTTACCGCAATGAATACCGGAATATCTAATAAGTTAGGTATTTCTTTAGGGGTACTCCAGTTAATTGTTAACTTTGTATTATTTATTTTTGTATTAATTTTTGATCGAAAACAAATTGGCATTGGCACTATATTTAATATGTTTTTAGTTGGATATGAAATTGATTACTTTTCAGGATTGTATCAACATTTATTTCAAGGTAATTTGAATATTCCAATGATGATTGTTGATGCAATTATTGGAATTTCACTTTTTACGCTAGGAACTTCACTTTACATGTCTACTAAATTAGGAGTTTCTCCATATGATGCAATTGCTCCTATTATATCTGATAAAATTCATGTTAAATATCAAATTGTTAGAAGTGCCCAAGATATCATTATAATGATAATTGCCGTACTATTTGCAGGTCCATTTGGAATTATGACTTTATTTACAGCATTTTTTGCGGGTTCTTTAATTAATTTTTGGAATAATACTATTAGTCGTGGAATTATGATTCATATTGATCATTTTAGTGAAAAACCAAGCTTCCATAATGTTTCTGGTGGATTATTGGAATTAGGTAAAAATGGTTATAATATTGTATTACATGCTTATCAAAACACTTATACTATGCAAAAGAATATGTCTGGATATTCTGAGGCAGAGATTGAAGAACTAATTAATCGAACCAATGATAATATTAGAAAAAATGAGCAAGTTTCTATTATTTTACAAAAGAGGTTAGATTCATTGAAGGATGAGCTAAAAGAAAGAAAGAATAAAACCAATAATAAATAGTTCTTGCATTTTAATAAGATATTAGTTAAAATAACTATAATAAATAAACGAATATTAGGAGGTTTAAATCATGACGATTGTTTATAGAATTGAGACTATAAAACGAGATAATAATAATTTCTTCTTTAACATTACTAGCTGTTAAGTATAGTACGCAGAAGAAATTATTTTGTTATGATTCAAACTTCGAGCACTAGAAAAATAGCTGGTAACAGTTATTCTTTCTGGTGCTTTTTTAATCGCACTGGTTAAGAATAACCGGTGCGTTTTTTATTTGTTTATTAGGATGGGGGGAATTCTATGAGTTTACTTTCAAAGGTGAATCGTAAGACATCATTATCTAAGTTCATTGATCGAGATGAGAATCTAAAAAGAACTATTGATACAAAAGATTTAATAATGATGGGAATCGGAGCAGTTATTGGGACTGGTATTTTTATTTTACCAGGTACAGTTGCTGCCACTACAGCGGGTCCAGGAATTATACTTTCTTTTGTTTTAGCAACAATTGTATGTTCCCTTTGTGCGATGTGTTATGCAGAATTTTCTTCAGCATTACCAATTGCTGGAAGTGCTTACTCATTTGGAAATGTTATTTTTGGTGAACTAACCGGCTGGGTAATAGGCTGGGGATTAATTCTTGAATATATGTTGTCAGTGGCCACGGTTTCTTCTGGCTGGTCAGCATATTTGCAGTCTTTTTTGCGTAGCTTTGGGATTTTCATACCTAAAGCCATTTCTGCAAACTATAATCCAAGTAAAGGTACATATGTTGATGTAATTGCTATTTTAATCGTTGTATTTATTTCATGGATTTTGACTAATAATGTTAAGTCATCTACAAAGCTAAATGACATTATGGTATTAGTGAAGATTTCTATCATTATTATCTTCGTAGTTGCAGGAATTTTCTTTGTTAAGCCAGGTAATTGGAATCCATTTTTACCATTTGGAGTTCATGGTATTTTCAAAGGTGCATCGCTGGTATTTTTTGCTTATTTAGGCTTTGATGTAATTGCATCATCAGCTGGTGAAGTTAAAAAACCTGAGAGAACAATGCCAATTGGGATTATTGGTACATTATTAATTTGTACAGTGTTATATATTTTGGTATCAATTGTTTTAACAGGAATTGTTCCTTACACAGATTTAAATGTGTCTGATCCAGTAACATATGCCTTACAAGTAATTCATTTAGATAAATTAAGTGTTTTAATATCTTTAGGTGCATTAGCTGGAATGTTTACTATGATGATTAATATGATTTATAGTAGTTCTCGATTAATATACTCTATTGGTAGGGATGGATTATTACCACAGAAATTAAGTAAAATTAATAAGAAAAATAATGTTCCTAAGCGTAGTATCATATTCGTTACTATTATTATTGCTTTTATGGGTGGATTGGTTTCATTAGACAAGTTAGCTAGTTTAGTCAATATAGGAACCTTAATAGCTTTTACTTTTATGTCAATTGGAATTATTCCACTTAGAAAAAGAAAAGATATCAATAATTCTAATGGATTTAAAGTACCATTTTATCCAATTTTACCAATTGTATCTGCTTTAGCATGTATCTATTTGTTAACTCAATTATCATTAGAAACATGGTTAACAGCGATTATATGGTTTATAATTGGTTTAGTAATTTACTTTGGATATGGTATTAAACATAGTCGTACTAATAATGAAAAATAAATTATAAATATAATATTTGGGAGTTTTGAAAATGGAAAAGCAAAACAAAACGTCAGAAAATGTTGTAAAAGGTATTTTTTGGTCATCAATGGCTTCAACCCTTTGGGGTATTTCAGGGGTTATTATGCAATTTGTTTCTCAAAATGAAGCAGTACCAACAACTTGGTTTATTTCAGTTAGAACTTTATTTGCTGGAATTTTATTGTTGATTATTGGAGCTTCATTTGTTGGAAAACATATCTTTGATGTATTTAAATCAAAAGAATCAATTATTAGGCTATTTATATATGCCATTTTTGGTTTAGCTGTTAATATGTCAACTTTTTATGTAAGTATTCAAGAGGGAAATGCCTCAACTGCAACTATTTTGCAATATTTAGCACCTGTATTTATTGTGTTATACGGATTAATCTTTTTACACAAAAAGCCACTTAAAGCTGATATTATTTCGTTCTTATTTGCATTAGTTGGTGTTTTTATGATTATTACTAAGGGTAGTTTTAGTGAATTATCAGTTCCATTAATTGCCGTAGTATTTGGTTTGTTTTCAGCTGTATCAGCTGCAATTTATTACTCAGTTCCAAAGCCTCTAACACAAAATAACTCACCATTTGTTGTTTTAGGATGGGGTACTTTAATTGCCGGAATTGGTTTTAACCTTTATCATCCATTCTGGAATGATGCTCCTAAGCTAAATACTGGAATTGTTTTAGGAATTGGTGGAATTATTTTGATTGGTACTATTTTTGCATTCTCATCTGTGCTATACAGTTTGAAATTTGCACCATCTGAAGTTTCAAGTATTGTAGATGCTGTGGAACCAGTTGTAACAATTATTTTAAGTATCATTGTCTTCAAACAAATACCAAGTTTCTTTGAAGCACTAGGTGCAGTTATCATTATTGTATCAATTTACTTCTTACAAAGATCACATCAAAAACGTGCTAAAAAAGCACCTGATATTAGATAGATTAAAAAGCCATTTAAATAATGGCTTTTTTTTAATGGTTTATTTAATATAAATATGATAATGTATTTAATGTACGATTTATTTTATAAAAATAGCAAATAACACGTTTTATACATATATTTATTGAGGTGTAATTATGAATAATGAAAAAGGTGTTTTGGAAACTAACGTTTTAAAGGGAATCTTTTGGGCATTTATTGCTTCTGCTCTTTGGGGAGTTTCCGGAACTGTACTTCAATTTGTTTCGCAACAAGAAAAATTAGAAGCAAATTGGTTTTTATCTACTAGGACTATGATTGCTGGAATAATATTATTAGTCATTTCTGCAATTGTCTACAAGGGACATATATTTAATGTATTTGGTTCTTGGAAGTCATTTTTATGTATTGTGACTTATGGAGTTTTTGGAATCGGCGCTAATTTATATACATTTTTTATGAGTGTTCAAACTGGTAATGCAGATGCTTCAACTATTTTACAATACTTATCGCCACTATTTATTTTATTAGGCTCCATGATTTTTCAAAAAAGAAAGCCTTTACCTATTGATGTGATAGTTTTCGTAATTGCGATTTCCGGAATCATTTTATCTTTAACACAAGGTGATTTTAGTAAATTATCTATTTCAACGGAGTCATTAATTTGGGGAATCCTTTCAGGGGTTACTGCTGCTTTATATGTTGTTTTACCTCGACCAATTGTTAAAACTAGTTCACCAATGGTTATTTTAGGTTGGGGAACCTTAATTGCTGGAATTATTTTTAACATTAGACAACCTTTATGGGTTGATGCTCCTCATTTAACTACTGGAATTGTTTTAGGTGTGGGTGCAATAATATTACTTGGTACAATTTTACCTTTCATAATTTTATTGCATTCGTTAAATTTTGCACCTTCAGAAGTAGTTAGTTTAGTTGATGCTACCCAGCCAGTGGTTACATTTATTTTAAGCATTATTTTCTTTAACACAGGAATTAACCTAATTAAAATTATTGGTGCTTTATTAGTTATTTTGGCAATATTTGTTTTACAAAATTCACATCGTAAATTAACGATTGATAAACATAGCGAAGAATAATTGATCTTAAGTTGTATCTGAAACTTTTCGGGTACAACTTTTTTTATGTTATATTATTAATATGTTGTTTTTTAATTTTAAAGATTGAGGAAGTTATTGTGTATGCAAAAAGCAATAAAAAAACTATGGCCTTATTTATTGATATCACTAGTGGCAATTTTAATTCTACTTCCACAAATTGTGACTGGTTCATATATCTTAGGTGTGGATTCAATTTTTCATATGAATCGTTTTTATGAAGCAGCAATGCAGATAAAAACAGGTCATTTTAGTTATTTCTTATCTATTTATGGATACCAACAATCGGGTAGAATCATTAATGCACTATATGGTCCACTAGCTGCTTATTTTAATGGTTTGCTTTTAATAATTGCTGGTAATTGGGTAAGATTTCAAATTTTATCATCATTGTTGGTGATGATTATTGGTGGATCATTAATGTATCATTTAGCAATAAGGACACGCATTAGCAAAATTTATTCCCTAGTTGTAGCAATTGTTTATATGCTATCTTATATCGTAATGGGATGGATAGTTGGTAATCAGTTTACGGGATTAGCGGCTGCTTTATTACCTTGGTTATTAAATGCCGGTTTTGACATGGTGGACTATAAAAAAATAAATGTTTTACGTTTAGCATTACCAATGACCTTTATGTTACAAACCCACATTATGACTAGTTTGATTGGAGCACTTGCACTAATACCATTCTTTATTGTCGGCTATTTAGAAACTGACAATCGAAGAAAAATGTTACTTAATGCAATTTACTCAGTGTTAATTACACTCTGTTTAACTGCAAACGTGTGGTATGGGATGATTCAAATTGACTTCACAAATCATGCATTACCAGTTGCACCTCAATTGGATATGAATTCTGATTCAATTGCATTTCTTGGTCATAATGTATTTGTCCTACCATCAATGTATTCATTAATATTGATTTTGACTACTATTTATTTTATATATAATTGGAAGAAAATTTCTACATATCGTCGTATTATTTTTATTACAGGGATTTTATTTTTTTGGATTTCATCGACATTTTTCCCATGGCAATTTTTGGATGATAGATTTCCAAGTATTTCATATTTAATCCAGATGCCTCGTCGATTTACAGTAATTACATTTGTTCTTTTGATTATTTGTTTTGGGGTTATGATTAACGATTCATTTAAAAATAAATGGCTGAACTATGTAAAATATTTAGGAACATTTGTAATTGTTGTTTTAATAGCATTGAATGCTGCAAAATCTGTCCAAAATGGTGTTAAAGCTTATTTTTCACCTGAGGTAGTACAAAACGACTATAATTTAAATTATCATACCCATGATACTGACAAGATTAGAAGAAGTTTATATGATAAAGATACGGGAAAAGTATTGAAATATTTAACCAAAAGTACTCCAGATTACTTACCGGTTCAATATAAAGTAACGCCTTTTAATTACTTTAATTATCATCCATACGGTAGTTATACTGAACAAATTATTGATGATTCTGTAAGTGTAAAAAAACATGTTAATAAAGCTGGACATTTAATTTTGACTTGGCATAGTAATAACAACGATAAAATACAATTACCAATTGTAAAATATAAAGATAGTAACATTATTTTAAATGGTAAACATATTAGTGATGTATCCTTAACTAATATTGGGAGCGTAATTGTCAATTCTAAAGTAGGGGAAAATCAGCTAGAAATTTATTATCATGGGTCTAAACTATTGATTATGATGCTTTGGGTTACAGTCATTAGTTGGATTATACTAATTTCATATACTATGTATAGATATTTATATAAACTAAAAAAGGCGCTATAAAAGCGCCTTTTTATAAGCTATTTTTTACTGTTATGTTCAGCAAGTTCTTGATTAATATTTTTATTATGCTTAAGTTTTGGAAATACCCATTTATCAGCAGCTTCAATTAAAATACCATTGCAGGCTACAGAAAAGATGGTTCCAATACCAATTGAATCGACATGACCTAATTTGATAGCACAGAGTATAATGATGATGATTGGTGGGGTCATATCTAATAACTGTGATTTAATTGCACTACCTTTTAAAAATTTAAAACGTAGAATGTTAGAAGTATCATCATTTGGATGCATGAATATATTTGCTCTTTGATATAATGAAATAGCAGTACAAAAACACATAACTCCTAGTAATGCCATGGGAATTCTGATCCAGATAGACGTATCGGCCCAACCCCAAGCTCTAAAAATACTAGTAAAAATATTGATAAAATAACTAAAACAGGTAATAAATATGATTTCTTCAATAAATCGAAAAACATCAATTCTGCCAATTAATATTTGATTAGTAATAGCATTAATAACTCCTAGAATAAAGATTAAAGTTCCAACTTCAATTCCAAAAATTTCATTCATATTAACGGCTGCAGCAGTCCAAATACCTGAACCGCTGGCTGATATAATGGTTAGTGAGTTTCCGAATGCATTTAAAATTAATCCAAAAATTAAAGCAAAAATTCTTGTTTTTAATGTATTAACAGAACTAATAATTAACATCTCCCAATATTATTTAACTAAATTCTATACTATCACAATAAAAAGATAGTTTTTATAAAAATTCATGAAGGATGATTAAAATGAAAGGTAAATACAAAGTAATAAGGTACAAAGGAATACCTATCGAAAGTGATGCTTCCGGTAATTATATAATAAAAAAAGACGATCATAATGATTTTAAATTACATGATTGGCGAACTGGTAAACATACCAAGGGAAATTACAAATCATTAGGACAAATCTTTTTAACTGAGAATAATATGATGGTAGCAGTGATTGCTACTTATCCAGTGAAGTTCAATAATCGTCATAATTTTACACCTTTACAAAGGTTTACTAGTGAATATGTCTCTAATGATATTTTAGATGAAGCTAAAAAAAGACTTGATGAATAATCATCAAGTCTTTTTCATTGGCGTTTTATTGCCAAGTTGAGCTTAAAAAATAAGTTGAGCTTTGTAGTTAAAGCGTCGAAAAAATTAATTAGATAAAGAAACTAGTTCTTTAGTAACTTTTCGGCATTTGCAGCGACTTCGTCGTTTGACATGTCTAAGTATGGGTGCATTTTAGCTTCTGTCTTCATTGTATCTCTGCCATCAGCTTCCATGTAATGATCCCAAAGAGCATCTCTAACTGGGGTTGTATCGTCTTTCTTAGCCCAGTCAAATTCTTTATCCATAGGTGTATCTAATACACGTTCTCTTTCTTCTACTTTTTCTTCTGCAGTTTCTGCCATAATTAATTCCTCCTTAAAATTTAGCTCAATCCCTATTATAGTTCTATTGAGCTATTATGTTAATATATATACTCAAAATTATTATAAAAAATATATGGATTGATAATTCATTGATGATGACTTGCATTTATGAATAATTTCGTATATATTTTTAACTATAATAAAGTGAGGCAAAAGTGATGAGAGATAAGTTTGCAACAAAAAATAAAATTGTTAATGGAATGTTTGAATTACTTAAGACGACGCCATTCGATGAGATTAATGTGAAAGATATATGTTCTCAAGCTGATGTTTCACGAATGACTTATTATCGTAATTTTCATAACAAAAAAGATATTATTATCTATCGTTTTGATAGTTCATTTACAACTTTCGTACAAAGACTGGCATCTAGTCATTCGCATAATTTATCAGACATTGCTACCATTTTTTTTGAAATTGTAAAAGAAGATCAAGATATGATGGAAATGATCATTAACAATAACCTTTCAATGATTTTACTTGAAAGATTAAAATATTATATATCTGATTTAATTGATGAAGATGTTTTAGAAACTAGGGAAGAATCATCTAAAATGTTGGTTTCCTTAATAGCAGGGGGATTAACTGAAATTATAATTACATGGACTGAAGATGGAATGTCTGAACCAGTTCAATCACTAGTTATTTTTGTTTCTAAGTATATGCACTTTAAAATTAATTAAGCAATAAAAAAAGAGTTCTTAGATTTAATCTAAGAACTCTTTTTTAAAACTTTTTATCTAAACATTAACCTTCAACAGGAGTAACGTTAGCAGCTTGTGGGCCACGGTCGCCTTCTTCAACGTCCAATGTAACCTTTTCGCCTTCGTCTAAAGTCTTGAAACCTTCTTTGTTGATAGCTGAGAAGTGAACGAATACGTCACCATCATCAGTAGTGATGAAACCGTAACCCTTATCAGCGTTGAACCATTTAACTGTACCTTGTTTCATAATATGAAACCTCCATAAAATCGCACTAGATGTGCTTAAATTCTAATGTATCATAAAGCCTGAATCAAGGAAGTTATTTCATAAAACTATAAAACAAGTAACCTTAGAAACTCGAACCTCTGTAACACATTAGTTAATAATATACCCTATAGAACATTTATTGTCAAACAAATTTTGAAATAAATTTGATATATTATAATAAATAGTATTTGATATATTTTAAAGGCACAAATTATTTATTATTTAAACTAAATCATTTAAAATTATCAACACAAGTAAACTAAGGAGATATATAAATGAAAACATTAGTAATTGTCTCACATCCCGAATATGACAATTCAATGACCGAATCATTTTTGCAACAATGTCAAAATGATATCGATGAAGTAGATTGGTTAGTTCTGGATCATTTAACTAATAATTATGAATTTGATGTAGATAAAGAGCAAAAACGTTTAATGAAATATGATCGTATTCTCTTTCAATTTCCGATGTATTGGTACAGCTCACCAGCACTTTTAAAGAAATATGAGGATGATATTTTTAACAGAAGTTTTACTTATGCGAACGAAGATGGAAAATTAAAGGGCAAAGAATTAGGTATCATTACTACTTTAGGTGAACCTTTAAAAAATTATACCGTTGGTGGTAGTGAAGGATTTAGTATTAATGAAATATTAAAGCCATATCAAGCATTAGCTTTTAAATCAGGTATGAAATTTATAAAACCATTTATGGTGGATCAATTTGCATATATGACTAATGATGAAAAGGGCAAATTATTAGTAGACTATCGTAATTATTTAACTAATAAAGATATTAATGGTTTCGGTAGTAAACAACTTTGGTATTTATCACAGTTAAAACAATTAAGAAGCAATTTAAGCCCAGCAAAACAAGCTAAGCTAGACATTATTATTGATTATTTGCAAGATAATTATGATCGACTTGATGAAATAAAATGGGAACTAGATATGATTAAGAAAGAAGAAGATTAATAATGGAAACTAATAAATGGTTAGATCAAGAAATTAACGACTTAAAAAAAGATGAGACTAGTTTTAAATTAATTTCAATTTTAGAAGGGACCAAATCATTAGCTGCTGAACAAGCTAAAAGATTACAACAAGCACAAGATGAACTAGATGGAAGAACTTGGAGCCCAGATAAATGGTAAACAAAAAAGCCAATCATTATGATTGGCTTTTTATCTGCAATTTTTATTTACGACCAATGGTTAATTGGACCAAATTTATGACCAACTTCAATCCCATTTTTAATGGCTCGATCTACATATTCATCAGCAATTCTAATTGCTTGTTCAATATCAGTACCTTTAGCAATTTCAGCAGTAATTGCTGCAGATAATGAATCACCGGTGCCGTTTTTATGAGTAGTATTATAATAAGGACCATCAATCCAAAAATGTTTGCCAGATTCTAATAATACATAATCTCTAACTTTATCGGTTTCTCCAGCAATATGTTTGCCCTTTATAATAACATTTTTTGCACCCATTTTTATCAATTCTTTGGCCGCTTGTTCAATATCATTATCGGATTTAATTTCTTTATCAGTTAATTTTTCAGCTTCATAAAAGTTAGGTGTAACTACAGTGGCCAGTGGAATTAATTTGTCCTTTAATGTTTTCAAAGCATCTTGTTTTAACAACATGTTGCCATGTTTCGTAACGATTACAGGGTCGACAATTAATGGACCAAAATTGTATTTTTTATAATTATTAACCACAATATTAATCATGTTAGTGTCATCTAACATGCCAGTCTTAGCAGCTCTAATTTTAAAGTCATCAGCTAAATCCTTAAATTCTTGGTTAATAAAATGTTCAGGCATTGTCACGCTATCATGAATTCCATAAGAATTACCAGCAACACAGGCAGTGATTACCGATGTTCCATAAGTTTTTCTTATGAAGAAAGTATGTAAATCAGCTTGCATTCCAGCGCTACCGTCACTGTCTGAACCTGCGATTGTTAAAGCTTGCGGAAATTCATTTACCATAAATAAACACACCCCTGATATTTAAATTAATAACATTTTAACATAAACTTGATAATTTCAATCATTATATATATAATAATATTTGATTAAGACTAATTTGCGTTAAATGTCATTATTGTATTATAATGACATGAGTTAAGTTTTTAGATAAAGGAGTAATTGAAATGAGAGCTTGTCATCCAAATGGTGTACAAGGACGTCGTCCAATTAACACCAATAAACGTAATAAAAAACAAAAAGAAGTAGCTGACTTAAGAAAATTCTTGAAGTCATCACCTGCTAAATAAATTTTTAGGGACTCAGTATGTTACTGAGTCTTTTTTTGTATATCAAAGGAGAATTTAGATGGCTAAGAAAAAATATTATGCCGTTAAAAAAGGTAGAAAACCTGGTATTTATCAAACCTGGTCAGATACGCAAAAACAAGTAAGTGGATTTTCAGGGGCGCAATTTAAAAGTTTTGCGACTAAAAAAGAAGCACAAACATTTATCAAACCTGATGATGCTAAAAAATCTAATCAAAGTAGTGAAATTGTTATTTATACCGATGGTGGTTCTAGAAATCATGGCAATAAATTAGGCCAACATGTTAAAAGTAACGATCCAGCAGCTTGGGCATATTTAATTAATAATCATGGTAAAAAATATTCTAATTCTGCTGGTGAATTTGGCGCTACTAATAATAAAATGGAAGTTTTAGGACTAGTAAATGCATTAGATTATTTAAATAAAAATCATTTAAATAATTGCAACATCGATGCTATTTTGGATTCTAAATACGTATTGAATTCAATCAATAATAAGTGGATATATGGATGGAAAAGACATAGTTGGCGTAAAAGTAGTGGCGAAATAATTAAGAATAAAGCAGAATTTATTCAATTAGCTGATTTATTACCTAAATTTTCCAATATTAATTTCTATTGGACCAAAGGTCATGCTAAAGATGAAGGCAATAACTTTGTTGACCATTTATTAAATAAAACAATGGATGATTTAGAAAATGGCAAAAAGACAGATTTAAAACGATTAACTAAAAAAGATGAAACTAAATCTTCAAATTCCGTAAAATTGAAAGATAAAAGTAAAAATACAGATAAGTATATTGATAAGGAAAAGTCTGTTAATAATATAGAAGAAAATTTGAAAAAAATGGGATTTTTTAGTTAACTATATTATTGTGATATAATTAATTTTAAATATATGAAAGTGGGACCTTTAATGAAAACTGAACGACAAAAGATGACTGATGGTGAACCTTATGAACAATTTGACGAAGAATTACAATCTCGTCGCCGTTTTATTCGTAAACAATTAAAATCAATTTCTAAAATTGATGATAATGCAAAACAAAACGAACTTATTGCTCAATTATTAGGTGATAGCGGTAAAAAATTATGGATTGAAGATGGTCTAGAATTTGACTATGGATATAACATTCATATTGGAGACTCCTTTTATGGTAATTATCATTTAACATTATTGGATACTTGTCCAATTACAATTGGAGATAATTGTTACTTTGGTCCTGATGTTGGTTTATATACACCAGTACATCCCATTGATCCAGATCAAAGGAAAGCTGACGTCGAATCAGGAAAACCAATCACAATTGGAAATAATTGTTGGTTTGGTGGTCATGTCACTGTATTACCAGGAGTTACATTAGGGGAGAATGTCGTTGTAGGAGCAGGATCAGTGGTTACTAAATCTTTTGGCGATAATGTTGTTTTAGTAGGTAATCCCGCACGTGTAATTAAAACAGTAAAATAAACTATAAAACCCTTACCTAAAGCATTTTACATATTTTCTTATTTGTGTATAATGTAATTGATATGTAAATATAAAATCAACTTATTTTGTATAACCCTAGCAAAGCTGTGCAAATAGTTATTCGTCATTTCGAATCACTTTTTGGCAGCTTTTTGTGTAAAATGGGTTTATAAATATCATGAATATCATGAGGAGGATTACTATTTTTAAAAGTAAAAATATTGACAAATTGGTCTTTATTCCTACTGTAATTTTATTCTTTGCAGTTTCCATTTTTCTAATGATTGGTGGATCTTCACTACAGGGAGTGTTGCAAACAATTCTAAACTGTGTTACTGGTAACATGGGATGGGGTTATATGTGGATTTACATAATTAATTTTATTTTCTTTGCTTATCTTATTTTTTCCAAGTATGGAAATATTCGTTTAGGTGAAATTGATGAAAAGCCCGCATATAGTAACTTCCAGTGGGGAAGTATGGTCTTTGCGACAGCAATTGATGCAAGTATCTTAATGTTGAGTATGGTTGATCCTTTAAGATATGTTCAAAGTCCTGAAGGTAGTGTTAAACCATTTTCTGAAACTGCGTATAATTTAGCACATATGTATGGTCAATATGACTGGGGACCTATGGCATGGTTAATGTTTGGAGCTCCTACAGTTGCTATTGGTTATATGATGTACAATAAAAAAAGAAGAATTCAATCTTTGAGTGATGCCATTACCATTTTGGATGGTGATTCACTTTGGAAAAGTATTACTAAAAAAGTTGTAAACATTTTGGTTGTATTTGGAATTATGGGTGGTGTTGGAGCTTCTGTTGGAATGGAAATTCCCATAATTTCTAATGTATTAAGTTCTTTAACCGGCTTACCAGATAATTTGGCCATGAAAATAGGGTTATTCTTAGTTCTATTTGTTATTTTCTCTGTTGCTGTATTTAAGGGACTTAATGGTGGAATTGATAAATTAAGTAATGCACATATTTGGACGGCAATTACTTTCTTAGCAATTGTATTGATCTTAGGACCAACTGTTTACATCTTAAATTCTGAAACTAATAGTGTCGGAGTTCTGATTCAAAAATTCATTCCAATGAGTTTGAATACAGTTCCTAATGGTCATCCAAGTATTGAGCAACAAGAAACCATCTTCTATTGGGGTTGGTGGTTATCTTACATGCCTTTCATGGGACTATTCATTGCTAAAATTTCTCGTGGACGTACTATTCGTCAAGTTTTAGTAGGGATGCTCACTTATGGTGCTTTAGGTTGCATGAGTTTTTATGCTGTCTTAGGTGGTTATTCCTTATGGTTACAAAAAAATGGAGTAATTGATTTAGTTCATATTTTGAATACACAAGGCCAAGCTGCTGTCATTTCAGCGGTTGTTGGGACTTTACCGATGAAATATCTAATGTTTGCCATTTATTTCTTGTCTTGTTTCGTCTTTTTGGCAACTACAATTTCTTCATCAGCGTTTGTTCTTTCATCTTTTACTAGTATACCGTTAAAACCGGGCCAAGAACCTAGCCAATTTAATAGAATGACTTGGGTAGTTGTTTTTATTATCTTCTCATTTAGTTTGGTACTAGTTGGTGGATTTGAAACAGTGCAAACATTCTGTACATTGGCTGGTTTTCCACTAATGTTTGTTTGTATTTTAATTATCATTTCTGTCTTTAAAATGATTCGTGAAGACAAATCAATCATTAGTACTAAAAGATATATAAATCGTAGACGTCGTAAAAAGAAAGCTACTGCTGAAAGAAAGAGTGCCATTAAAGGTAAATTAATTTTATGGCCTAAAAATACAATTAATAAAAAATCTAAATAAACATAATAAGAATCATTTATTAAGTAATTTAATAAGTGATTCTTTTCTTTTTATGATAGTATTTATATACTATATAAATATCGGAGGTATTAAAATGACGAAAAAAGTTATTGTTCCTAAAGAATTTGAAAACTATTTAAGACCATCACTAGAAACAAAAGGTTTTGAAGTAATTTCATTGGTTAGTGAGAATGAAAATGCAATCTTAGAACATAAAGATGCTTCTGGAATTGTGATTAATACTTCTCCTTTATCTAAGAAGATTTTGGATCAAATGCCTAATTTGAAAATTATTTCTCGTTTTGGAGTGGGCTATAATAATGTTGATTTGGATTATACTAATAAAAGAGGAATATATGTAACTAATACACCAGCTGGAAATGAAGTATCAGTTGCCGAAAACGCCGTAACTGATATGCTGTTAATGTCAAAAAATTTATATAATGTATCTCAACATATGCGCAATGGCGATAATGCATATGCTTTTGACAATCCTTCAAGTGATTTAAGAGGAAAAACTGTTGGAATTATTGGTTATGGTAATATTGGTAAGTATGTGGCCAAATTACTCTCTAGTTTTGGTGTCAATATTTTGATTTGGAATCGTACCAAAAAAGAATCTCAATATGGAACACTTGTGGAATGGGATGATTTACTTAAACAATCAGATTTTGTATCATTACATCTTCCAGCAGTTAAAGGAACTATTGGCTCAATTAATAAAAATTCCTTTAAGATGATGAAAAATTCAGCATATATTATAAATTTTGCTCGGGGGGCAGTTATTAACCAAACTGATTTAATCAATGCTTTAAAAGACGGTGAAATTGCTGGTGCTGGTTTAGACGTTTATGAACAAGAACCGCTTCCAATGAATAGTGAATTAAGAAAATTAGACAATGTCTTTTTGACCCCACATAGTGCAAGTAACTCTATTGAATCATTTACTAAAATTGCTAACATGGATGTTAGTGAAATTAATAAAGTTCTAAATGGTGAAAAACCTGATCATTGTGTAAATGGACTATAAAATAAAATAACCACTAACAATTGTTAGTGGTTATTTTTTATATTAAAAGTTTAATTTATATTTTTCATCAATATCATCATCTTGTGATGTTAATATCTTAGGACCATCTTTTGTAATTGCAATAGTATGTTCATATTGTGCTGAGTTAGTACCATCAGCTGAAACATAGTATGTCCAATCATCTTTTTTATCATAACGATCAGTAATTTCCCAAGTACCTAAGTTTACCATAGGTTCAATAGTAATAGTCATTCCTTCTTTTAGACGAAGGCCTTGTCCTTTTTCACCATAGGCTGGGACGTTTGGCTTTTCATGCATAGTAGGTTGAATACCATGGCCAATTAATTCACGAACATCACCCATATGGTTTTGATTTTCAATATAATCTTGACAAGCAAAACCAATATCCCCTAAACGATTACCAATAACAGCTTGGTCAATACCACGATATAATGCATCATGACAAACTTGCATTAGCTTTTCATCTTCAGCTGACATTTTACCAACTTTGTATGTCCAACATGAATCACTTTCAAATCCATCTTTGTTAACAGTCATGTCAACTTTTAAGACGTCTCCTTCCTTTAATAGAAGACCTTTTCGTGGAATCCCATGGGCTACTTCATCATTGATTGAAACACAAGTAGCAAACTTGTATCCATCAAATCCTTTTTCGGATGGAGTTGCACCATGTTCAGTAATGTATTTGTTAGCAAATTCTTCGATTTCCCAAGTATCTAAACCTGGTTTGATCATTTTTCTTAGTCCTTTGTGGACACCAGCTAAAACAGCACCTGATTTAGCCATCATTTCAATTTCTCTTGGTGATTTTAATGTAATCAAAATAATTTCTCCTTTGATATTGAATAATGAATCTATATCTCTAATCTACTACAATTTAGATGATTTGGCTAATTATAATAATTAATGTATTTTTTGTCGTTTTCTAGTATTATAGATAGCAGGAACAAAGGAGGAGTTTTTTCTTGAGTAAAACAGCAAGAACCAATGTTATATTAATAATTATTACAATTATTGTCGCTTTTTTTGCGATATTTTTCGCAATTCGCAGTGATCATATTATAAATAATAGCAAAAATAGTGGATCTTCTAGCGGAGATAATGTTCCAACACTTTATGTTCATGGGATGCGTGGCTCCACTAAATCTACATCGCATTTAACTAAAATAGCTAGTCGTGATGGTGGACATAGAGCATTAGCTGTTTTTGTAGAAAAAGATGGAACCATTAATTATAAAGGAAATTTAAATTTAAAAACTAGTAAACCACTTATTCAAGTGATATTTAAGAAAAAATTTACACCGGTCAAACAACAAACCAAATGGCTTCATGAAATCTTAAAAAGACTAAAAGGTCATTATGGATTTAATGTTTACAATGCTGTAGGTCACTCAACAGGTGCAGTATCGATTCTTGAAAATGTTGCAAAGCATAATAAGGATAGTGATATGCCAAAACTACAAAAGTTTGTATCAATTGCAGGTCCGTATGATGGTTTATTAACAATTAATGATCGACCAAATACTAACTATATTAATAGTAGTGGTAAGCCAAGCATTATGTATCCAGCTAACAAATGGTATCCAGCTTATACATCATTATTGAATGACTGCAAAGATTTTCCTACTAATGTTCAAATTTTAAATGTTTACGGAAATGATAATAGTAATACCAATTCTGATGGAATTGTTTCAACTTCATCTGCTAGGTCAATGAAATATTTAATTTCTAAAAGAGTAAAGGATTATCAAGAAATTCCCATATATGGTGCTAACGGTCAACATTCAAAACTTCATAATAACATTGTTGTTGATCATATTATTGCTCGTTTCTTGTTTGATCAAAATTAAAAAACAATATATTTTACTTATTTCATTTTTGGTATAGAATTGATATTGTTATTAAATTATAAACATTCTAAACTAGAAGGTGAAATTTGTGAAAAATTATGATTTAAATGGTAAGCCATATAACCGAGTCCTTTTTGTTTTTGTTATGTTGTTGGGTAGTTTTACAATGTCGATTAGTCAATCGTCTATTTCAACAGCTTATCCAACTTTAATGCAATTTTTCGGTATCGATGCCTCAACAGTCCAATGGTTAACTACTGGTTTTATGTTAATTATGTGTGTCATGATGCCAGTTAGCCCTTGGTTATTAAATAATATAAAGTTTAAGCAATTATTTTTAATGATACTGGCAATTTTTGATGTGGGAACTTTAATTGTTGTCCTTGCACCTAATTTCGCTATTATGATGTTAGGGCGTGCATTAGAAGCAGTGGCAGTTGGAATTTTATTTCCTTCTTATCAATCAGTTCTATTGTATATCACGCCTGAAGAAAAACGTGGTTCTACAATGGGATATGCTGGATTGATTATGGGTTCTGCACTTGCTTGTGGACCTATTCTTTCAGCAATTGTTCTACATTTTTCTGCATGGAAAGGTTTATTTATAGTATTTATGGTGATTATCAGTATACTATTTATTATTTCCTTATATGCAATCAAAGATGTTATGCCTCAAAAAGAAAGTCATTTAGATATTACATCAGTTATTATGTCATTCGGACTAATTGGAATCTTGTATGTAGTTAATATGATTGGGAAGGCTAATATTGATTTAACACTCGCTTTGATTATATTGATTGTAAGTATTTTAATGATTGTTGTATTTGTATTTAGACAATTCAAAATTAAACAACCATTATTACAATTAAGAGTATTAAAAAGTTTTAATTATGATTTATCAATTGGATTAACTGGAGCTTCTTATATTGCCTTAATTGTAGTTACGGTTATTTTTCCATTATATTATCAAAATGTTCTAGGTGTTTCTAAGACCATTTCTGGTTTAGCATTAGCACCAGGAGCAATTTTACTAAGTTTATTAAATCCAATTACTGGTAAATTAGCTGATAAAATTGGTTTTAAACGTGTAATGTTAATTGGAATGATAATGATCCTAATCGGTTGGGGAACATTAAGCATTGTTGGTGCCACAATTAGTTTAGTGCCAATGATGATTCTTGCAGCTTTAATTGAAGGTGGAAATGCTTTTGTTATGATGCCAGCGGTAACGATGGGAGCTAATTCACTACCTAATGAATTTATTTCAGATGGAACTGCTGTGGTTAGTACCTTTAGACAAATCTTAGGATCTACTGGAGTGTTAGTTGCAACCTTGATATTATCAAATGTCATGACTAATAATATATCTAGTGGAATGAGTCATGCGTTAGCACAACAAAGTGGTTATCATGTTGTTTTCATTACATTCTTTATAATTGAAATTATTGGATTAATAATGGCTTTGATGTTGAGAAATACTAAGAAAGCAAAATAAATGTTTTTATTAAAAGGCTTCTTAAATAACTTTTAAGAAGCCTTTTTTTGTATTGACTTATACTTTTATTAGTTTTAGTCTAATAATAATTAGACATAGGATGGTATTAATATGAACTTACATAATTTAAATTCAGTTGCTAAATTTACTTTTAAGACTAATATCAAAAAAACGTCTTATTGGATTTGGTTTACTCTACCAATATCTACTTCTATTTTTTTATTTACAATGCTTTTGTTAAATAAAAATGATATCAATAGTTATAATATTAAACTTAGTTTATTAACTATAATGGTATCTTTAACATTATTTATTGCCATGTTTTTTGCTCCTATCATTAGTAATGAATTAATTGATGATCGTTCGTCAAAAATTAATGAATATTTATATTCTATTAGTAATACTAAGAATATTATATTCGGTAAAATTTTAGGTGTTATTAATTTAGTGCTTTTTACTTTATTAACTTATTTTGTCTTACTTTTAGTCACTATTTTTAATGAAAATGAAATTAAAATAATTTTTTCAAAAATATATACATATATAGGTACAATAACATTAATCCAATTATTTATTCTAATGATACTAGGAATTATATGGACCGTTTTATTTGCTTCTTTGATTATTATTTTTGTTAAAAACAAGAAAAAAATTTTATACGCTTTATTTCCTATTTATTTATATATAGGTATATCTGCTTTTATAGTTTTTCATTTTTATGATAAAAGTTTGAGTATTATTTCTATATTTTTACCAATCTTATCGCAATTATTTAGTGCTAGAGTATTATTATTTAACAATTATAATATTTATTTATTAGTTGTATCAACTATTATTCAATTGATAGAGGTATATATTTTTGCTAGATTCTTTAATAAAGAACATAAAAATCATTTATTTAAATAAAAATTAAATGGAAGTGATATTTTTGAACTTTAAAATGAAACAACTACTTGCAGTTGCTAGACATGAATTTTTCAATCAAATTAATAGTTTTTCTTATTGGATGCTTGTCTTTATACCATTAATTATTATTACAGCATTATTTAGGTATGTTAATTTAACAGTTGATTTTCATAATTCCGATTTTATAAATATGGTTTGGGGACTTTCTATCCCAGTCTTGAATTTTCTATTTTGTTTAATATATGTAGGAATGATGGCTAATTCTGTTGCAAGAGATAAAACATCTAAGTTGTCTGAAATGTTAATGTCAATTGTAGATGCAAAAGAACAAATTAACGGTAAAATGTTAGGAATATACATGTTACTATCTTGCCAAATTATTTTTTATATAATATTCATATTTTGTTTAAGTAAAATAATGCATAATAACTTTTTATTTATATTCATAGGTCATGTAAAAATAGGACTAATAGTATATTCAATATTAGCATTGTTTGTTTCTTTATATATGTTTTTAGCAATTACAGTACAATTTGCATGTTTTATAACCGATACTAGCCAAATTAGTTCAGCTACAATTCCTCCGATGTTTTTCTTATTAGAATTCTTTTGCTTATCTTTATTTTATAATTCTCTTGGATCCTTTGATTATAGTATGGTTTGGATTCTTTATATAATATGTATGTGGCCTCCGGTTGGATCAATGCTTACACCACCTTTGATGGCTTCAGGAAATATTTCATATTTATTTGCATATTCAACATTAATTATTCAACTTATTATTATTTATATACTATATATTAAGTCAATTCATGTTTTTAAATATGGATTATTATCCAACAAAAAGAAAAATATTTTTATAGAAGGATTTAAATTTAGATAATTATTTTGAGGTGTCTACATTGATTGAATTTAAAAATGTATCAAAAAACTATGATGGATTTCAGGCCGTTAATAATCTATCATTTCAATTACACAAAGGAGAAATATTAAGCTTAATTGGTCAGAATGGAGCAGGTAAGTCTACGACTTTTCATATATTACTAGGCTTTATCAAACCCAGTAATGGTACAGTTACAAGAGAAAATAATTTAAATATAGGTTATATGCCAGAAGAACGTGGCTTATACTTAAAAGAAAGTATTAAAAGTCAAATGCTATATTTTGCTTCTTTACACGGAATGAAACGTGATGAAGCTTTAAAAAGATTAAAAATATGGATGAAAAAATTAAATGTAGTTGGCGATATTGAAGACAAAGTAGAAAGTCTTTCTAAAGGAAATGCACAAAAAGTGCAGTTAATTGCTTGTTTAATGTTTAATCCAGATTTGTTAATATTGGATGAACCATTTTCAGGATTGGATCCAGTTAATGCTGATCTATTAATTAAAGCAGTTTTGGAAGCTAAAAAGTCAGGAACAATGATTATCTTTTCTACTCATAATATGGAAAACGTTGAAAAGTTATCTGATTATGTTGTTATGTTAAGCCATGGAAAAACTGTTTTAAAAGGTACTCTAAACGACATATATAATCAATTTGGTAGATCTAAATTAGATATTGTTGGATATAATAATCTACAAAGATTTAAAGGTATGAATGGAATTAAAAACTTAGAAATTACTGGTGAAAATTCTGCACAACTTACATTAAATGATGTGAGCTTTGGAAAATATATTTTTGATGAAGTAACTAAAAATGGTTATATACCAGTTTTTAATCAACATTATCCAACTTTAGATGAGATTTTTAAAGAAAAAGTAAAGGAAAGTGAAAAGTAAATAAAAATGAGCTAACTTTTTAAAGCTAGCTCATTTTTATTTATATTACCAAATATTTACTCGATCTTCAGGTTTCATATACATACCATCATCAGGTTTAACATCAAACGTAGTATAGAAATCAGCCAAGTTCTTAACTTGAACTTGAGCTCTTAGTTCAGAAGGAGCGTGCACGTCAATTGATAATAATAATTGTTTAAATTGTTCAGTTGACTTAGTACGCCAAATTTTAGCCCAATTAATGAAGAAATCACGTAAATTACAATCTTCTTCACCTTTAGCTGCTTCTTCCGCACAACTTAAGCCACCACCATCAGCAATGTTTTCAGAAACTGTAAGTTTACCATTAACTTTTTGGCCGGCAAATGGAAGACCATCGAATTCCTTAATCATGCTTTGAGCTAATTTATCAAAGTGCTCATGGTCTTCTTTAGTCCACCAATTATTTAGATTACCATCTTCATCAAATTGACATCCATTATTATCAAAAGCATGTGAAATTTCATGAGCAATGACGGCACCGATACCACCGAAGTTTTCACTAGATGATTGTTTTAGACTATAGAAAGGTGCTTGTAAAATAGCAGCAGGGAAGACGATTACATTTTCTAATGGTGAATAATAAGCATTAACAGTGTTAGCACTCATATCCCATAAGCTTTTATCGACAGGTTTATTCCATTTACTAAATTCATCTTTAATAACTAGCTTGCCAATGTTATGAATATTAGTAAATAAATCACCATTTTCATCTTTACCATTAACTTTGAAAGTATCAAATAGTGGATTAATTTTATCTGGATAACCAACATGAATTTGTAGTGCATTTAATTTCTTAATTGCCATCTTTTTAGTATCTTCACTTAACCAAGTGTTCTTGTCTAAACGTTTTTCATAAACATTGATCATTTTAACAACCATGTCATGAACATTTTGTTTAGCTTTTTCACCGAAGTATTTATGACCATAGTAATCACCAATTACTTGATTAAAAGTTCCAGATGCAAGGTAATAAGCAGCTTTTTCTTTCTTAACGGCTGCTTTCTTGCCAGATAATGTTCTGGAGAATTCGCCACCAACTTGCCTAAATTCTTCAGTTAAAAGACCAGTGGAAGCGTTAATTGTTTTAACTAACATCCAGTTTTTCATCATTGCAAAAGTATCATCATTTACAATTTTGTTAAATGCATCAAAATATTCAGGTTCTGATACAATTACTTGATCGGGGATTTGTCCAATTAATCCTTTTACATAGCTATTTAAATCAAATTTATCTACTTTATTTGATAAAGAATCAAATGACATAGGATTATACATTTTTGTAAAATCAGCACTTTCTTCGGCTGATTTAATGTTTGGTGCAATTAAGCGGTCAAACTCTTCAGCAGAATCCACAATATTTTTAGCTTGAACTTCATTATATCCAGCCATGACTAGTAATTGCTTAGACATATCCTTAAATACTGGCATTAATTTGGCACCAGCGGAATTTTCTTTATCATAGTAAGTTTTATCTGGTAAGAAGGTGCCAGCTCCACTTGCATATAAAGCATTATACTTAGCATTTTTCATGTCAGCTTCAATACCAAAATCGAATGGAAGGGGCAGACCATCTAAAGTCCAGTTTGCTAATTGCTTATTTAAATCATCAAATGATTTAATATTTTCAATCTTTTCTAAAATAGGTTGAACAGGTTTTGCACCATCTTGTTCACGTTTATCAAAATCAGTAGCTAATTCGTATAGTTTTTTAAATTCAACCATATCATTATTTTGAGGCTTAATTTTACCTGATTTTATGTCTTCAAAATCATTCATTAATGTTTTATCGATATTGTCTACTAAGTCCATAAAGCCACCAGTAGATGAATGATCACTAGGAATGGTAGCATTTTTAATCCATTCACCGTTTACAGCGTCATAAAAATTGTCTCTAATTTTTGAATCGCTAATTTCATTATTATTCATTAGAACACCTCGTTTTATAAATACAATCTATATAAAACTATAATATACAAAAAAACCATTCACAAGCTATGTGAATGGTTTTTAATTTTATTTATTGATTAAATCATCAATTGAATTGATATTCTTCATATATTTTGGAACAGCCAAACCAACTTTAGCACCATTTAGGTTAGTACCAACATCATCAATCTTGCCTTTATATTGTTTCATGTAAAGACCAGCAGTGTTTGGTAACCAAGCAGCTAGTGAAGCATCAGCAGCATTAGTTGCAATTGATGCAAACATTGGTTGCATTTCTAGAGCTTGGATATTTGCCTTGTAGCCTAAATGATTTAATAGTTCAGCCATAACATTAGTAGATGCGATTTCAGAATCCCATGCTACGTAAGATAATTTAATTGGCTTACCATTTCCCTTTGGAACACCTTTAGTCCATTCAGCCACTAATTTTGGATTATTCTTAATGAAATCATCAGCAGCCTTTTTAGGATCAACTCCAGCATTTGTCTTTAACATAACATCAGACATTTGAGCAGGAGTCCAATGGAATTGTTTTAGAAGTTGATAAGCACCAGGATTATCTTTCTTCAAGCCAATTCTTGCAATGGTATGGATTTGTTCAGCTTTACCATATACATTCTTAGGATCTTTTAAGAATTTAATAGGGAATTTTTTGAACATCCAATGTGGTTGCCAACCAGTTACAACAATCGGTTGCTTATATTTGATTGCTTTGCTTAAAGTACTTGTCATAGCAGCAGTAGAACTTGTTTGTAATTGCCAATTATTTTTTGCTAAAGGATATTCCTTTAAAGCATTTTGAGTAGAAGCCATAATACCAGCACCAGCATCAATTCCAGTAACTGTGTAATTGATTTGAGGTCCTAACTTCTTATGAGAATTATAAGGTGAAGTAGCACTACTGCAAGCAGTTAATACTGTAGCAAGAAGAAACATTGATAAAGTTCCAAGAACAAATTTAAGTCTCTTTCTCATTATAATCCTCCTTAATTAGTCTGAACTCTTTTTATTTTTGTTAAATGCTTGGGTAATACGGTCTAAGATGATTGCTAAGATAACAATAGCAATACCAGCAGCAAATCCTGAACCAGCATTATTTCTACCAACAGCGAAGTAAACTTGAGCACCTAGACCAGTAGCACCAATCATAGAAGCAATAACAACCATTGATAGAGCTAACATCATACCTTGGTTTACACCAGACATTAATGTGCTCTTCGCAATTGGTAATTCAACTTTCATTAGTTTTTGCCAACTAGTTGAACCAAATGAATCAGCAGCTTCAACTAAATCAGCAGGAACTTGTTGAATACCTAAGTCAGTCATTCTAACTACTGGAGGTAGTGAGAAAATAACTGAAGCAATAACACCTGGAACCATTCCAATACCAAATAGTGATACGGCAGGAATTAAGTAAACGAAGGCAGGCATAGTTTGCATAAAGTCTAAGATTGGTTTAACAATCAAATGAACAGTATGACTTTTAGCCATCCAGATACCAAGAGGAATACCGATAATTACAATTATCAAACTAGAAGTTAAAACTAAAGTTAAAGTTTGAGTCATATCACGCCAGTATCCTTGGTTAGCAATTAATAATAAACCTAATAGTTCAAATAACATTAATCCCCAGTGTTTACTATCATGTAGAGCCCAGTAAGTAATACCAAGAACAATAACAATAAATAACCAAATTGGTAAAATATCAAAAATAGCTTGGAAACCATTAACAATTCCACCAATAAAATTGGTAATACCATTAAAAAATCCAACAAATTGTGTTAACCAGTTAACGAACTTGTTAATCCAATCTGCCAAAGGAATTTGTGTCATATTTAATGCGAATAAATTAGCCATCATTTTCAACCTCACTTCCAGAAATTGCTTCAAGAACAGAACTTCTAAGAATAATTCCTAATAAACGACCTTCATTATCAACAACTGAGAATGGAACAGAAGTCTTAGAAATGTCAGTTAAAATTGATTTAATAGGAGTATCAGGAGAGGTCGTTGGGATGCTAGTATTTAAGATTTCACTAAGATCACGTTTATCATTTTCAATTAGGTTAATAACTTCTTTAGCATCAACTAATCCCTTGAAATGATGTTGTGAATCAACAACGAACACACTTGAAACTTCATTATGTTGCATTAATCTTAATGCAGTTCTTGGTCCGTCTTTTTCAATGTTTACAACATTTGGACGAATCATAACACGGCTAGCAGTAAGAATCTTAGTACGATCAACACCTTCAATGAATTTTTCAACATATTCATTCTTAGGATGTTGTAATATATCTTCTGGTCCACCGATTTGAACAATTTCACCATCACGCATAATCATAATGCGATCACCAATACGTAAAGCTTCATTTAAATCATGTGAAATAAAGATAATTGTTTTCTTTAGATGTGCTTGTAGTTCAAGTAATTCATCTTGCATTTCTTTTCTGTTAAGTGGATCAAGAGCAGAGAAAGCTTCATCCATTAATAGAATTTCAGGATCATTAGCTAATCCACGAGCTAATCCAACACGTTGTTGTTGACCACCTGATAATTCGTTAGGATAACGATCATCGTATCCGTGAAGGCCAACTAATTCTAAACATTCATGAGCCTTTTTATCACGAGTAGCTTTATCAACGCCTTGAATTTCCAAACCATAAGCTGTATTACCTAAAATTGTACGGTTAGGGAATAATGCAAAGTTTTGGAAAACCATACTCATCTTTTTACGTCTAAATTCACGTAATTGCTTTTTATCAAAATTAGTAACGTTTTGTCCATCTAGGATGATTTCACCACTAGTTGGTTCATATAAACGGTTTAACATTCTGATTAATGTAGACTTACCACTTCCGGATAGTCCCATAATAACAAAGATTTCATTTTCATTAACATCGAAGTTGGCGTCATGAACACCAACAACACTATTAGTCTTTGCCAATATTTCATCTTTGGACTTACCATCACTGATCATTTCTTTTGCACGACCAGCATGATGACCGAAAATTTTAGTTAGGTGTTTAACTTCAACTTTTTTGGTCATAAAATTCCTCCTTAAAAATTATAGATACTATAATAAGTGTAAACGCATAAATAACATTATTACAAGAAAGTAACAGTTATGTCAAATCTTATACTATTTTGAAAAGTTGATTTGACGGGATAAAATGCTTTTATAGCTTAAAGTTATGCACTTTATTAGTAATTTATTTTAACTATGTTAAAATTATTTTATCTATGCTACATTGTAGTACAAATTACAAAAAATGAGATGAAAAGTGCATGGCTAAATTTTTAAATAAGTTGTCCATTAAAATGATCTTAGCATTCTTATTAGGTGGAATATTACTAATTACATTTGCTAACCATGATGATTTCTTATATCAAAAACCAATTTTTAAAGTAGAAACGGTTAAGAAGATTAGTACTAACAAGAGTAAAGACAGTTTCCAAAATACTGATTATACTTATCAACAAAAATTAACAGGACATATTACAAACGGTCATTATAAAGGCAAAAAGATTTCTATTAATAACAGTTATACTATTTCTAGAGCGATGGATCATAAGTATTATCCTGGACAAAAAGCTTTTATCATATTACATAAATCTGGCGGATTAAATGCCACAATTAAAGATTATAAGCGGGATGTACCTGTTATATTCTTAATGTATTTAGCAATTGCATTGCTATGTATTTTTCTAAAATTTTCTGGGATTACTGCTGTTGGCAGCATTATTATCAATACTATTTTATTTATGTTGGCTATATATTTAGATGGTTTTAATAATGGAAATAATGTGTTACTTATTTTTAGTGTTTTAGCTGCCGTCTTTTCAGCTATTACATTATTGGTAATTATTGGCCATAATAGGCAAATGTATGTAACACTGGCATCAACAATAATATGTACTTTTATTTCAATTATCCTAAGTTTAATTGTTTTTAAATTTACTCATGAAAAGGGCATTTTTTATGAATCGATGCAATATGTGACCCAACCGCCACGTCCATTGTTTTTAGCATCAACAATTATTGGTTCTTTGGGTGCTGTCATGGATGAATCGACTGATATTATTTCATCCTTATTTGCATTAAAAATGGAACGTCCACAAATATCTAAAAAACAAATATTTTTATCCGGCAGAAATATTGGTAAAACCATTATGGGGCCTCTAATTAATGTATTGTTCTTTATTTTTATGGGAGAAACATTATCAATGACCTTATTGTTCTTAAAAAACGGTAATAGTTGGGGTTACTCTTTTTCTATGAATATGTCATTAGGAATGGTACAAAGCTTGATTAGTGGTATTGGGATTGTTTTAGCAATTCCAGTTGCTAGTGCATTAACTAGTTTATTTTCTAAGGAGAATCAAAAATGAGTGCAATTATTGTATTAGGCATTGTTTTATTTGTTTTGATGTTATTAGTAGGTGGCAAACAAGGATTACAATCATTTTTAAGTTTAATTTTAAACTTTGGTTTTTTGTTTTTCGCAATTGTTTTGATTGCTTTTCATTTTCCACCAATTATTGTAACCATTATAACTGGTGTTATTGTACTAGCTTTGACAATTTTTCTAAGTGGAACTGATGATAATATTAGTGGATTAGCTTTCTTATCTTCAATTTTAGTTTTATTTATTTTAGTTTTACTGATTATTCCAGTTGAGCATTGGGCGCAAGTTCAAGGATTCGGATTAGAAGATAGTGATGACTTAGAAGGCTTATCTATTTTAATTGGTATTAATTTTGTTAAAATTGAAATAGCAACTGCCATTTTAAGCACGCTAGGGGCAATTGCTGAAGCAACTATGGCGATTGCATCTGGTTTAGATGAGATTAAAGAACAGCATCCAGAAATTAAACCAAGTAGATTATTATTTGATGGCATTTATGTTGGAAAACAAATTATTGGGACTACCTTAAATACATTATTCTTTGGATTATTTGGGGGATCTTTGTCTTTGTTTGTTTGGTTTCACAGTTTAAATTATTCATTTGGTGATATTTTGAATGATAAGGTTTTTGATGCTCAATTAATTGTCATTTTATTTTCATTAATAGGGGTTATTTTAACTATTCCAATTACTTCGTTAGTAATTGCTGAAAAATGGCGCAAAGATAATAATTAAGAGGTTAATTATATGCAAAAAATAAGTTCTCACGATATTTACAATTTATTTTCATTAACACAATTAAATAGCGATGGATTTTTTGTTAAAAATGGAATAAGTAGAATTAAAAATGAATATACTGCAAAAATATTTCGCTTAAAAGCAGATTTGAATGTAGAGCAGTGTACTAAAGAAAGTTTTAGTATTAATCCAATTAAAATAAATAATTCACTTTATTATTTAGCTAATATTGATTCTAAAATGCAATTAATTAAAATGTCTTTAAACAGTGACCGCAAAAAGCAGCTTACTTTTGGTGATACAGCAAGCAATTTGATTAGTTCTAAAAATAAAAAGAAATTATTTTTTAAGACTACAAAGATGTTTACCGTTCCTAAATTTTCTGTAACCAAATTTCCTAAAACTAGGTATATAAATAAACTAGATAATCGTGCTGATGGCTTTGGTTGGAAAGATAATCAGACACTTTATTATTTATATGCATTAGATGTTCAAACAGGAAAAATAAATTTATTAAAAACTACATATCAAAATTTTAAAATTCTAGATGTTGATGATATTGGCGCAAATATTTTAATTAGCAGAAGCGTTTTTTCTAATGAAAAAAGTATTTCTCAAATTTACCAAATGAATTTAGTTAATATGAATAAAGAATTAATAACTACTATTGATGGTAATTTTAATGAGGCAATATATTCTCCAGATGGCAAGAATATATTATTAGTGGGAAATTATAATAACTACGGCAGTAGTAATACTTTTAATCTTTATCTATTTAATGTAAATGAAAAGAAATTAATTAATTTGACTAAAAATTTATGTGACATAGAACCTAGTTATAATGGTGGCTTAGCAACTGATTTTGTACAAAATCGTAGTAATCAAGGAATTAAGTGGTTAAACAATCATCAATATATTTTTCATGCTACGCATCATGGACGAAGTCAACTTTATTTGGGCCAAAATAATAGTGTTCAAAAAATATATGATGATAAAACAGAA
Organism: Apilactobacillus micheneri; assembly: GCF_006493595.1. Taxonomy (NCBI): domain Bacteria; kingdom Bacillati; phylum Bacillota; class Bacilli; order Lactobacillales; family Lactobacillaceae; genus Apilactobacillus; species Apilactobacillus micheneri. The sequence goes on along the minus strand of NZ_QUBI01000001.1, from coordinate 178,678 downwards.
ATATATGACTTTAGTATATTAGATAATAAAAAATTGTTATTAAGTGTTTCTGCTCAAAAAGTGCCCAATCAATTAATTATTTTTGATTTTTATAGCAATGTTCAAAAATTGATATATGATCCCAATGAAAAGTTTACTTTGAATCACGAATTCTGTAATTCATATAAATTTTCTACTATTTCTCAAGATAACTTGTTTAATATAAATGGTTGGTTATTATTACCTAATCAAAAAAGAGATAAATATCCTACTATTTTATATATTCACGGAGGACCACATGAAACATATGGTGAAAGCTTTTTCTATGAATTTCAATTTCTTGCTAACCATGGATATGCAATTTTATTTATTAATCCGCGAGGTTCTAGTAGTTACGGTCAAGCATTTGAAAAAGCATCTGTTGGTAGAGTTGGAAAAGAAGATTTTGCAGACATCATGACTGGATTAGATTATGCGCTAAATAAATTTAAATATTTGGATCATAATAATCTTTTTATAGCTGGTGGATCTTATGGAGGATTCATGTCTAGTTGGATTATTTCACATACTGATAAATTCAAAGCAGCTATTGTTCAAAGACCTATCACTGATTGGCACTCATTTTATGGAACTTCTGATATTGGGGTACGTTTTTCAAAAAATGAATTAGGAGTAGATTTATATGATAAAGATGGGCTCAATTTTTATTGGAATCATTCTCCACTAAAATATGTTAATAATATTCATACTCCTACTAGAATTCAGCATGGTGAGTGGGATATGCGTTGTCCCGTTAATCAAAGTGAAGCCTTATTTCAAGATATTAAGCGTAACAATGTTGAAAGTGATTATATTAGATACCCTCAATCATTTCATGGCTTTTCAAGAAATGGTTTGCCAAATTTAAGGGTCACAAGAATAAATGATGTATATGAATGGTTCAATGAGCATCTTAATTAGTTTTTTATTTATAAAATTAGTGTGATAATGTAAATGAAATTACATATGAAGGTGAAGTGAAATTTATGAATACTATGGTTTACATTGTTTTATTATTTGTATTAGCAGCTGCAGTATTGTTTGGATTGTTAGAAGTTTATCCTAAAATCAGGAAACTTAATAATCAAGTGTATAAAAATATTACAACTTCATTGAATGATAAGGCATTAATTGCGAAGCTGAATAATCAGGGTAAACAATCAACTGGTTTCAATCTTCGTTATAGTTTAACTGCAATTATATTTACAATTTTTATTTTAAGCATTTTTTATGCACAAATTGCCAACAATTGGATGATTTTGACGTTGATAGTTATTGAAGCAATTTATATTATTAATGAGTTTAAAAATACTAATTTTATCAAAAAGCTTTGGCAGTATGATAAGGAAACTTTGAAATTAAAACAACAATCTAATAAATTAACTTTCTTTACAATGATCGGAATATTTATTGCTGTGGATGTATTTGAATTATTATTTGAATTACTATATGCACAAGGTTTTACTTTGCTATAATAAAAAAAGAACTGCTAATCTATAAATTAGATTAGTGGTTCTTTTATTTCATAAAATCTTTAATCGTTTTTTCGAGTAAATCAATCATATTGAAGTAACTAGGCATATCTACATATTCATTAGGACTATGCGCAGTTGTATTTCCAGGACCTAAGATAATGACATCCATTTCTGTATTACGACGTCGAAACTCTGATGCATCAGTACCTAGTGAAACACCAATTTTTGGTAGAGGCATTGGCTCATCCATAATGTTTTTAGCATTATTCTGTAAAATTTGAATTAAACCAGTGTGATTATCACTTTTTACGGGCATTTCACTATGTTCAATTGTTAATTCTAAATCAATTCCTGGTTCTGTATTCATTTTATCGATCATACATTGAAGTCGATTAGTTAATTCTTCATTATCAACTTGTGGGATAGTACGAACTTTAACGATTTCATATGCTAAATCAGGAACTGAATTAATTTGTTTACCACCACGAAAAATATCAGGGGAGTAAACAGTTTTGCCTAATTCAGGATCTGATTCTTTTAATTCAGCATAAAATTCTTTTTCTTTTAAATAGTATTTTATTAAAGTATCAATAGCATTAATTCCCATCCGAGGCATTGAACTGTGAACCGCTTTACCATGGGCAGTTACTCGATAAGCCATCCATCCTTTATGAGCATTTACTATAAAGTGTTGTTCATTAGCATCTGAAAGGAAAGATGTTTTTAATAATTCTTTTAGTGTTTCAGGTGCAATAGTCACACCATCACTATTAACATATTTTCTTAATCGATGAAGATTTACACCACTAGGCTCAGCAATAATCATTGCATCTAAATCATCAGCGAAGCCTTTATCAGTTAAATATTTTGCACCAGCAGCGCTTAATTCTTCACCAATAGTGGCAATAAATCTAATGGTACCGTTAATTTTAGAGGATGATTCATATAATTCAATCATTGAAATAACCATTTGTGCAATTCCTGATTTCATATCAGAAGCACCACGACCATATAAGCGACCATTCTTAATATTAGCTTTGAATGGATCCGATAGCCAAGTGCGTTCGTCTCCTTGGTGAACAGTATCTAAATGACCACTTAAGCCTAGTTTAGGATGTTCGCCATTACCAATTTCAACAATTAAATTACTACGACCATGATATTGCATGATTAATTTGCTATTAATGCCGTGTTTTTGGAATGTATCTGATATATATTTTGCGACATCATTTTCATTATCATCAACAGTGGGCATATTTACAATGTTCTTTAAAATTTGAATCTTTTCAACTTTCTCCATAGAACATCCTCCTAAAATCATATAACGATTAGAATAATTCTATGGGATAATAACTAAAAAATCAATGTTAGATTTTAATTAAAATTGATTCATTAATTTTCCAAGCGCAAAGTGAATGGCCATAGTCAAAATACCAATAATTATATTACGAATAATAGCAGTTTTTGCTAATCCATTCCCTAACTTAGCACTTAGATAACCGGTGATAGCGACTGATAAAATTACAGCAGCTATTGTTGATGGCCAACGATAAATACCACTAGTTAGACTCATAGCTAGTAATGGGAAAATACCACCTAAGGCTGCGGAAATTAATGACGAAAAAGCGGCATTCCATGGACTCATGTAATGACCTAGTTGGATTCCATATTTGGTATTAACAACCGTGTCCAATGGTTTTTTAGCAATTAATTCTTTAGCGATTTTAGTAGAGGTTTCGTCGCTAATGCCTCTTTTTAGATAGTATTGTTTAACATCATTTATTTCACTATCAATATCTTCTTCTAATAATTTTTGTTCAACTTTTACAGCTGCACTTTCAGCATCTCTTTGCGAACTAACTGATGCATATTCACCAGAAGCCATTGAAAAAGCACATGCTAATAAGTCAGAAAGGCCAGCAATAAAAATAGTAAATATATTAGGAGTAGCAACAGCAACTGAGAATAAAACTCCGACAACTGTTAAGATTCCATCGTTTGATCCTAAAACACCAGCTCTTAGGGTATTTAATTTTTCGTTCATAGTTTGTTTTTTGTTTTTCATATTAAATTACTCCTATTAACTAAACATTCCGACTAATAAACCAATCAAATATGTAACAATCATTGTTAACATTCCAGATGTAACATTCCTGAATATTGACTTGATTTTATTAGCATGACTTAGAATGGCTGCAATATATCCAGTAATTGCAAGAGCAATGATTACCGCAATAAAGGTAGCAATAATATTGATTCCTGATGGAAATAATGAAATAGCTAATAATGGTAGTATGGATCCAATTGGAAATGAAATCATTGATGCAATTGCTGCATCATATGGACTGGTAAAATTGTTAACAACAAAGCCATATTTTTCACGAACAGTTGTAACTAAAGCATCTTTATTCATCATTTCTTTAGTTGCTTTATTAGATAGTGCTTCAGAAATACCGCTTTGCATGTATTTATTTTTGACAAAATCAAATTCTTCATCATAGTTATTTTTTAAAGCATATTTTTCATTCATAACAGCTCGCTTTTGAGAATCACTTTCGGTATTAACGGATACATATTCACCCATTGCCATTGAAACAGTCCCGGCAATCATTCCAGCAATTCCTGAAATGAAAATTGAAAAAGTATTAGTAGTTGCTCCAGCAACTCCGATGACAATTCCAGCAACTGAAAGGATGCCATCATTAGAACCCATCACACTAGCTCTAATAACGTTTATTTTTTGAGCTAAACTTTTTTTATTTTTCATTAAATATTCACCTTTTTAGATTATAATGATTATTAATTAATAACAATTATAACTATATTATTAAATTACAATCTTGTAAAGTCCTTATAAAATATTGTATATTGAAAGAAAAAGTTAGGCAAACCAAAAAAGAGATGCTTGATTATTTAAAATGCCCATATAATAAGGTTTACTAATGAAAACTAAATTATTGATTATAATATGGTTATAAAACAATGTTGATTTTATTAATAAGTTATACTATGATTTTATTAACATTAAAATGTGAATTGTTCTTTGAAAAGAGATCTGTTGTTTTTATGAAAAAAACAAGGGTCTCTTTTTGTTAATTTAGGGGGAAAAGTAATGCCAAAATTAGCTTCATCATTAAACAATATATACAATAAAAGTTTAGATTCATTAGCGCCGTCTGGAATTAGAAGTTTTGATAAAAAGATTTCTAATATTGATGGAATTATTAAATTAACAATTGGAGAACCTGATTTAAATACTCCTGAACATGTTAAAAAAGCGGGTGCCGATAGCATCATGAATAATGATTCTCATTATTCCACTCAAAGTGGTAAGCCAGAATTAAGAGATGCAATTTCTAATTATTTAAATAAAATGCATAATTTAAATTATGATGCTGAATCTGAAGTTGTTGTCACTGTAGGAGCTACTGAAGCAATTTATGCAGCTTTTCAAACCATTTTAAATAAAGGTGATAAAGTAATTGTTCCTACACCAACATTTGCTTTGTATTTTCCTATTATCAAGATTTTAGGTGCAACTCCTATTAAGGTTGATACTTCTGATAATGATTTTGTTTTAAGTCCAGAAAAATTAAAAGAAACATTAGATAAAGAAGGTTCATCGGTTAAGGCTGTTTTATTAAACTATCCTGGTAATCCAACTGGAGTGGAATATTCAAAGGATGATTTACAAAAATTAGCTAATGTTATTGAAGAACGTAAATTATTTGTCGTTTCTGATGAAATTTATAGCGATATTACTTATGATGTAAAACACTATTCAATTGCTGAAATATTACCAGAACAAACTTTATACATTAGTGGATTGTCAAAATCACATGCTATGACAGGCTATCGAGTGGGTTATATTTGTGGTCCTAGTCCAATTATTAAGAAGTTATCAATGGTGCATGCATTTTTAGTTACAGCCACTACTAATTCTGCACAAATTTCAGCAGCAGAGGCGTTAAAAAATGGAATGCAAGATCCAGTTGAAATGACCAAAATTTATCAAAAACGTCGTGACATTTTGCAAAAAGGATTAACTGAATTAGGTTTTGATATGCCACAACCTAAAGGTGCTTTTTACATGTTTGCCAAAATTCCAGATCAATTTGGTCAAGATGATGAAGCATTTGCATTAGATTTAGCTCAAAAAGCTAAAGTTGGTGTAATTCCAGGAAGTGCATTTGGACCTGGTGGTGAAGGGCATATTAGATTTTCCTATGCAGCATCTGATGAAACTATTCATGAAGCACTAAAAAGACTGAAAGCATATTTAAACTAGACTATTTGGGGGTAAATATTATGGATAGAAGAATACCAAACATTATGGGCACTCAACACCCAGATAATGCTAATGTTCCATTTTTTAAAAAAGATGGTGAACAATTTGTTTCAGCTTTTAATGAAATTAATGAGGCATATCAAAATTATGCTGTTTTGGATGCTGATGAATACATGTGGGATTGGGAAGGTAAACATGCTGATTCATCAGTAATTGATCGATTATATTCAGAACATTATGAATACTTTAAGCAACATCCATTAGGTAATGACAAGTTTCTTACTTTTAGATTACCTAATATTTGGGAAGAAAAGGGCTATAGCCTCATGCAGGCCATGACAACCATTTTATTAGCTGAAGATTTTGCTGATGATTTGAACTTTAAAAATCGCCCATTATTTGAAGCAATCTTACCAATGGCTAGAACTGCTGAGCAATTATTAAAAATGGAAGAAAAATTTTCTAGTTTGGCTCATTTTAAAGACCAAGAATTTGGTAATGGTCACAAAAATACTGATCGCCTAAGAATGATTCCATTATTTGAAAGCTTTGAAGCGCAATATAATGCACCTAAAATTTTGCAAAAATATGTAGAACTTTATAAGAAAAACTTTGGTGAAGATTTAAAATATATGCGTGTATTTTTAGCTGGTTCTGATTCAGCACTATCAAATGGGTTCTTAAACAGTATTATTGGAAATAAATTAGCCTTGACCAAGTTAGGTGAATTTTCAACTGAATCTGGAATTGATATTTATCCAATTGCTGGTACTGGTAGTACTATTTTTAGAGGTGGATTATCTCCTAAGTTAGTCGATCGTTATCTAGAAGAATTCCCTGGATTGAAAACAGCAACCATTCAATCAGCATTTAGATATGACTATCCACTAGAATCGGTCGTTAAACCAGCAATTGCTAAATTGCGTGATGGACTACAACATAATGCATTTAAGATTATTAATGACGATGATCAAAAAACTTTATTGGATGTTGCTGACAAGGCAGCAGCTGAATATCATAAAACATTGGATCCACTGATTAATGATTTACAATCTGTATTTGATGCCTTTCCAAAGCGTCGTGATCGTCACCAACATGTTGGAATTATTGGATATTCTCGTGACGTTGATGGTTATAAGATGCCCCGTGCAATTACATTTACCGGATCATTATATTCAGTTGGAGTGCCACCAGAAGTGCTTGGAACTGGTCGTATTTTGCAAAAATTAGATAAAACAGAATTTAAAACTTTAACTCAATACTATCCAAATATTAAAAATGATTTTAAACATGTATTAAAATACTTTAGTACAGATGCTTTAGATTCATTAATTAAACAAAATAATAATTGGCAAGGCGTAAAAGAAGATGTTGATGCCATTCAAGATATCTTTGGGATTACTGTTGGACCAACTAATGAAGATGAAGTAGAACATGCTAAATTAGCGAATGATTTAGTTCGAATTGATGATGCAGAAGTGCGTAATATTTTAATTGAAAAAATGGCTAAATTAAGACATTTCTTAGGTTAATAAAAAACCACTACTAATTAATTTTAGTAGTGGTTTTCTCTTTTATTTTACATTTTTATGATGGTGCATTAACCAAACTAGCATTATTGTAACTGCCATCATAATTAAAGCAGCTATCCAGTAAGTAAAATGCATTCCAAATAAGAACCAATCATCATGTCCAAATGGATAAGTCGTGATTGAGCGATTAGCTTTAAAACTCATTCCAGTATATAACAACGATGTTGATAGGGATAATCCAACGGTAAAGCCGATATTACGACTTAATGCGAGAACTGATCCAGCAACACCTTGTTGTTCCTTGCTGGCGTTTTCCATTACCATTGGATTGTTTTGGAATAATCCATTAGCTGTAGCAAATACCATAAAACCAAATAACAGAATTGCTATTGGCCAAGTTGGTTGAACAACTGCAAAGATGATTTCTGCAATCACAAAGATAATGGATGCTCTAAATGACATTTTAACAGCACCATACTTATCACAAAGCACACCACCCAAATAAGCTGTAAAGACATTGACAACCGGTAAAACACTCATCATGAAACCAGTTTGCGAAGGGGAAAATTTTAGATTATCTTGAATATAAAATGGCAATAACACGTTATTAAAGTAAATAATAATATACATGAACATTAAAGAAATAATACTGATTGTAAAACCAGGATTTTTAAATAATGATAAATCTAAAATTGGTTCTGAAACCCTTAACTCAATTCTAATAAAGCCAATAATCAAAATGGCAGTAATAATGAATGCAATAATCACTCCTAAATTACTAAAACCAATTTCTTGGCCGGTAAAAATTGCCACAAAGAATAGACCAATAGCGAGTGCTAATGTTATAAAACCTAAATAATCAATATTTAATTTAGGTTTACTTTTATCAGGTTTGCTATAAACAAACTCACCAAAGATAAAAGCTGCAATTCCAATTGGCACATTGAATAAAAAGATCCAGTTCCAACTAGCCACTGACAAGATGATTCCGGCCACTGCAGGACCAGCGATGTATCCTAATTGGCCAATTGTGGTATTAATACCTAATGCTTTACCACGTGAACTAAATGGCACTGATTCAGTGATAATACCTAAATTGGTTGCCATAGTCATGGAGGCACCTAATCCTTGTAGACAACGAGCAATTAACAAGACAACTAGGTTCGTACTAATTCCACAAGCTAATGAACTAATTGTAAAAACTAGAGTGCCAAGTTGAAAAATTTTAGCCTTACTTAATTGGTCACCAAGTTTACCAAAAAGAATCAATGACATACATATTAGAACTAAGTATGCTGATGAAATCCATTCTGCTTGATTCATTGGCACGTTCAAATCTTTAGAAATTTGCGGTAATGCAGTATTTACAATACTCATATCAACCGTTCCTAAAAATGAAACAATTGCTACGGATAAAATAATAAGCATCTTTTTATGCTTCATATTTTCACTCCCTTAAGTTATTTATTTAATATTGTATCAGATAAAATGTACTTGCATTAACTAAAAAGGCATCCACTTTGAGTGAATGCCTTCTTTTATTTGATTGAATCAACAAATTGTTGATAATCTAATTCTTCACCGGTATCGGTAAAGTTAATATTATCGATTTTCGCAGCATGTAAATTTTCTTCTGAAATTGATAATTTGCCAACAAAAGTGGCATTACCAATTAATTCAATCCATTGATTATTGGAGGTGTTATGAACTTTAGTTTGGACCATTCCACCAGGATTATATACATAAATAGGTTCTTTGGTATTTATTAAATTAGGGAAGTTAATTGCAAATGCTAATGAAGTTGCTGACATTCCAGTTCCACAAGCATTTGTAAAACCGACACCACGCTCATAAGTATGTACAAATAACTTATTGCGACTTAATATTTTAGCAAAATTGACATTAACACCGTCAGTAAAATAAGGGTTAGGGTCATTTAGTTTTTTACCAATCTCTCCTAAAGTGTCATTTAAATCATGATCATTTTCTACAAAACTAATTAGGTGTGGATTAGGAACTGCAATTGCAGTAAATCTCAGATGGTCGCTTAATTGTGGTAATGCAGTGTTTAAAATGCTAGTAGTATTTAAATTTTTAAATGGAAAATATTTACCATCAAAATAAACCGGTGATATTTCGACACTAAAAGCAGCAACATTATGCGCCAAGTCTGCATGTCGGTTTACTAACAAATCAGCTGATTTAGTTTCTACTTTAAAGCTATCTTTATGGTATTTATTAGCTAAATATCTGGCTACACATCTTAAGCCATTACCACACATTGAGGCTTCACTACCATCAGCATTGATTACTCTCATTTGAGCTAAAGCATCTTGATGACTTGATTCATCAACAACTAATAAGCCATCTGCCGGATTTAAATCATTATCTTCACTAGTTATTGATCTTGTTAGTTTTATTAGTTCATTATCATTAAGCTTATTATTGAGTAATGTTTGATCTAAAATATAAAAATGGTTTTCAGAACCATGGACATAAAACAAATTAATCATATTAATTACTCCTTATTCAAAGAATTCATTGTAGATACTTTTAACAGCTTGATTAGCATTAGCTTCTCTAGTCCCAATCATGATAGAAATTTGAGAAGCACCTTGGTTAATCATGTGGATAGGGATGTTTTCATTAGTGATTGGATCAATAATGTCACTAATAGTAGTTGCAGCATCACGCATACCTTCACCAACCACCATGATAATAGCATAATCGTCAATCCAATTTAATTTATCAGGTTTGATACTTTCTTGAATTTCTTTACATAAGCTTTTAATTGTAATTTTGTCTAAACTTTCTTTATTAAAAATAACGGTTAAGTCATCGATTCCAGATGGCATATGTTCGTATGAAATATTATATTTTTGAAAAATTTGCAGTAATTTTAAAGTTATTCCAACTTCTTTATTTAGCAAGTATTTGTGTAAATAAAGTGCTGAAAAATGTTTCGATGATGACACTCCGGTAATAGGATGCTCAGGTTGAAATGAACCTTCTGGCACAATTAATGTTCCAGGTTCATCTGGCATATTAGTATTTTTAACGTTAATGGTTACATTCCCCTTAATTGCAGGGATAATAGCTTCATCATTAAAAACGGAAAAACCAGCATATGCAAGTTCACGCATTTCACGATAAGTCATCTTTTTAATTGGAGCAGGGTGATTGATAATTTTTGGATTAGCAGAATAAATTGAACTAACATCAGTGAAATTTTCATACATAGGAATGTTTAATCCGTTTGCAATAATGGATCCAGTGATATCTGAACCACCACGTGCAAAAGTTGCCATATTCCCATCTTTAGTATATCCAAAGAAACCAGGAATAACTAATTTTTCATTACCATAACCAAAGTGTCCCAAATTTTCATATGTTTCTTTGAGCACATCGGCAGCATTAGGATCATCTTTGGAAACAACAATGCCTAATTCTTTAGGATCTACGAACTTAGATTTAATGTTTAAGTGATTTAGCACAATTGACATTAATTTAGCGTTCATTCTTTCACCATGTGCTTTAAAAGCCGCCAATAAATATTCGTTATTAGGATATTTTTGTTTAGGTAGATTATTAAAAATACTTACAATTGGAGCAAATTCATCATCACTAATATCATATGTATCAGCAATATCTTTATATCGTCCAATAATATTATTTAAGATATCTTTATAATCTTGTTTATTAATCACAGCTTTTGCATATTGAATTAATAAATCGGTTACTTTAATATCATCATCAAATCTTTTACCAGGAGCTGATAAGACGATGATTTGTCGTGTTTTATCTTTTTTGATTATATTAATTACTTTTTTATATTGATCACCATTAGCTAGTGAACTACCACCAAATTTTATTAACTTTGTCATCTAATATCATCTCGCAATTTAATCTTTCTAATTAATTTGCATTTTAACATTAAAATTAAATTAGACAAGCAGCATATTTATTTGATGGATGCATTTTTAAAATGTATATATAGTAAATAAAAAATATGTTAGAAAAAGTAGTTGACTTAAGCGGGTAAATAGTTTTATTATGTAATCAATCGAAGAGGTCGCAACCGAGAATATTAGATAAACTCAGTCACTACAATGATTTTTAAAGTTTGTTGAAAGGCAAGGTTGCCGAAGCAAAGACTACTTGTGGGTAGTTGTTTGCTGGGACATGATTTAATAGATCATGGACTGTCACAAGAAAATATTTCTTGTGGAGCGCTTTCGACAATTGAAACCGAAAATGAGAAGAACATTAAATTTGGATTCTTTTGTACGAGTGTAACCACATTCATGCAAAGGAATCCTTTTTGTTTTCAATTGGCCGAAATCGAACGAATACATTCGATAGAAGGGCATGTTTATTATGACGAAACAAATAACAAAGCAAAATATTAATGAAGCAGGTCATTTAGAAATTGGTGGGTGTGATGCCATTGATTTAGCAAATCAATTTGGGACTCCACTAGTTGTATATGACACTGGAAAGATTAGATCACAATTCAGAAAATTTAAGGCTGTTTTTGAACAAAGTAATACTGATTATGCAGTTTGTTATGCTAGTAAGGCTTTTGCGAACACTGCAATGTATCAATTAGTTAATCAAGAACAAGGTCACATTGATGTAGTTTCGGGTGGAGAATTAGCAATGGCATTACATGCAGGTTTTCCAGCAAGCAGAATTAGCTTTCATGGTAATAATAAATCTAAAGACGAATTAAGAATGGCTTTGGAAAATCATGTTGGAGTAATTATGTTAGATAATTTTCATGAAATTGACTTATTAAATCAATTGTTGACTGATATGAATACTAATTGTGATGTTATGTTAAGAATTACACCTGGAATTTCAGCACATACACATGAATTTATTCAAACTGGTCAAACTGATAGTAAATTTGGCTTTGACCTAGAATCTGGTGAAGCTAAAAAAGCTTTTGAAATTGTGCATGCCAATAAATCAATGCATTTGTTAGGTATTCATGCACATATTGGTTCACAAGTTTTTGAATTAAAGGGGTTTGAGATGGCTGCTAGTAAGCTAGTTGATTTAGCAGCTGAATGGAAACAAGAATATGGATATGAAGCTCAAGTGATTAATGTTGGTGGTGGCTTTGGCATTCAATATACAGATGCAGATGATCCATTAAAGCCAGAAGCTTTTGTTCAAAAAATTGTTGAGACTGTTAAGGATAGAACTAAAGCTAAAGGCTTAAAGATGCCAGCTATTTGGATTGAACCAGGGCGTTCAATTGTTGGAAATGCTGGATATAATCTATATCGCATTGGTTCTAGAAAAGATGTTCCCGGTATTAAATCATATGTTTCAGTTGATGGTGGTATGGGTGACAATATCAGACCAATGTTGTATGACGCTAAATATGAAGCAGCAATGGCTGATCATCCATTACGTAGTTCAATTGAACATGTTCATCTGGTTGGTAAGTATTGTGAATCAGGTGATGTTTTAATTAAGTATCAACCATTACCAGCAACAAAACCAGGGGATGTAATTGTAATGTTGGATACTGGTGCTTATGGTTATTCCATGGCATCTAATTATAATTTGAATCCTAAACCAGCAATTGTTTTTGTGGAAAATGGTAAAGCACAATTAGTCACTCGACGTCAAAATTATACAGATTTATATGCGCTAGATAATCAATTGAAATAAAAGGAGACATAAAAATGGCAAATTTAGATGCACACGAAATTATTAATTATATTGGAAATGCAGAAAAGAAAACTCCAGTTAAAGTTTATATTAGTGGTCAAATGGACAAAATCGATTTTTCAAGTTCAATTAAAGTTTTTAAAGAACAACATACAGCTACTATTTTTGGTGATTGGAAAGATGTAGAAACATTGATTCAATCCGATTTGGTTGATGATTATGAAATTGAAAATAATGCCCGTAATTCCGCAGTGCCTTTATTAGATTTAAAGAATGTAAATGCGCGAATTGAACCAGGTGCAGTTATTCGTGATCAAGTAAAAATTGCTGATAATGCAGTCGTTATGATGGGTGCCATTATAAATATTGGTTGTGAAATTGGTGAAGGTTCCATGATTGATATGGGAGTTGTAATGGGTGGACGTGCCCTTGTTGGTAAGCATTCTCATATTGGTGCTGGTGCTGTCTTGGCTGGTGTAATTGAACCAGCATCAGCTAAGCCAGTTCAAATAGATGATGATGTTTTGATTGGTGCCAATGCAGTAGTTATTGAAGGAGTTCATGTTGGAAAAGGTGCAGTTGTAGCAGCTGGTGCAATTGTTACTTCAGACGTTGCTCCATACACAATGGTTGCTGGTACTCCAGCTCGTAAAATTAAAGATGTTGATGCTAAAACTCAATCTAAAACTAGTCTGGAAGATGATTTAAGAAAGTTGTGATTTAAATGGCTGAAATTAATTTAATCGATATTAGGCGTCATTTGCATCAGATTCCTGAATTAGCATTACATGAAAATCAAACCCACGATTATTTATTGCATATAATAGGAAGCTTTAATCAAGAAAATGTAACTATGGGTGGCATTGAATCTTTACCCACCGCTATTTTGGTAAGAATTCAGGGTAGTAATCCTAAGCGAACAATTGGTTATCGAACTGATATTGATGCATTACCAATAGAAGAAAAAACTAATTTGCCATTTTCATCAACTCATCCAGGAATTATGCATGCCTGTGGACATGATGTACATATGACGGTTGCTTTAGGTATCTTACATTATTTTACTGAACATCAGCCTAAAGATAATTTAGTATTTTTCTTTCAACCAGCTGAAGAAAGTGAAAGTGGTGGCCGTTTATCGTATGAAGCCAATGCATTTAGTGGACCATTCAAGATTGATGAATTTTATGGATTACATGACAATCCTAGCTTACCGGCTGGATCTATCGGATGTCGAATGGGGACTTTATTTGCTGGTACTACTGAAATTAATATTGATTTAACTGGTAAGGGTGGTCATGCTGCTTATCCTCAAAATGCTAATGACATGGTGGTAGCGGCCGCTCAATTAATTAATCAAGTGCAAACGATTATTTCTCGTAGCATTGATCCCATTCAAAGCGGAGTTATCACTTTAGGAAAAATTGAAGCTGGAACTATTCGGAATGTAATTGCTGGCCATGCCAGAATTGAAGGCACTATTCGAGGATTAACCCAATCAATGATTGAATTAATTGATCAAAGATTAAAAGATATTTGTCATGGCATTGAATTGAGCTATAACTGTAAAGTTGATTTAGAGTTAAATCAAGGTGGTTATTATCCAGTGGAGAATAATTCAGCATTGACTAAAGGCTTTATTCATTTTATGAAAAATAATTCAGATGTTGATTTTATTGAAACCAAGCCAGCGATGACTGGAGAAGATTTTGGTTACTTATTATCTAAGATTCCAGGAACGATGTTTTGGCTCGGAGTGGGCGATGATTCATCATTGCATACAGCAACTTTAACTCCTGATGAAAGTGCGATTGATAAAGGCGTTAATGCAATTATTAGTTTCTTAGAAAATCGAATGAAAGAATAGGTGATAATTATGTTTGAAAATGTAGATTTAATGACGGCAATTATTACGCCTTTTGATAATGATGGCAAAATTAATTTTGATGCTTTAAAAGCGATTACTGATCATTGCTTAAACACAGGTAATCGAGGATTTGTTATTGGTGGTACTACTGGAGAAACTCCTACATTAACTCATGACGAGAAAATTGAACTATATCGTCGCTTTGTTGACATTGTTGACGGTCGCGGTTCAATTATTGCGGGAACTGGTAGTAATAACACTCAAGAAACCATCGATTTTGCTAAGGAAGTTAGTATGATTAATGGTATTGATGCCGCTTTAGTAGTTGTTCCTTATTATAATAAGCCTAATCAGCGTTGTATGAAGGCTCATTTTGAAGCAGTTGCTAAGCAATCTAATGTACCATTAATTATTTATAATATTCCCGGTAGAACTGGCGTCACTATGAGTAATGAAACAGTGATTGAATTGTCTCACAATGAAAATATTGTGGGAGTAAAACAATGTACCTCAATGGAAGATTTGGAATATCTAGTTGAACATACTGATGATAATTTCAATATCTATACCGGTGAAGATGCACAAGCATTATTCGCTAAGTCAATTGGTGCAAATGGAGTTATTTCAGTTGCATCTCATATTTATGGAAATGCAATGCGTGAAATGTATGATGATTTAGATTCTGGTAATTATAAAGCTGCTGGTGCGATGCAAAGAAAATTAACGCCAAAGATGTCAGCATTGTTTATGTATCCATCACCATCACCTGTAAAAGCAGTTATGAGCGCGCAAGGATATCAAGTGGGTGCTTGTCGTTTACCAATTCTTTCATTAAATGATGAAGAAAAACAACATTTAGCCGATAATTTAGACTTAAGTCATGATGCATTATTAAATTCTTTACCAAAGGAGTTAAAACTATGATTAAAATTTTATTAGCTGGTTTTACTGGTTCAATGGGACAAAAAGCAATTAATTTAATAAATAATAATGATGATATGCAATTGAGTGGTGTTTATGCACCACATTGTACTGACGATCATGCTAAATATAATTTGTCCAATGAAGTTAATATTTATAATTCATTAAATCAAATTACAAATGATTTTGATGTTTGGGTAGACTTTACTCAACCTGATGCGGTTTATGAAAATACTAAATTTGCTATTGAACATAATATCCATCCGGTAATTGGTACTAGTGGAATGAGTGATGAACACCAAAAAGAACTAATTAGCTTATCCAAGGATAAACAGGTGGGTGGTATTATTGCACCTAATTTTGGCTTATCAGCAGTTCTGCTAATGAAATTTGCTGGTGAGGCTGCTAAATACTTTCCTGATGCTGAAGTAATTGAAATGCACCACCAAGATAAAAAAGATGCACCATCGGGAACTGCTTTAAACACGGCTAAAATTATTGGTCAAAATCGTGACGATAACGCAGTTAGTGATGATGAAACTAAAGATAATTTATCCAGTTCGCGTGGTGGTACATATGATGGTGTGCATGTTCATGCAGTGCGTTTGCCAGGATATGTTGCCCATGAACAAGTCTTATTTGGTGGGGCTGGCGAAGCCTTAACTCTTCGTCAAGATTCATTTGATCGCGGTTCATTTATGAAAGGGGTTAAAGTTGCAATTCAAAAAGTTAGTGACTTAGACCACTTAGTAATTGGACTAGAAAATATTCTATAGAAAAGATGATACAAAATGCCGGAATTATCTTTGGGATTAACGCAAACTTATAATCAACGTTTGAATTCAATTCAACCTTCTAACATTAGAGGATTTGATACCCAAATTTCTAAAATAAAAGATATTATTAAACTAACGATTGGTGAACCGGACTTAAACACTCCTGATCACATTAAGGATGCTGCTAAAAAGAGCATTGATGCTGATGATTCTCATTATTCAAATCAGGCAGGTAAATTACAATTACGTAAAGCCATTCATAACTATTTGTTTAAAAATTATGAATTAAATTATAATGCAGAAGATGAAATTGTAGTGACCATTGGTGCTACTGAAGCTATTTATGCTACTTTTGAAACATTGCTTAATCCAGGAGATGCGGTGATCTTGCCTACACCTTTGTTTTCACTATATGAACCTATCATTTCTTTATTAGGCGGTAAAGCCATTGATTTAGATACTTCAAATAATGGATTTAAATTGCAACCAGATCAATTAAAAGCAGTATTGTATAAATATGGTGATCAAGTTAAAGCAGTATTACTTAATTATCCAGGAAATCCTACTGGTATTGAATACTCACCGGATGAAGTTAAGTCACTGGCAGATGTTATTCAACAATATAATATTTTTGCAATTACTGATGAGATTTATTGTGAACTAACATATGATGTTAAGCATAAGTCCTTAGCTAGCTTTCTTCCAGAACAAACTATTTATATTAATGGCTTATCTAAATCACATGCTATGACTGGTTGGCGAGTTGGTTATGTTTGTGGCCCCCATGCATTTATTAAGAAGTTATTAATGGTACATGCATTTATGGTTACATGTCCACCAGACGTAACTCAAATAGCTGCTTATGAAGCGCTTAAAAATGGTTTAAAAGATCCTAAAAAAATGCGTGATATTTATAAATGTCGTCGTGACTTTATTAGTGAAAAATTAACTAGTTTTGGTTTTGAAATGGCAATGCCTAGTGGGGCATTCTATGTATTTGTTAAAATCCCTGACCGTTTTGGTAAAGACGATACCAAATTTGCTTTATCTTTGGCTAAACAAGCTAAAGTTGGAGTAATTCCAGGAAGTTGTTTTGGTAAGGGTGGCCAAGGATACATTCGCTTATCTTATGCTGCTTCAGATGAAAATATCAGAGAAGCAATGAATAGAATCGAACAATTTTTAAATAATTAAAGAAGGTAATTATGATGAAGGAATACAATGTAGCAATTTTAGGTGCAACTGGTGCTGTTGGAATGAGAATGGTTGATCAATTAGCTAATTCAACAGTTCCAGTTAAATCATTAAAACTATTAGCTTCAGCTCATTCTGCTGGGAAGCAAATGGAATTTAAGGGCGAAAAAATAACAGTGGAAGAAACTACGAATGATTCATTTGATAATGTTGACTTAGTATTAGCCTCAGCTGGTGGAGCTGCTTCTAAAAAATTCTTACCAGAAGCTGTTAAGCGCGGAGCTGTCTGTGTTGATAATACAAGTGCATTTAGAATGGATCCAGAAGTACCATTGGTTGTACCTGAAGTTAATCCGGAACAGTTGAAGAATCATAAAGGGATTATCGCCAATCCTAACTGTTCTACTATTCAAATGGTAGTAGCTTTAGCTCCAGTGTTTAAGAAGTATGGTTTAAAGCAAGTTATTGTTTCTACATATCAAGCTGCTTCTGGAGCTGGTCAATCTGCTTTAAATGAATTTTATCAACAAGCAAAGGATTACCTAGATGGTAAACAAATGTCTGCTGATATTTTACCAACAGCCGGTGATAAGAAACATTATCCATTAGCATTTAACTTACTTCCTCAAATTGATGTTTTTGAAGATGAAGGATATACACATGAAGAATGGAAAATGATTCATGAAACTAAGAAGATTATGCTTAATGATATGAATGCAACTGATTTAAAAGTTACTGCTACTTGTGTTCGTGTTCCAGTGCCTATTTCACATGGTGAATCTGTGTACTTCGAGGTTGAAGATAATAATGCTAGTGCAACTGATATTAAAAAGACGATTAGTGATGCTGCAGGAGTAACTTTACAAGATGATCCAGATCATCAAGTATATCCTCAACCATTAAATGCTGAAGGCAAGCGTGAAACTTTCGCTGGAAGAATTCGTCCCGACCAAGAAAATAAGGGATGTTTTAATATGTGGGTTGTTGCAGATAACCTCCTAAAAGGAGCCGCTTGGAATACGGTTGAAAATGCAGAACGCTTAGTTGATGAAGATTTGGTCAGGGTACCTAAAAATCATTATCAAGGCTAAGCAAATAAAAAGTAGTCATCAGATAAATTCTGATGACTACTTTTTATTTGCTTAGCCTTGCTTGGCATTCTTTACATAAGCCATAAACTTCAACATGACTTTGTCTAACTTTGAATCCAGTTTGTTCTTCTGTAGTTTTACTTAATGATTGTTCTAAACTCTTATAATCTGGATATTCTACATCAATAATTTTACCGCAGTTTTCACAAATTGCATGGAAATGTGGATTGCCAAAGAAATCATAACGAATACCACCATCTTCAGCTGGTAGTTCAATAATAATTCCCAATTTTTCGAATAGTTGTAAACTATTATAAATAGTGGCAACACTCAGATTAGAGAATTCCTTTTTTAATGCTTCATAAATAGTATCTACAGAAGGATGATTATCATGATTAATCAAGTACTTTAAAATTATTTGTCTTTGGGGAGTAATTCGAATCTTACTTTCACGCAAAGTATCTAAAGCTTTTTGATATGTTTCATTGGGCATCTAATATCCCTCCTTAAATAATAAGCTAGTTTAGAATTATTATTATCTTAATAATAAAATTAATTATATAATAAATCAAACAAATAGCTATTAAATAAAGCTGAAATTAGTAAAGTTTTAGATGACGTTCAATTTCTGCATTAGATGGATAAACATTATAACTGAATTTAGCAGTAGGCCAGTAGTTTTTAGCTAATATATGAATACGATTGATTAATTCTAATTCTAAACCAGTGTCCATGCTATCAATAGCTTGAATATAAATAGTAGGGGCAGTATCGTCCTCGCTAATATTAGCAATACCACCCATACCCATAAATTTATGATTTTCTTTATCTTCAATTCCCCATAAAAGGGCTTTTTGTCTCATAACATCTTTCATGGCCTCATTGATAAAATCGCCAGTTGATTTAATATCAGCATTTTTATCAAACTTTTTTTGAAAATCAATAACATCCTGTAGTTTAAATTCTGTTAACCAATCTAACCTTAAATGGTTAGTTAAAATTGGGTGTATGCCTTCAAAACTTTTCATATTAATTAAGCTCCTTTATTAAGTTCGTAGCTTAATTATATTCCATAAAAATTGTTTTTAAAAGAAATGTTTATTGATAGAAGCAGTCTGTTGTTCAGACATACAACAACATCCTCCAATATATTTTAATCCTATGTTTAGCCATTCTTGGACTAATTTATTAAATTCTTCAATGCTAATTCCTTGATTATCCCATTCTTTAATCTTTGGATTATAATGAGCACCAGAATTCGGAAAAGCAATTAGATCTTTGTGTGCGGGCTCATTATGAATGATTGCCTTTAATGCATTTGTTACGATTCGAGGGTCAGTACAATTTAATCCATAGGCAATCACATTTGATTGTTTTTCTAAGAATGATTGTACAAATTTAAAATTGGTTCCATCTGCTAAATGTGTAGCATCTTTCATAGAACAAGCTACGATTGAAGGAATATTAAATTGTTTGGTAAATTTAACCAATGCTTTTATTTCTTGAAAATTAGGTAGAGTTTCTAACAATAAAACATCAACTCCAGCTTTTACCAATATTTCAATTCTTTCTTTATGAAATTGTATATATTTATTTTCAGTTAAATGATAGTTACCAGTATATTCTGAGCCATTAGCCAAATATGCTCCATATGGACCAATTCCAGCTGCCAACCAAGTTGGATGATTTCTTGAAAGCTTTTGAGCATCTTTAGCAACATCAAAAGCTTTTTTGATCAATTTACGAGCTTCTCTATGACTATAGCCAGCATTTTTCATCAATTTACGAGCTTCTCTATGACTATAGCCAGCATTTTTCATTAATCCACTAACACTGGCTTGGTAGGTATTAATCGTAGTCATTGAAGAACCAGCATTAAAGTATGATTTATGAACATCTTTAATCAAATCACTATGATCTTTTAATGCTTTAGCTGTCCATAATTTGCCATTAAGCTTTAAGCCACGTTCTTCTAGACCGGTTGACATTGAACTATCAATTAAGATTCGTTTTTGTTGATTTGACCATTCTGTAAAGTTATTCATTTTTATTCAGCATCCTTTCTTGAGTAAAATATTTTATAAGATACATAGCAAATAATTGAGAAAGGAATCCCAATTATAATTGCAATTCTTTGGTTAGGATCAAAAGCAATTCCAATAAGTGATAATGAACAGATGACAATTACTAACCATGGCAAAATTGGATAAAATGGGGCTTTATAAGATAATTCAATTGTTGAATGTCCATTTTTAATAAATTGTTTACGAAAATTTAATTGGGCCCAACCGATAATTAGCCAAACTATGACAACTGCGAATGCCGAAATAGCTGTTAATGCTAAGTAAACAGTATTAGGTGCATAAATACTGGAAAACAATGCTAGGAATCCACCTAAAATAGTTAAACTCAGTCCATATATCGGAATGCCATTTTTACTTAATTTTGATAATTTTTTGGGTAACGTTTTCTTTTCAGCTAATGACCAAATCATTCTAGAAGCAGCATAAACACCTGAATTTGCACCTGAAAAAATAGTGATAAATAAAATAATATTCATAATATCTGATGCGTAAGGAATATTTATTGATTGTAAAATAGTCACGAATGGACTTTGTGATAACGAAGAAGAACTCTGAGGTAAAATTGATCCCAGTGCAATAATAGTGCCGATAAATAATACAATTAGAGTAATTAGTGTTTTTCGAATAGCTTTAGGTACTGATTTTTTAGGATTTTTACTTTCACCAGCACCTACAGCAATCATTTCAGTTCCTGAAAAAGCAAAATTAGCTGATAGGATAATTGAAATCACTGGTGAGATCCCATTTGGGAAAATCCCATTTTTGGATAATGGACCAAAAAATGGAGTAAAGTTTTGATGGTGAAAAGGTAGAATCTTAAATATTATTAAAACACTAATAATTAAAAATAGGGCTAATGCAATTACTTTGATTAATGACATGTAAAGTTCACTTTTAGCAAATAAATTCATATTAACAATGTTTAACAATAAAATAATAATGGCAAAAATTAAACTATATCCCCAAACAGGAATAAAGGTAATATATTGTTTAGCAATGGTAGAAAGAGCAATGAATTCAGAACCTAATGCAATTGTCCAAGTTAGCCAATACATCCAAGCGACAACAAACCCCATTGCTGGACTAATATATTTACTAGCATAAGTATGAAATGCTCCCGTACTAGGATCATGCACCGATAATTCGCCCAAACATGCCATTACCATACATACTAATAAGGATCCAATAATGTAAGCAATAATGGTGCCAATGGGCCCAGCAAACTGTATTGAATATCCAGTACTCATAAAAATACCAGTACCAATAACTCCACCTAATGACATAGTAATTAAGTGTCGACTTTGCAAATCTTTAGATAACCTTTGTTTGCTCATTTTCATCACTCCTTTAAAATAAAAAAGCATCCGTCCCTTATTGAAAAGGGCGAATGCTTCGCTGTACCACCTTAATTTATAGCCTTATTTTAAGACTACCTTATCCAGAACTTCTTACATATTCCTTTGTGCTATATCGGGCACTTACCGCTATGAGTTAAATATCACCCATAAAAGTTCAGAGACCATTTTCATTAATAATAATTTGCTCATTTTCATCAACCATGAACTTTCTGAAAAATTATTAATTAACTACTTTTCTCATCAAAACCTAATTATTTAATCAATTATTAATAATTATAATTGTAATTTATGAATAGTCAACATAAAATAGATAATAAGATTATCAAACCATTTCTGATTGATATAAAAATATGTATAATAGAAGTATACATTATTAATATAATTCTAGTTGAAAGTGAGATTTTAACATGATTGAAAAGTTCTTAATTGGAACGTATACTACGAAACTTAGTAAAGGTGTTTATGAAATTGATTTAGACACTGACAAAAAAGAATTAAAGAATTTACAATTCGTTGCTAAAGGTAGAAATCCTACATATGTAGCTATGTCAAAGGATAATAAAATTTATTCAGTTGATAAAGCTGAAAATGGTGCTGGTGGAGCAATGGCTTTAGATGCTTCTACTCGTCCAACTACAGAAATTAATCGTTGTATTAATGAAGCCACTAATCCAGCTTACATTACTGTTGATGAACAACGTCAATTTGTATATACTGCTAATTATCATACAGGTGAAGTAATGGTATATAAAATTGAATCAGATGGTTCAATTGATTTCCAAAATAAAGTTGTTCATGAAGGACATGTTGGCCCAAGACCTGAGCAACAAAATGGGGCACATCCTCATTATGCAGATTTAACTCCAGATAATCGTTTAGTTGTTGTTGACTTAGGACAAGATCGTGTTTACGTTTATGATATTAATGATGAAGATGGTAGTTTAACTGAAGTTTCATGTTTACACATGGAACCAGGATTTGGTCCAAGACATATTGTATTTGATCCAAAGAAACATCTTGCTTACTTGGTAGGAGAATTAAGTAGTAAGTTAGCGGTTCTAAGATACGATGCTGAAAATGGTTCATTTGAAGTTAAACATATTGTAGATACGATTCCTCATGATTGGGCTGATCATAATGGATCTGCTGCTATTAGAATGTCTGAAGATGGCCGCTTTATCTATGTTTCAAACCGTGGAAATAATAGTTTAGCTGTTTTTGAAGCTAAAGATAACGACAAAGTTGCACGTGTTCAATTAATACCAACTGAAGGTGATTTTCCACGTGACTTTAACTTCAATTCGGATGAAAGTTTCGTAATTGCTGTTAATCAAAATAGTGATAACGCTACATTATATGCTCGTGATAAGGAATCTGGTAAATTATCAGTTATTCAAAAAGACTTTATGGTTCCAGAAGGCGTTTGTGTAGCTCAAGAATATTAATAAAAAATAACGCACTTTAAAGTGCGTTATTTTTTATTATTCCAGAAATTATCTATTAAGTTTTTAGTATTATTTTTATTATAAGAAATTTTTACATTCCAATTGTTAGGGAAAAATTTTTGATATCTTTGCTGACTGAATCTACGATCTATAAGTATAATATTTCCTAAATCATGGTTAGTTCTAATTAATCTACCGGCTGCCTGCATCACATTATTTAATCCAGGAAGTTGATAAGCATATTCAAAGCCGTGGCCATTTTCTTTATCGAAATAATCTCTAATTAAATTATTTTCGGCACTTAATCCGGGCAATCCGACAGAAACAATTCCTACCCCAATTAAGTCATCATATTTTAGGTCGATTCCTTCACTAAAAATACCACCTAATAAGGCGAATCCAACTAAAATTTTACTTTGATTATTTTTAAATTGATCAATAAATGATTGTCTTGCTTTATCATCCATCGATGCTTTTTGTACAATTGTTTGTATGTGAGGATATCTTTTTTCAAAGGCTTCGACGATCATTAACAAATATTTATTTGATGGAGCAAAAATCATATAATGACCTTTTTTGCTACTGATCATGTCGAATATGCTTTCAATGATTAAGTTGATACTATTATTTCTTTGTTTATAAGTCGTTTCGATATAATTGGTGCTAATTAATTGTTGATTATTAATCGGAAATGGAGATTCAATTTCAAAAGCTAAACTATCATCTTCATGACCTAATACTCTTTGGTAATAATTCATAGGTGATAGGGTTGCAGAAAATAAAATTGCACTGCCACCTAATTGTAATGATTCACTTAAATGAGGGCTGGGATCCATACAGAAAAGTTTGATTATAATATTGTTATTGTAATCATGATAAATTCTAGTTTTATAAGTATCGTCATAATATTCATTGATTTTTTGATAATGCAATAACTTAAAATAATATTCCAAAATCTCATCATTTAACTTATCTTCTGGATGATTTTTCTTTAGCCAAGCATGAATTTTATCTACTAATTTGTTTACTTGTTTGTTAAATGCATCTAGTGGTTCTGTGACGTTTATTTGATCAACATTATTATCCTTTAGCACTTTAGTATTAATATTAAAAGACTGTTTAAAGGACTTTAGGGCCCGATGCAACTTATCGTTAATATCAGGATTATGTTTGCTCATTTTTATTAATTCATTTAATTTACTGTCACTCAATTCAGCAGAATACATATCACGAGAACGATCTACTAAATTATGAGCTTCATCAATTAAAAGTACGTTATTTGAATCTTCTACTGCGAAAAATCTTTGTAGATATATTTGTGGATCAAATAAATAATTATAGTCGCCAATAATAACGTCACAAAAGAGACTTAAATCTAATGAAAATTCAAATGGATCTAGCGTGTATTTTTTTGCATACTTTTGCACAACATTTCTGGTTATTTGATTTTCATTTTCCAATACTTTTTTGATAGCTGGTTTTAAACGGTCATAATATCCAACCATATAAGGATTATCCTCAGGCTTTAAATCTTTTTCTTCATCAAAAGTGATCTTTTCTTTTGATGTTATGGTAATACTTTTGATATATAAGTCTTTATTGGCCATCAAATTCATTGTATTTTCAGCGATATTTTGGGTACTTTGTTTAGCGGTTAAATAAAAAATACGATTACATAATTTTTCACCCATACCTTTAATGGCTGGAAATAATGTGGAAATGGTCTTACCAGTTCCAGTAGGAGCTTGGGCAAATAAATGCTTATTGAATGCAATGGTTTTATAAACAGCCGCAGATAATTCACGTTGACCTTTACGAAAACTTGTAAAGGGAAATTTCATTGCTTGAGCTGATTTATTACGTTTGGCGACAATATCACTACGTAATTTTAGCCATTCTTCATATTCATTAATTAATGATTGAAAGAATTGCTTAGACTCAGCTTGACCAATTTCTTTAAACTTTACTGTTATTTGTTCATCAGGGGTCTGTACATATGTTAATTTAAGTGTAGCTTTTTTAATCTTAGGATTCGCATCCATTAATAAATAAGCATAAGCTTGTGCTTGTCCCCAATAAAGTTGCAAAATACTATTAGGTAAATCTTCAAAGATAGTATCTGAAGTTTTGATTTCTTCAATTTCAGCCTGATTTTCTTTTAAAATAAGACCGTCAATGCGACCATCAATTTGAAAATTAATATTATTCATTTTGATATTTTTGGCAAGGGGCACTTCAGCTTGGTATTCTTTGCCATGTTTTTTCTGTAGTTTACGATGAATTTTAGCTCCTTGTTGAGCAGTATTATTACTATTTAGCTTACTATTTAAATCACCACTTTTAAGAGTGAATTCTACTAAGTCACGGACACCAATTTTATTAATGATAAATCACCTCTGAAAAATAAATTATGAAAGTAGTTTTATGTATGAATGAAAATGAATTAAAACAATTAGTTTTAGTATTTGCAAAATATAATATAAAAATTGAGCATAGTGGTTTAATGATTACTCAAATTAATCAGCAAGCAGCAACATTAGATGCTGGTACTTACATGCCAGATCAAATGGTGGAATTAATATGTAAATTTATGCAAACTCAAATTATTAAAGACATGTGGAATTTGTAACATAATTGTAACTTACGAAGAATTTTTTAGCATGGTATGGTTGAAATTGTTGATAACAGTACTATTTTAATAAGGAGATTGTATTAATGCCAAGAAATTTTAAAGAAGAATTAATGTTTACTGGAATGATGGCTGGAATGATGGTTATCGTTATGGAAGCATATAATATTGCCATTGCAAGTGGTGTTAATTCAGGTTTTATTTTAGATGTTCTAAAAGGTTACCCATTAGCGTTAATTGTTGCTGCTATTTTGGACTTAGTATTAGTAGGACCAATCGTTAAAGGAATCTTTTTTAAATTTATTTTTAAACCTGAATGGGAAGCAACACCAATTAAGATTGCTTTATGGATTTCATGTCTAATGGTCTTAGGAATGGTAACATTAATGTCACTATTTGGGATTATTGTAACATTTGGTTTAGGAAATATTTCTTTTGGAATTTATGCACATGCATGGATTTTTAATTTAATCGTTGCTTTACCATTACAATTAATTATTGTTGGTCCTATTAGTCGTATGGGACTAAATAAAATTCAATCAAGTGGCAATTCTAGCGAAGTTTAAACAAAGATAGATGGCTATATTTAGCCGTCTATTTTTTTATTATATATATATATAATAAGTTTTTTAAATATACCATATAATTGAATTTTAGATTGATACTTATAAAAAGATAGTGAAAAAATATATAAATACCTTTATCATAGTGATATATGAATACGTAAGCCAAAGGAGAATTAAAATGATTAAAATTGTAACTGATTCAACAGCATTAATTCCAGATAAAATAGTTAAAGAATTAGGAATTAAAGTTATTCCTCTGAATGTAAGTATTGGTGAGCAATCATTTAAGGATGATATTGATATCAATGGTAAAAAATTAATTAAAAATCTTGAAGATAATCCCAAAGGTGATTTCCCAATTACTAGTCAACCATCAATTGGTGATTTTGTTGAATTATATAACAGTCTGACCGCTAATGGTGATACTGTATTATCAATTCATATGACAGACTTATTAAGTGGAACTGTACATGCTGCCCAACAAGCAGCACAAATTGCTGATGGGACAGTTAAAGTTATTAATACTCATTTTATTGATCAAAGTTTAGGTCATATTGTAACTAGTGCTGCTAAGTTAGCTAATTCAAATGAATATAATCTTGATGAAATTTCAGCAGCAGTAGATAAAATGATTGAAAATAGTAACCTTTATATTGGTGCTAGTACTTTAGAAAACCTGGTTCGAGGCGGTAGAATTAGTAAAGCCAAGGGGATTATTTCAAAGTTAATTAATCTTCATGTTATTTTCGAAGTTTTACCCAAAGACATGGATTTGCAAGTTAAAGGTCGTGGGAAGAAAACATTTACTAAATGGCTAGATAAATATTGTGAAAGTGTAAAAGATGAACAATTTGAATTTATTGGCATTAGTTATACAGGTGATGATACTTTCCCATTAGTAATAAAAAAACGTCTAGGAGAAATGTTCCCAGACGCTGAGATTTCAATGTTATATACTTCTGCGATTGTTGCCACACATACTGGTAACGATGCATTTGCTGTTATGACCTGCAAGAAATGGTCTTAAAGGAAAAAGCTAAATATTATACCTAAAATACCACCGATAATTGGTCCTAGTAGTGGGACAATCGAATATTTCCATTGTGATAATCTTTTATCATAAGTTCTTGAAAAGAAGAAACGAGGGATAATATCACGAGTAGGGTTAAAGGCAGCACCAGTGATTGGTGCGATAACCGAAATGATAATAGTCATCAAGATGGATGACCAAATAGTCTTAATCCACCAGGGACTTTGTAAATTAGATGATGTTTGAGTATTTACCACAATTAAAAATGTACCAAATATTTCCCATCCAAAATTAGCACGCCAATTATTAATGTTTCTTGGAACAGTTGCATAAAAGTTAAGGTTTAATGGTAAGCTTCTAAGCCATTTAGACCAAACTAGCTTAACTGTTAATGATGCTAACCAAGCTCCAAAAATTTGTGTAATGACTTCACCAACAAATATCCAGAAACTTATTTTTCCGCTGACAGCTAATGTTAATGAAACTACAGGATTAAATCCAGCAGTGCCAAAGAAAATAGTTGTTATGAATGAAGGAATTAGGATACTAAGCCCCCAATAAAATCCCGTTAGGAAACGGTTTTGATGCTTTGGAAATAAGAAGTAATTAACTACAACACTACTTACTAGTCCAAGCGATAACATAATATATGTACCGATAAACTCTCCTAATAATGATTTCATTGATTGATTCCTCCTTTGCTAAATATTTTATATTAAAATTAAATAATATTTATCATAAAAAAACAAGCCATAAATATAGGCTTGCTTTTTTATGCTTCCCAAGCATCTAATGCTTGTTCATTTTTACCTAAGTAATTGAAAGCTTTTTTAGCAATTTCAGGTGCTTTTTGATTTACAATTTCACTATTGTGATCGTAAACGTCGTTTAAGTATCCAACACCAATATTGTAAAACTTTTCAGTTCTGCCAAATCCTTGGTCATTGAATAAGTTATCTAAGTTTTTAATATTACTTTTACCAGTTTCATAAATTTTATTAGCAACGTCAACATCGTTGCCTAATTTTTTAGCTCCATATTCTACCAAAAAGTCATCCATATCATGAATAATTTTTTCTTCCATATTAAGTATTTTCTTTTTGGTCATTTCAATCACCTCATACTTAATTCTAGTTCTAGCTTTCATTTATTATCAAGTAGGTTGTTTGTAAAAAAATAATCACTATACATTTTGTATAGTGATTATTTTGATTATTCTTTATCTAATTTAATTTGTCCACTGATACTGAACAATACAGTTATTAGTACAGCCATGAATCCACCAACAACAATCCCATTATCTAAGATAATTTGTGCTGCTTTAGGGAATGAACTAAATATTTGAGGATAAACAGTAACACCAATTCCTGATCCTACGGCAATTGCAACGATTAATAAGTTAGCATTTTTATTGAAATCAACTTGTTGAAGAATTCTAATACCCTGAACTCCAACCATTCCAAACATTACAATCATTGCACCACCAAGAACTGAACTTGGTACAACAGTAGCAAAAGCTCCAACCTTAGGTAATAATCCTAAAATTAATAAGAACAAACCAGCATAGTAAATAGGGCGCTTAGTTTTGATTCCTGATAATTGGACAACTCCAACATTTTCAGAGAATGTTGAGTATGGAAAAGTATTAAAAATTCCACCAAGCATAGCTGCAATTCCTTCTGCACGATATCCTTTGGCTAATTCTTTACTACTTAATTTACGACCAGTTAAATCACCTAAAGCTAAGAATACTCCAGTAGATTCAACCATTGTAGTTAATGATACTAAAATCATTGTTAAAATAGCTGACCAACTAAAGTGAGGGGTACCAAAGTAAAATGGCTGTGGTAATTTGAACCAACTAGCACTTGAAACTGAGCTTAATGAAATCATTCCCATAGCACCAGCTAAACCAGTTCCAACAATCATCCCAACTAATACTGAGATTGATCTTAAAAAGCCTTTACCAAAAATATTAATTAGTAACACAACTACCATTGTAACTAAACCAACAGTTAGATTTTGAGCATTAGCAAATGTTTTAGCAGTAGCATCACCACCACCCAAATCTTGCACGGCAACTGGAACTAATGAAAATCCAATAATTGTAATCAATGATCCAGTTACAACTGGTGGGAAAAATCTTCTTAATTTTGAAAATAGTCCAGAAATTAAGAAGACAAACAATCCAGAGCAAATAATTGCACCATAGATATAGGTAACACCTAGAGTACCGCCAATTGTTTCAAGTGGCGTAATAACTTGGACTGCACATCCTAAGACAACTGGTAATCCAATTCCTGTAATAGGGGTGCGTTTAAGTTGAAGCAAAGTGGCAATTCCACACATAAAAATATCTGCAGAAACTAAATAAGTCATTTGAGCAGCATTAAAATGTAGAAATGCTCCAATTAATAACGGTACTATGATATCGCCGGAATACATAGCTAATAAATGTTGTAGCCCTAAAACAGCAGCCTTTAAATGTGAAACTTGCTTTAAGCCTTTTTCACTATTATTCAAAATAATCCTCCTAAATTTTACTATTGACCTATATGTAAATAAGCAAATAAAAAAATCCCTATGCATAAGCAAAAGGATTTAGATCATTTCGCTTATAGTCTGAAATTTAAGGTTCCAGGTAGAAACTTACTAACCATATTTTAGTAATTATATAGGCAACAAAATATATATTATTAAAATAAATAATATATTAAAATATTTAAAAAAGCAACCTTACCATATTATATAATTGTGATAGTAATTAATTAAATGTACAATATAAAGTATTAGTTTCTATATTATTGGGAGGCATTTAGTCTTGAAGAAAATCTTAGCAATCCATACAGGTGGAACTATTTCTATGTCTCAAGATGATAGTGGAGAAGTAGTTCAAAATGAAAAGAATCCTATTGCGAATCAAGATAATTTATTAGGTCGTAATATTAAAATTGTAAATGAAGAATTGTTTAACTTACCTTCACCACACATTACGCCAAAAGTAATGTTGAAAATTGTTAAACGTATTAAAGAAGCAGAAGATGAAGGATACTATGGTGTAGTTGTTACGCATGGTACTGATACTTTGGAAGAGACTGCATACTTTTTAGACTTAACATTAAAAAATGATATGCCAGTAGTTGTCACAGGTGCAATGCGTTCTTCTAACGAAATTGGATCTGACGGACTTTATAATTTATTGAATGCTGCAGCTACTGCAGCAAGTGAAGATGCGAAGGGAAAGGGTGTCTTAGTAGTAATGAATGATGAAATTCATACTGCTAGATATGTAACTAAGACCCATACTACGAATGTAGCAACTTTTAGAACCCCAACCTTTGGTCCAATTGGGATTATTAGTAAACATCATCCATCATTTTTCCAAGAATTAATTCAAAGTGAAGTAGTAGATATTAATAAGGTCATTGATGGTGTTTATTTAATTAAAGGTTTTGCTGGCATGGATGGAACATTATTTGATGCTTTAGATAATGATACAACTAAGGGATTAGTCATTGAAGGCCTTGGAGCAGGTAATTTACCACCTGCAACTTTACCTGCAATACAAAAATTATTAAAGCGTCATATTCCAATTATTTTAGTATCGAGATGTATCAATGGAGTTGCTCAAGATATCTATGCTTACCATGGTGGTGGAATTGAACTGCAAGATATGGGACTAACTATTTGTCATGGATTAAATGGCCAAAAGGCTAGAATTAAATTAATAGTAGGCCTTAGTGCTGGTAAATCAGGCCAAGAATTAGCCCGTTTTATGGGCAACGCAATTTCTTAAAATTTGAGGTTTTTAAATATGGAGTATGTACTAGAAGAAATAAGGAAAGCATACCTAAATCATTTGTTAGTTAACATTTATCTAGTATCAGGTGATATTTTTTATACTGGTTATATTGACCGATATAATGAACATGAAGTTTTGGTTAAAACTTATGAATCAACTGCAATGGCTGATGGCTTTGTTGCAATTAAGTTATTTTCAATTGAAAGTATTGAGCATAAAAGCGAAGATTTAGATCGCATAGAAGAAAAAATGGTAGTGGTTGAAAACGATAATTTATTACAATTTTCTCCAAAACCAGTGCATTTTGCTAGTAAGATTAACTTATTTCAACAAATTTTAATTCAAAGTTATTTAGATAAACAAATGATGTTAATTCAAGAAAATGATTCAGAAAAATTTTATACAGGGATTATCAAAAAAGTGAACAATGATGGCATTGAATTTTTAGTCATTAATAAATTTAAATTGTCTGACAATTATTCAAAGAATTTTGCATTTAGTAATATTAGATTAATAGAATTTCAAGGTCGCGAACTTGAAACAATGAGTAAGGTCATTGATAAGGTTACTCCTAGTGATTCAATTGCACATACAGCTAAATCTATTAATCACATTATTGAAATGTTAACTCATTCTTTTGATCAACAAAGTTTTATTGAAGTTAATGCTAGATATAATCATAATTACTTTTATGTTGGAAAAGTTATTATGATTAATGAAGATAGCATTATCCTAAAAGTTGTTGATATGGCAGGACAGTTTGGTGGATACGTATTGATGCGAATGTTAGCTATTGATAGTGTCACCATTAATACTGACTATTTAAAAATTATGCAATTGATGGTTCAAAATAATATTAAGCAAAAAATTGAGAGACAACCGGTTTTAAACGCAGATCGTCAATTTGATATAACTGAAAATAATTTATTATTATTGTTAAATCAATCATTAAGTATGAAACATTTAATTAGACTACAGTTAAAAAATGGAAATGTGTTTTTAGGATATCCTTCTTTAATTACAAATGAATATATTAAATTTAATTTGTTAGATGAAACTAGAACTTTCTTTATTAATGATAAGGAGATTCCTGTAAATGATATTGCTGAAATTGGATTTGATTATATTCAAGCTTATTTAGATGAACGACGATTAAAATTAAATGGTGATTTGTAAAAAAAAGGTACTACACATATGCGTAGTACCTTTTTTCATGAATTTCAGATTAAGCTAAAGTTTGTTTAATTATATTAACTTCGTCTTGGTTTGGTGATTTTTCC
The DNA here is from genome assembly GCF_006493595.1 of Apilactobacillus micheneri. Lineage (NCBI taxonomy): Bacteria > Bacillati > Bacillota > Bacilli > Lactobacillales > Lactobacillaceae > Apilactobacillus > Apilactobacillus micheneri. Next base: position 145,637 of record NZ_QUBI01000001.1, on the reverse strand, counting down.
ATACTTTTAATATCGTGTAATTCTTCTACACTAAAATGTAATTTAAAAGCTAATAAAGTATCTGGGATATCATGATCCTTTTGATAATTAATGATTTCTTCAGAAATATTGTTCATTTTACGTTCCATCTGAAATGCCCCCTATGTAATTAGCATCTAATTTCATTATAACGTAATTATGAATTTACACATTAATTTAGTTTCAAAATTTGATTAACATTATTTGAACAAGAAAAATTATAATAATCATTTTGACGTAATCCAATTTATTTATATTTATATTTTTAAAGTGAGTTCTAGGACTATCTTCAATAAATAAATGAGATGTCATGCCTTCAGCCAATAAATTAGACCAATTCAATGCTGACATAATACTCTTAAAGTATAAAGTAGGGGAAAAGAAAGTTAAATGAACATTTCGCATTGCGGCGGCTAATTTAATTTGTTTGATTTCTTTTCGGATAGTCTCAGTTAAATTAAATGCTCCTAGTACTCCATATGCAAATTTAGCAGGTAACTTAAAATTTTGTTCAAGTGTAAATATCAAATCTTTAATCGATGCGGTTTTAGTAAAAGTTGTGCCTAAAAATACATATGCATAAACTCTTGTTGCAAGGATGATACCATAATTTGTACTACCATTTATTAGTTGAGCAGTATAAATTCCAATTGCTGGAATTATAGGTACTAAAAAAATGTACAATAAACTTTTTAAACTTATCTTGTTTAAGATTATTATTAATAAACTAACAATTATAATGATAAAATTTAATATCAAATTTTGCGTAAATGATATTTCAATTGCAATTATTAAAATAGTGATTAATTTAAGCGCTGGATTCATTTAAAAAGACTCCTTATACTCCAAATTTCTATTGCTTAAGGTTATATGAAAGTCTATTAATTCTTTTAGTTCATATCTTTGATGGCTAATAATTATTTGAGTTTGACCTCTTTTTTTAGCCAGTTTTATCATGTCATTTATGACTTTAATCGATTTTAAATCCACACCCTTAAAGGGTTCATCTAATAGTAAAACTGAATGACCCATAATTAGCATTGATAGAATTTGCAACTTTTTTTGTTGACCTTCACTTAATGAATATACTACTTGATCTAATAATGACTCTAATCCTAAATTTTTGATAAAATTATCAATTTCTATCGTAGAAAATAATTTATGATTATGTTTTTTTATTGATAATTGAATTTCTTCTTTGACGGTTAATTTAATGAATTGTTTGTCTGAATCTTGAAAGATAATACCAATGTCTTTGTAATATTTAGCAGTCCTTATTTTTCTGATATTTTTTTGATTAAATATTACTTCACCATTAAATGGGTGTAATTTTATTAAAGTGTTAAATAATGATGTTTTACCAGAACCATTCTTACCAGTAATTAGCGTTGTATATCCTTGATAGAAATTAATGCTATTGTTCTGGATTAATTTTTTATCACCATTATTTATAGATATATTTTGAAGTTCTAGGGTGATAGGCTGATTATTTGGTATGGAACATTTTATCGCAGGAGATATTTGAAACTCTTCAAACTTTCTAATAGATGCTTTATATGAAATAGACTTAAAATTATTATTATTATTATATATAATTAAATTATCAAATGTTTTTTCGTATAAAGACAAATCATGGTCAACAATTATGATCGTTTTTCCCATATGTTTTAATTGATCTAATTTTCCAATCAATATTTTTCTAGTTTCATAATCAACGCTGGCAAAAGGTTCATCCAATAAAATAATATTGGGATTTATTGCATATATTATGGATAATGCTACTCTTTGCTTTTCACCGCCTGATAAAGTATCAAAGGGATGATGTATAATATTACTTATATTGCCAAATTGAATGGCTTCATTAATTTTTTTACTGATTTTATCATTTGGTAATTGCAAATTTTCCATGGTAAATATTAGTTCGTCATATCCGTTTTGCATGCAAAACTGTTGATTGGGATTTTGAAACATCATAGCAATTTGTTTTCTAAATGAAAGTTCATTAATTAAATTAATATCTCTTTGATTTAAAAATATTTTACCAGAAGTGATACCTTCACTATATTTTGGATACAGTCTCGCAATGATTTTTAACAAGGTTGATTTACCACAACCAGAAGGTCCGTGAATTATTGAAAGTGTTTTAGGTGCAAAATGTAAATTTACATCATTAAATATTGGTATTTTGTTTTTTGCATAGTTAAATTTTAAATTCTTAATAGTTAATGTAGCCAAGTTATTTTACTCCTATTATTTAATTACATTACTTTTAGTTAACATGTTAGTAACTAATTTGGTTAAAATGCCACTAAATATAAAAATTGATATCATTCTAGTGATGAATAATAAAATTAGCATATGAATACTATAAGCACTATAACCATTTTTGAAGCAGTCCCATATAAATGTGATAATGGTTGTAGTTAAAGTGGTGCTAATGATTCCAATCCAATCGTAATGTTTATATTTCGTTAGAGTAAAGCCCAATTCAGAGGCTACACCTTGAATAAATCCGCTAATCATAGTGGAGGCACCCCATTGTCCACCTAGAAACATTTCTACAATTGATCCCAAAACTTCTGATAATATGGATGCTCCAGGAGCTTTAAAAATGAAACTAGCTAATGGGGCTGCCATAATCCATAAACCAATTAATATGTCATTGGCAAATGGTGCTAAACCAAATGGGGTTAACATTAATGATAAAGAATTATATATAAAACCAGTAGCAAAGAAAATAATTCCGCATATAATAGAAATTAAGGTTAATAATATAATATTTCTTAAATTCCAAGTTTTTTGCATATTGTTACTCCTTCCAGGGGCATAAAAAAAGAGCCCCAAAAAAGTTTGGAGCCCTTTAGATTACTGTTGAAAGCACAACGATATAAGGTAAAAGGTATTGTTTTCCTTCGCAGGGATTATCCTGAATCAGGTACAATGGGTTTATCTCAGCCTAAATGGCACCCCAAACATTAGTAATATTTATTTCATAAGTACTATACAATTAAATTAAACTAAAATCAACCTATATTTATATACAGAAAGTAGAATCGATGATGAATAGAAAAAAATTAGTCGTTTTTGTTGCCATAATAATTGCCTTTATAATAGGTCTCGGATTTATTAGTAAAGGTTCAATTTTTACAAAATCTTTTAATAAGATTGAAAATCAAAATCATAATATTTATTTTAAATACAATTTAATTTCGCACAAAATAAAACCCAAATTTTTAGGTGAACCAGAAGCTATGATAGCCATTGATGCCAAAAATGGTCAAATAGTTTACGCACATAATGAAAACAAGCCTGAAAAAATTGCATCATTATCTAAATTAATGACTTTATATTTGGTGATTCAAAAAGCACAAAAAAATCATGCTTGGAATCAAATTGTTAATACCACTAATCCTAATTTAGTTAGAATGAGTCATAGTTATGATTTAGGTGGCTTTGATTTTAAGCAAAATCATAAGTATACAGTTAAAGAACTTTATAAGGCTGCTTTAATTCGTTCCTCTAATAATGCGGCAATTGCTCTGGGTGAATGGGTAGCAGGTAGCAATAAAAAGTTTATTAATATGATGAATCAACAAGCTAAAATCTGGGGATTGAAAGCACATTTTGTATCATCATCTGGTTTGGAGAATAGTGACCTTAAGCATTATGGCTATAATCAAGTTGGCAATGATAATGATGGTAATGAGGTCTCTGCAAAAGATATTGGTAAAATTGCAGTTTATATTTTAAAAGCATATCCATCCATTGTTGATGATTCAATCCAAGCTGTCACTTATGATGGTGACCAAACTATTTATAATGAGAATGGTTTATTACCCGGAAAAGAATTTTATGATCCTAGTTTAGGTGTGGACGGACTAAAGACTGGTTATACTGATTCTGCTGGGTTATGTTTTGTTGGTACAGGTAAAGTAAAAGGCAAAGATCGCTTAGTAACAGTTACTTTGAATGATGATGATGAATTTAGTAATACTATTAAATTAATGAAATTTGTATACAAGAATTCTACGTTGTACAAATAAATAAGATAATACTTTTAATTTCTATAATAATAATTTGGTAATTTTACTGATATAGTGTAGAATACTTATTATGTAATTTTACGTTTTTATTTAGTTCACTTTATAGAAGGAGAAGATTTATGAAATCGAGCTGGAACTTAATTGGTTTGATTTTTTGGATTGCTCTAATTATTTATGCTGCATTTGTAGTACATAATATTGGTGTAAGAAGAAGTAGAATCATTTTAAACAACAATTATTCTTTTTCATGGAAACATTTGTACAAAACTTTAGCACAACTTATTATTTTGTTTTTGGGATTAGGTTTTATAATATTTGAAACTTTTAATTCAAATATTAGAGCTAAAGATGTTTCAATTAAAAGAGAATATAATCCATTAGTATTGGATACCAATGGTAAAAATTCTTACTATGTTAAAGTATTAACGCAAAAAGCTCCTAATTTGAATCAGTCTTATTCATATTTAATTAAAAATAAAATAAATCAAGTTTCTAGTAATTCATCCAATGTTTTAATGGGGGATAATAATGCAATTAATATCCCTAATTTTGCTTTTGATTGGAAAAAACAAAGCATAAAAAAATTAGATGATCATTATCAAAAAGCTTGGGTAATTAAAGTTAAAGCTACTTATAAAAACAATTTTTTGAATGGTATAGGGATGCATGCAGGTAGACAAGCACATGAATATACTTTAATCAGAGTGCCCGATAGCTCATTCATTTATAAAAATTAATTAAAATAGTCCAACAATCATTAGATTATTGGACTATTTTTACATATATTTAGTTGGATTTTTAACAGGAAGATTTAAAATATTTTTACTGATATTGTCAGCTGCAGTTAAAATATCATCTTTAACTCCAGGTCTAGGAATAGCACTTGTAACGAAATACAAACCTTCAGTGTTTAATCCCCAAGTAAACATATTAGGTTCACCTTTTACTTGATCATTTTCAACATTAATATCGATAGATGAATTATTAACATCATCATCTGCTAATTGAATGACTTGTGGCTTGATCATATTATTTTTCTTTAAATTATTTAATAGTGGATTATCTGTGATATTTACGTTTGGTGCATTTGTTCTGGCCTCAATTAAGGCGTCACCTTGAATAATTTGGTGTCCATAGAATGCAGAACGAGTTATAAATTTATGGTTAGCACCAATAATTTGCATTTGAGGAGGTAAAATTTCAATAATACCAGCGTTAATTAATGCTAAAAGTTCTTCACTTCTAATTACTGGGGCACCCATTGATAAGAATTTAATATTTGATGAAAATTGTCCTTTATATTTACTTACATAATCTTCATTTGATAATAAATTATTAGCTAAAACGTATCTAATATTATTTCTTAAATCTCTTAACATTTCCAGTGAACCAATAATGGGGCCTGTTTTAGATCCTAATCTGGCATCATTGATTACTGTTGATAACCATGTTTTGACATGGTCTTGGTAATCTCCCATGTTGGTAATTTTGATGCCAGCAACAGGATTTAAAATTAAATCCCAATTGAACATAGCTTCACTCGATAACCCTGATTTTTTAACCACCTCAATTGGATTATCACTATTTAAAAATTCATTTTGAAATGATTCTAAGTTAATCTTAGGATAATCTTTTTGGATTAAAAATGTATAATAGCGATATTCAACATCTAATCTTAATAGCTTTTGAAAAGCTTTAAATGGCAATTTACCATCTTTAAGATGTTTATTAATATTATCTTTAGTTAGGAAATAAGCAGGGTAGTTCTCATCAAATTGTTTTTGACTAATTGCTTTGGGATAGTATGGAATTCCACGTCTTGATCCAGCAAAAATTTTTGGTTCATTTCCAGATTTATGGTAACTTAATTTACCATTTTCATCCTTGATAAATTTACCACCACGTTCTTTAGTTAAACGACTTACATAATCATTGAAGCTAAGCCCTAATCCACGAATGATTACAGTATTTTGATTATTAATGCTTGATAGATCAGCTTCATCTGCATATTCAGGGGGAATGTAAGTTAGCTTGTTCTCACTAGCATATTTTTTAAAAGACTTTTCAGTGTTAGATAACTTATTTTCTTGTTGTCCTAAACTAAATACAACTTTATCAACAGTATAATTTTTTTGTGATTTTACAATGAAGTGATTACCATCTTTTTGAATATCATTAACTGTTTGATTAAGATGCAATGAAAGATTAAGATTGTTATCTTTATTAATCTTATTTTTTAACAACTCAAAGAACCAATTGCAGTAAGCTCCACAAATTGCCCTAGGGACGTAACTATTGTCTTTTATACTACTAATTGCATTAAACAAATTTTTTTTATTTGGATATTTGTTTTCATCTAATGATTGAATAAATTTGCTAGATTGATCTGATTTTATCCAATCAGCAATTGAATAGCTATTTGCTTGTTCATCATTGAATAATGTTAATTCATTAGCAGGGGTGTTCATAATTAAGTCAATTGGTTGATTTATTTTCCAAACACGACCACCAATGTTTTTTCGATCAAACAAATGAATATTTAATTGTTGATTATTATTTTGTATTAAATTATTTAATAAGAGTAGTCCTCTTGGACCAGCTCCAATAATTGCTATATCCATATATTTAGCACTCCTTTATTATATTAATAATGTTAACATGAAATGATTTAAAATTTATATTTTTGATTTTAAAATAATTGTTATCGATGTGATAAAATTATAAATAAGGATGGTGTTATAAATGAGCGAATCAATTCCAGAAAATATGGATGAAGTAAAATTGAAAATGGCACGTTTAAAAATTGATGGTTATGAAGATATAAGCGAAGATGATATTATCACTAAAGCAGTTAGTGATTTATTTCAAGATTATTTAGACGAAGCTGAAGAGGGTCACTATGATACTGGTAGCTTGGATGTTGATATAATCAGCGTTGTTGGTGTAACGGGTGATAAGATTACTGAATTCAAATCAAAAGAAAAAGATTTTATCTCAGATTTTAAAAAAGATGCCATGGGACTTTGTTTTAGATTAGAAGATGAAGCAATCAAAATCGCTAAAATGTAAAAAACGACTAGTTATGAACTAGCCATTTTTTATTTTTTTAGTTTTCAACTGGAAGGTTTAAAATCTCTTGTTCGATGATATGTCCATCCATTTTATGAATCATTTCGTTATACCAAAAACCAGTCTTTAAATCTAATTTTTTATCTAATGCATATACTGTAAAAGTGTAATTATGCTTTTTATCAGGTGGAGTAGGGCCGACATAACCTAAACTCATAGGATCATTTTTCATGTTTAATAAACCACCTGCTAAGCTATTGTATCCATGATCGTATTCAATTGAATTATCTTTGGCAGCATTTTCTGGGATGTGTTTAATTTTAGGATCAATGTTAGCACCAATCCAGTGAATCCATTCAAATCCACACACTGGAATTGAATCTAAGTCAGTTAAGGAAAATGCTAATGACTTAGTATCGGCAGGAATATTATCAATATCAACGGGGAATGATATTGAAGGCCTTCCATTTTCTTTGTACTTTTTATCTGTATGTTTAGTATATTTATCTAATAAATTACCATTTTTCATTGGAATATTAATGTCCATAAATAAAAAACCTCCATTTAACTTGATTCTAACCAATTTATCTTGAAAATAAAAACAAATCGTTTATAATAATTGTTAGTTAGCTAACTAAAATTGAGGTGAAATTAATTTGAAAGAAAATATCGGTCGTTTAGTAAAGGTAGCATCTATTCAATTCGTCAGACATTTCGATAACATGGCAAGAAAATACGATTTAACCAGTACTCAAATGTCGATTATTGATTTTCTTAGACTAAACAAGCAAAAAGAAATATTCCAAAAAGATATTGAAGAAGAATTTTATATTCAACGTTCTACTGCTTCAGTTTTACTAAAAAGGATGGAAAAGAAGCAATTAATTAAGCGTATTCCTTCTTCTTTGGATGCAAGAAAAAAACAAGTTATTCTTACTGATAAATCATTAAAACTACAATCTAAAATCAATGATTTTATGAATCAAAATCAAAAATTAATTAATGATAATTTTTCTGATAAAGATTTAAATGAATTAACTAAAGGATTAAAAAAAATAATTTATATTATGGGGGATTAAAAAGATGAATGATAAAATTTCTTTAAAAGTATTATTGTCAGTCATTGCAGCGGGAATTATGTCATTTAGTGGTGTGGTCATTGAAACTTCGATGAACATTACATTTCCAACCTTAATGAATGATTTTAATATTAATACAAGTACTGTCCAATGGATGACTACTATGTATTTACTAATAGTTTCAATTGTTATTCCATTGTCAGCCATTTTAAAACGAAATTTTAAAACCAAATCATTGTTTATAACAGCAAATGTATTATTTATAGTAGGTGTATTAATTGATTTAATAGCACCTAGTTTTGCGCTATTAATTATTGGAAGAGTAATTCAAGGATTAGGGACAGGTATTGCTTTACCATTGATGTTTAATATCATATTGGAACAAGTTCCTAGTAAGAAAATTGGTTTGATGATGGGAGTTGGTAACCTTATCACAGCGATTGCACCAGCAGTTGGGCCTACTTTTGGTGGAATTGTGGTTTCTTCAATTGGTTGGCGCTATATTTTTCTAATTTTATTACCAATATTAATTATTTCTTTACTAATGGGTAGCTTTTCAATTGAACAAAAAAGTAAGCCTCAACATACTAAATTAGATTTGCCTAGCTTAGTATTGATTGTCATTACCTTTGCTGGGCTTGTTTATGGTTTCAGTAGTATGGGTAGCGGTAGTATTCTCAGCTTGAAAGTAATATTACCAATTATTATTGGTTTGATGGCAGTTATTATTTTATACAAACGTTCAGTTAATATTGATAACCCAATTGTTAATTTATCCATATTAAAAAACACTAAATTTTCTGGTCACGTGATAGCTTTCTTTATCTTACAATTTATTACTTTAGGGATGTCATTCATCCTTCCTAATTATGTTCAGATAGTAAATAAACAATCTGCATTTGTTGCTGGATTAATTGTGTTACCCGGTGCTGCTTTAGGAGCTGTATTTGCACCATTGTCTGGGAAGATTATGGATAAAGTGGGTGCTTACAAACCTATTTTATTTGGAATGTTTGCTGGATTAGCTGGATTACTATTATTTACTATTTTTGGAACTCACTTATCAAATGCAATGATTTTAGTATTCTACCTGGTTTATATGCTATGTCTAGGGCTTTCGTTTGGTAACATTATGACTAGTGGATTAAGCACATTAGATGCTAATGATAGTTCGGATGGGAATGCTGTGTTTAATACAGTTCAACAAATATCTGGGGCTATTAGTACTTCTATTATTTCTGCAGTAGTTGCGATTAGCCAAATGAATCCAAATTACAGTAAACAATTAGGCACTGCAATTGGATCAGAACATGGATTTATTTTATTAATTATATTGTTATTATTAGCTGCAATTATTTTAAATAAAGTCGTAAGAAGAGCAAAATAATAAATAAAAATAACCCTAAGTATTAGATTGATAATACTTAAGGTTATTTTTGTTTCCATTTATTTAACAAACTTTAAAGTATAGTAGCCTTGACTATCAGAACTGACAGTATAAGTCCTATATCCATCGTTTAACCACTTACTTTGTGTAGCTTTAGCATAATTTTGTGCATCTGTTACTGAACTAAAGGTATGTGGTTGTGCAAACATATCGTCATTACTATCATTATTCTGGTTATTGTCATTTTGCTTATCGGCATTATTTTCGTTACTGTCATTAACTTTATTATCTTTTGCCTCAGAATCAGAACCTTGTTTACTATTTTCTTTTTTATAAGTTTTATTGTTAGTTTCCTGGCTAGTCGTGTTCTGAGTATTCCTTTTTTTAGATGTTAGTTCTGTTTTTGGATTATTATTGCCAGAGGTAAAATGGGTTATTGCTTTTACTCCACCAATAATTAAGGCAGCGATTACAACGATAAAAATAATAATTGGCCAAATACTGACATTGGAAGAAGTTGATTTTTTATTTCCATATTCTTCTTCATTAAAGTCATATTTCTTAATGCGATTATTTTCGTCATTATTCATATATGAATATTCCACTCCATTTCAAGTAAAATAAATTACAACATTTTATATTATAACAAAGTTTATCCATCTTCGTATAATTATTGAAACCTAAACACATTATTTGAAATATTAAAATGATAGTTTTAACCTAAATAAAAGAAAGAAGGCATATTGTATGAAAATTGGTTTTATAGGAACTGGTGTTATGGGCACTGGAATGATTAATAACCTACTTAAAAATAATTATGAAGTGAACGTTTTTAATCGAACTAAGGCTCATGCTGATACCGTAATTAAAAATGGTGCAAACTGGAACGATAGTCCTAAATCAGTCGCTGGAAATTCTGATGTTGTAATTACGATTGTCGGATTTCCAAATGATGTTGAGCAAGTTTATTTTGGTGATGATGGATTATTAGCAGGTGCTAGTAAAGGTGAAATTTTAATTGATTCTACTACTAGTAAACCTAAAATTGATGAAAAAATATATAATGAAAGTAAAAAATTAGGTGTTGAAGCATTAGATGCACCTGTATCCGGAGGGGATGTTGGTGCCCAAAATGGTAACTTAACTTTTATGGTTGGTGGTGATCAAGCCATCTTTAATAAAGTTAAACCTGTATTAAATTCCATGGGTAGTAACGTTCAAATATTTGGATCAGCTGGCAAGGGCCAACATACTAAAATGGCTAATCAAATCATGATTGCTGGTAATATGACAGGCCTAACTGAAATGCTTGATTATGGTAAGCATGCAGACCTTGATTTATCATCATTAATCAAAATTGTTAGCCAAGGTGGTGGTGATAACTGGAGCCTTGAAAATTATGGTCCTCGTGTATTAAAAGATGATTTTAAACCAGGATTTGCAGCTAAACACTTTCTGAAAGATTTACGTATTGCCTTGGAATGTGCAAATGAAATGCATATAGATTTACCAGCTACTAAATTGGCTAAACAATTATATGAAAAAATGGTTGATCAGATGGATTTAGGTAGTGATGGGACTCAAGGATTAATCAAATTATATAAATAATAAAAATAGCTATACTGACTAGGTTAGTCAATATAGCTATTTTTTATTGAATATCATTAAAGAAAGTTAATAATTTTTCTTTAGTTAAATTTTTCTTTTCTTCTCCAGAAATATCATATGATATTTTACCTTGATGTAGAACTAATAAACGATTTCCATATTTGATAGCATCATCTAGATGGTGAGTGATCATTAAACAGGTTAATTTTTCTTTATTAATAGTATTATCAGTAATATTCATTAATTGTTCTGAAGTTTTAGGATCTAATGCGGCCGTATGTTCATCTAGTAATAAAATTCCAGGTCTATTAATCGTGGCCATTAAGAAACTTAAAGTTTGTCTTTGACCACCAGATAGGTTACCAGTTGCAGTTTCTAGTCGATCGTCTAAATTATTATTCATTTTAGCAGTGATTTCTTTAAATTTACGCATCTGACTTTTAAGGTTACGGGGAATTAATGAATGTTTTTTACCACGTTTTTCTGCTAATAATAAATTTTCAGCAACGGTCATTCGAGGTGCAGTACCTAATTTAGGATCTTGAAAAACACGACTTAAAAATTCAGTTCTTCTGACCACTGACATTCTAGTTATATCTTTGCCATTATAAATTACTTGTCCAGAATCAGGTTTTAAATTACCACCAATCGTATTAAAAAGGGTAGATTTACCAGCTCCATTAGAACCCAAAATGGTAATAAAATCTCCTGGATAAATATCTAAATTGACATTATCTAAAATATTTAATTGTTCTGGTGTACCTTCATTGACGGTTTTAACAATGTTTTTTAATTGAAAGATTGGTTTAGTCATTTTTTAACCCCCGTTTCAAGACATGTTTTAAATGGAATTTATTTTCTAATGCTGGTAATCCCATGAAAATTGCTAATAAGATTGATGAAATTAAGTTTAAATCAGTAGCGTTGAAGCCTAATTGTAGAACCAATAATAAGACTAAACGATAAATAATGCTACCAATAGTGACGGCAATTAATCTTTGAATCATTGTTAAATCACCAAAAATAACTTCACCAATGATAATTGATGCAAGGGCAACTACAATGATCCCAATTCCCATATTTACATCTGAGTAACCATTATTTTGGGCGACTAACGCACCGCCTAGTGCAATTAGACCATTTGAAACACTTACACCCATGATCTTCATATTATCAGTATTTATACCTAATGATTCAGCCATATTTTCATTATCACCAGTAGCAATAAAAGCTTGTCCTAAGTCTGTTTGTAAAAAGTAAACTAGAATTGTTGTGACAATTACAATAACAATGAATCCTAAGGCAACACTGTCAAAGTATGGTGGTAAAGATTGGAAAAATTTACCACTTAATAATGTAGGCATACCAAGTAATGATTGATTAGGTTTACCCATAATTCTTAAATCAATGGAATAAGAAGCGGTCATTACTAAAATACCAGCTAATAATACAGGAATTTTTGCTTTTGTGTATAAGAGACCGGTTACTAGTCCAGCAATACAACCCACTAAGAAGGCAAGCAGCGTTGCGATAATAGGTGATACACCATGTGCAATAGCAGTAACAGCAGTAGCTGCTCCCATTGGAAATGTTCCTTCAACAGTCATATCAGGGAAGTCTAAAATTCTAAATGTTAAATAAAGGCCGACACCAATAACTGCCCATAATAGACCTTGCCCGATTGCAGAAATTATTAAACTCATTTGTAGATCACTCCTTGTTTTTCAGCTTTTTGAATTAATGATTGTGGAATATGGATACCTAGCTTTTTAGCTTGGTTTAGGTTAATGGCTAAATCGCCACGGTTTAATGTTTGAATAGGCATATTAGAAGCATTTTTACCTTTTAAAATTTGTGCAGTAACTTTTCCAGTTTCAACACCTAATTTAAATTGGTTTAGTCCATATGTTGCTAATCCACCATTTTTGACAACATTAGATGCAGTGGGAAAGATTGGAACGTTACGCTTATTTGCTACTGCCACTAATGTTTGAATAGCAGAAGCCACAGTATTATCGTTTGGAACATAAACAGCATCCACATTTTGTACCATTTGGGTGGCCACTTGATTTAAATCATTAGTATTTGCAATAGAATATCCTTTAACTCTAATACCTTCTTGTTTACATAATTGAGTAAATCTTTGATATTGACTAGTTGCCGAATCGTCACTAGAAGTATAAATGACACCAAGCGTTTTCATATGAGGCATGATTTGTTTAATTAAATCTATTTGTTGTTTCATAGGTGGTAAATCAGATACCCCAGTGGTATTTCTACCCGGTTTTTGATTAGAATCAACTAATCCAGCTGATTTAGGATCAGTGATAGCACCTAAAACTAATGGTCTATTTTTAACAGTATTTGCTAAAACTTGTGCTGAAGGGGTAGCAATTCCAATTGATAAATCAACATTCTCGTTAGCAAATTTAGTACTCATAGTTTTTAAATTACTTTGATCATTTTCGGCATTTTGAAAATCAATTTTAATATTTTTACCAGGTTGAAAACCAGATTCCTTTAATCCTTGAATGATTCCATGATGAATGGCATCTAAAGCAGGGTGTTCAGTTAATTGAAGAATGCCAACTTCTGGAATGTGATCTCGACTAATTTTAACTGGTTGTTGTTCTTTGTAATAACCAAATGCCAGTATTAAACATAGTAATATAATTGCTGAATATAAACGTTTCATTTATGTAAACTCCTTTACTTGATGTTATTAATAAATTATTCCAATAAAAAAGCGGATAACCCAAACACTACAGGTTATCCGCTTAATTAAAAGTTTTAGCAATACCTGTGGTGTTTTGAATTCATTCCGCACAGGCTTTTTATTATTCGTGAGAAAGAAGCCGGTACAGATGCGCTTAATTATATAGACATCTAATTAAATCGCATCTGTATATATTAATGCGATTTAATAACACCAGCTTTGCCAAGTAGAAACTAATAATAAATGTTGTAAAATATTTCTCATGGTTTCTTTCTCCTTTCATTTATTAATACTAATTCTAAAATTAAGACTTATAAAAGTCAAGTATAATAAAAAGAGTAAGCATTATAGCTTACTCTTTTGCAGATTTATTTTATTTGTCTTATTTATCTTTGTTGTCTTCATCTTCGAAATCTTCTAAGTTGATTTCATCATTTACTTCTTTGGCATTGTGAAGATCTTTAGTTACCATAGCACTTGAAATTCCCCATTTGTAGAATACAAGTGATGAAATAATGATAACGACAAAGTCTAATGGATATGGAATCCAGTTTTGACCACCAAATGGTGTTGATCCCATATAAGAAATGATTGAAATAAAGATTAAGTAACCAATCATCCAAAAACTTCCAGTGAATTGATTTCTAGTCTTTTTCCAACCAGTTTTCCATTCAAAGTAGAAGTAGAATGGTAAACCTAGTAAGATAACAAGAATTACTTTAACAGTTGTTGGCCACATTGCCCAGTAAGTTGCTAAACTAGCAAGTACAAAGGCTAATGGAGCCATAACTTTTAGTAACTTCAAACGAATAGGACGTTTAAAGTTAGGTGCCATTTGTCTTAGTGAAGTAACAGTAACAGGACCAGTTAAGTAAGCAATTAAAGTAGAAGTGGAAATAACACTAGCAAGTGTACCCCAACTTCTGAATATTGCTACTAATAGTACACTAATAACAAGGTTAACAACCATAGCCATTCTTGGGACACCCCAACGTTTATTGATTTTACCAATAAACTTAGGCATATGTTCGTTTTGCACCATAGCTGCTAATGTACGACCAGTTTGAGCAACGAAAGAAACTCCGGTACCAAATGGTGATACAAAAGCATCAAAATACAATAGTACGGCTAACCAATGAATACCTAGTAAGATGGCTAAGTCAGCAAATGGTGATTGGAAATCAACTCCATGCCAACCATTAGCTAAATCTTGAGGTACAATGGTACCAATAAATGTGAATTGTAATAGAACATAAATTACAATACTAATTGCAAGTGAGATTGTAATTCCCAATGCGATATTTCTCTTAGGATTTTTAATTTCCTTACCCATGTTGATAACAACTTGGAATGCATTATATGAGAAAATAATACCAGAAGCAGTTGTAGCTGAGAAAATAGCAGCACTACCATAAGGCATAAATCCTTGAGAATTAAAGTTTCCGGAATGAAAACCAGACATTAATAACATAATAATTGTTAGTAATGGAATTCCTAGTTTGAAAATTGAAATAAAACTAGTGAATCGAGCTAATAAATTAACAGACCAATAGTTTAATAGTGTAAAGACTAATATGAAAAGAAAAACGACAAATAAACCGGTATTGGATATTTCACCATTTACCAAGAATCCATGCGTCCAGTGTGCCCATTTCCAAGGCCAAGAACCCATGTATTGTACCGCTGCGACGGCTTCAATAGGAATCAAAGTAACTAATGATACCCAATTAGCCCAAGCAGCTATAAATCCTAGTAAAGAACCGTGGGTGTATTGAGCATATTTACTCATTCCACCACTTTCTGGAAACATAGAACCAAGTTCAATATAGTTGAATGCAATCGCACCAATAACAATGGCACCAATGATCCAAGATAGAATAGCAGCTGGTCCTGCAACCTTGGAAGCCTCCCAAGACCCGAATAACCAACCTGAACCAATAATGGAACTAAGTCCCAACATTACAATCTGAAATAAACCTATCTTTCCTGAATTATTATTTTTTTTCATAATACTCCTTTCATGGTCTTTAAGTATATTATCAAAAATAATTATCAGTGTAAACTGATAAAAGACCAGCATGATAAGCTTTTAAGCTCCCATTTACTATAATAATAGCATTTCAAAGCATTTACAAATAATTAAATTAATAATAAATACTATTAAAAAAATATAATATTATTAATTTTTATATTCACAAATTTCAATGATATTATTTTCGGGATCATTAACGTAAATTGAATTCATTTCTCCATTAGCACCACGTACTTTTTTAGGGCCATCAATAATATCTACACCATAATTTGCCAGGTGCGATGTAATATCTGATAATGAATCTTTTGCAATAATACAAAATTTACCTGAACCAGCGGTTGGATTTTTGGGATTGTTTTTTTCATCAGAAATAATAGGTAAGAAAATTAATTTTTGTTTACCTAATTGAAATTCCAATTGCTTATCGTCAAATTTTAGGATAGGTAAATCAAATACTTCATGATAAAAACGCATACATTTTTCTAAATCATCCACAAATATGGTGATATGATCAATATCTTTAACTTTCATTTTTAAATTCCTTTCTAAAATTAATATTTAACCTAACTATAATATTATAAACAAATTTATCTGGAAATGAAATTGACTAAACGTTTTTTAGTGTGGTACTTTTAAAGGTATGTATAAGTACGATTACAAAAATGATAGGGAGTGAAAAATAGTGGCTTTACTTGATGTTAAAGATATAAGTATGGGCTTTGCTGACAAGAAATTATATGATGAAGCCAGCTTCACCTTAAATAAAGGTGAACATATGGGGATTGTTGGGCAAAACGGTGTTGGTAAAAGTACACTTATTAAGATTATTACTGGGGTCGAGTTACCAGTATCTGGATCAGTTAAGTGGCAAAATAATGTTAGTGTCGGTTATTTAGACCAATATGCTGATATCGAAGATGGTATGACATTAATTGATTTCTTACACACTGCTTATAAAGGCTTATATGAACAATCAAATCATATGCAAAAATTATATGAAAAATATGCTGAAAATTTTGATGATAAATTATTAGAACAAGCAGGTCGCATTCAAGAAAATTTAGAAGCTAACAACTTCTATGATATTGAAACTGAAATTGAACAAGTAATCACTGGTTTAGGTTTAGATGATGTTAAGCGTGACCAACAAATTGCTCATATGTCAGGAGGACAACGTTCTAAAATTATTTTAGCGAAATTAATCTTAGAAAATCCAGATGTTATTTTGCTTGATGAACCAACCAATTATTTGGATACTGCTCACATTTCATGGTTGGAAGATTATCTAAATAATTTTGATGGTGCAGTTATGGTAATTTCTCATGATTATGAATTTTTGGAAAAAGTTACTAATTGTATCGTAAATATTGCTTTTGGTAAAATTACTAAATATCGTGGTGATTTTAAAGCAGCCATGCGTCAACGTGATGAACGTGAAAAAGTTCAACAAAGAGAATATGACAAACAACAAGTTGAAATTGAAAAGGCCAAAGCTTTCATTCGTAAAAATAAAGCTGGTTCTAGATCAACAATGGCTAAATCACGTGAAAAAATGCTATCACATATGGAAGTTGTTGATCCACCATCAACTAACATTCATGCTTCATTCAACTTTCCATATGAAGATACTGGTTCACAAAATGCCTTGGTAGTTGATGAACTATCAGTTGGATACGATAAACCATTATTAAAACCAGTTAGCTTCTCAGTGAATACTGATGAAAAAGTTGGTTTTGAAGGATTTAATGGGGTTGGTAAATCAACTTTAATTAAATCAATCTTAGGTTTATTAAAACCAATGGGTGGTAAAGCGGACTTTTCACCATCTGCTAAAGTTAGTTACTTTAGTCAAGATTTAATCTGGTCCAATGATAAAGAAACTCCATTACAAATTATCCAAAACAAGTTCCCTAAGTTGGAACAAAAACCAATTCGTACTAAATTAGCTAAATGTGGTTTAGATGCTGCAAATGCAATGAAACCAATTGGTGAATTATCTGGTGGGGAACAAACTAAGGTTAAATTAGCCATGCTAGAATTTACACCAAGTAATTTCTTGATCATGGATGAACCTACTAATCATTTGGATGATGAAACTAAGGAATCATTAAAACAAGCAATTAATAATTTTCCTGGTAACGCAATTATCGTATCTCATGAAACTAGTTTTTATAATGGCTTAGTTGATAAGGTATTAGATGTTGAAAAACTAAGTTTACGTGATAAAGATGAAATTGAAAAAGCCAATGGTCAAAGCAATTAAATAATAAAAAAGTGCACTTCATTCAGAAGTGCACTTTTTTATTTGAAATTTTTAGGTTCATCTGCATAGTCATGCATAAAAGCTTTAGCATCACTGTAGGAAGGAAATTGACTGATAATTGTAATCTTAGAATTATGTCTTTTTAATCTTAAGTCAGTTACTTTTTTAATTAAGAAGTATTCTTTGATATCATCTAAAGGTTTTAATTCATTATTTTTAACAAATATCTGTAAGAATATTTGTTTATCATTAATTGTAAATTCACGTTTTGCTAAATTAATATATTCTTTTGAATCTAAATGACTCTCGCGGGGATGTTTTTCTGAAATGATATTATCTGTTTTACAGAAATACATTAAGCACCAATATATATTTGCGATTAATAAAAATAGAGAAAAGATGTTTCTAAATAAAATTGGGAAAAATTGGGTTATAAGGTTGTTGTTTTTAGTGATCGTTAATAAGAATCGAAAATCAATCATACTTTGTAAATTAGTAGCTAAAAGACAAATTATGAATATAATGATCCAATAGAATTTATAAACTTTAGTTACTTGATGTAAAAAATTATAATGCAAATTTTCAAAATAATGATGATCAGTTGAAATCTTTGATATAGTAATTGAAATTATCCAAACAATAACTAAAAGGAATGGGACTTTATAGTCAGTTAATAAGTAGAAAATATTTAATAAAAAAGTATTCATAGATGTAGATAGGAATGTTGGAATTCGATAACCCAATATTTCTAATATAACCAGCAAAATAGCACCCTCACGAATTAAATTAATGAACTTTTCAGAACTATTACTATTAGTCCGGTTAATAACTAAATTATAAAGATTATTCATAAGCATAAACTCCTTAAATATCTAAATATAGTTATACCACTAAATTATTAAAATAAACATAAAAAATAAAAAGCATAACTACAATCAAGTAGCTATGCTTTAATTTTTATTTATTAAAAGAATTATTTTCAACTTCACGAATGAAAGTTGCCAAATGATCATAATAAACGGGCGCATTATCAATCATATGATGATGTCCTGCATTTGGAGTAGAAACAAACTTAGCATTTGGAATCATCTTAGCCATTCTTTTACCAGTTTCAACAGGCATTGATTCATGTTCACCAAAAGTAACTAGGGTAGGAACATGATTATCTTTTAAGTTCTTAGTATTGTGCCATTCACCTAACTTACCAGTAATAACAAATTCATTGTCACCTTGGAATGCATTGTAAATGTCAGTGTTAGAAAGACCAATTAAATGATCTAATTTTGAAGGTTGCTTACGATCAATGTAGTCCTTGTTTAATTTATCAACGTCTTGTTGGTAACGGTCATTGTCATAATCATTATTAGCTTCACATTTTTTCATAAATGCTAGTTCATCAGGGGCAAATTCTTTTTCACGAATTTCATCTAAATGAGCAGTGTAATCATCAATTTCATCAACCATTGATGAAATAATCGCACCTTTTAAATGCTTACCATATTTTTGAGCATATAGTTGAACTAATAGGCCACCCCAAGATTGACCAATTAGATAGAAATTATCTAAGCCAAGTTTTTGTCTAACTTCTTCAATTTCATCTAAAAAGTAATCATATGTTAAAACTTTTTTGGCAACTTCAGGATCGGAAAAGTCAGGAGTATCTGAATACCATGATCCTAATTGATCATAATAAGTTACTGAAACATCTAATCCTTGTTTCTTTAGTTCGTCAGCAGTATTTTCCCAATATTCATGGGTACCACCAGGGCCACCATGGAGAGCAAGTAAATTAATTTTACCTTCACCTGAGGTGTGAGTCCATAAATGATATCCGCTATCTAAAGTAATAATTTTAGTCTTTTGTTTCATGACAATCCCTCATTTCTTTTAATTAATATCCTAACACTATTGTTTACGGATAGGCAATTTAATATCTGTTTCAGCTAAACTAATTCTGTATTTAAGATCTTGATTACCACGAATAGTATTTTCAAAGTCAGTTGCAAAAATAATTAAGCCTAATTGATGACCCGCAAGAACATGATAAAAAGTAGGTTGTAATTCTAATTCCATATCATAAAATTCATTGGCTTCCATATCGTCAACATGATAGCTATTCTTACGATTTTGCATATTAATGTGACCTTCTGCAATTTCTTTATAAGGAGTTTTCTTATTTTGTATTTTAAATTCTCTTAATGAATCTTCACGCCATAGATAGCCTTCATTAATACGATGACCCAGATTCTTTGGTGATTCAGTTAAACGGTATGCTTCACCATAATCAACTAACATACAACTTAGCATTCCATAGTTTTGTGTTGATGATGCATTTAATGAAATTTTAACTTTACCATCAATTGTGAAGTCCTCTTTAGTAGGAGTAGTTTTGAAAATAACTCGATTATTTGTTAGAGGATTATTTTCATGGTCTAATACTAAATCATCACGCCATTGTTTGTAATCCAGACAATATTTTTCAAAGTCGCTAACTGATAGTTGATCTTTAAACTCTTTACGTCCATGATCGAATTCATCGGTTAGTTCATTATTATTGGAAGGGTGAAGAGTTTTTACATCATCAGGATTTTCCCATTCATCAAATGCATTCCAAGTTTCAGCCTTAACATTATCTTGGATTAGCACGTTTGGAATAAGTTCATCAGCCTTGTTATCAACATCTAATAATTTATAAGTTAACCATAGGTTAATCATATCGGTAAAATCAATTGATTGAAATGCATTAATGTAAATATGTTTTCCTTGATGCAAAATTAATTTTTTATTGATATTTAATGTTTTAATTGCGTTCCAAATTTGTTCCACATTTTTAGGTTTAACATTATCATCATTTAGACCATGAATTAAGAACATATCGGCTTTAATGTTTTTAGCGTTCTTTAAGTAGTTTCGAGCATCCCAAAATTCATTATAGTTACCAGTGTCACGATCTTGACCATCTGTGATTGAACTTAATTGCTTTTCCCAAGCATCTTTATTTTTATAAAATTCAGTTGCTTGTTGTTTACGACTATAAGTTTCAGCTGCTAGGACATCAGCATCTTCACCTTGAAAGCCGCCGGGAGCTAATACTAATCCATTTTCACGGTAGTAGTCGTACCAATTAGAAATAGCAGCTTCAGCGATACAAGTTTTTAATCCGTCAATGCCAGTGGTAGCAGCAGCAATTTGAAGAGTTCCTAGATATGAGCGACCAGACATCGCAATACTACCGTTGGACCAATAAGCTTCAATTTGATTGTTGTCGGTTTTATTAGTAAAAGCAGTTCGTTTTCCATTTAGCCATTCAATAATAGCAGTTGCTGATAAAGTTTCATCATCATCACCAGTAGTTCTAAAGCCATCTGATTCATAAGTTCCAATGCCAGCAGAATAAACGACGGCAAAACCACGTGCTAAAAAGTAATCATTTAATGTATAAGATTGTTCACGATCGAGGGTTTGCTCTGCTTTTCTAGTTTTACCTTCAATTGGACGAGGCTCAGGTAATGTTTCTTTTTTAGAATGATGTTCAATATCTGAATATGAGTAATTATTAGGTTCTTTGTGTTTTAAACTTACATTAACATTATGTGTTAATTGTTCACCATCTTTATCATTAGTACCTTGATTGTAAGGACTAGCAGTAAAGATAACAGGAACTTTATTTTTATTACTTTCTTTTGGTCTGATAATTTCGGTTTTTAATAAGTTTAATTTACCATCGTGGTCATTATCTTGTGATGATTCTACATAGACTACTTCACGAATTAAATTATTGGTATCATAAACTGGCATAGTCTTACCATTAAAAATTAAAGGCTTTTTAAAACCGTTTAAATTTTGTGCGAAATAACCTTTAGATGCTAATTCATCAATAAAAGTAGTACCATACTTGTTATGAGTGTTTAATAGTAAATACCATGCTGTCATGGTGTCATATAAATTCATATTGTCATGAACGTTAGCTACAGGTAAATTAAGAGTCTTCATTTTAGTGATTGGATTATCAATTAAAAAATCTTCGCCAACTTCAAAATGTAATAGTTGTAGCGCGATATTGTAAAAACCAATTTTTGAAATAGGGGCATTTTTATCGAGAAATGTTAACGCATTTTCTTCAAAGCTAGCTAACATTCCTGCAATTTTTTGTCCTCTAATTGCCAAACTTTGTTGATCCAAAAATGATTTTAACAAGAAAGTTTTTAATAGTTCAGCTGGATTGTCGATGTCATCAGTTGAATCATCTAAGAAGTGAAGATCTCTTAGTTCTTTCTTTACAATTTTTAAATTGTAGTCGGCAATTGCGTATTGATGATTTTTCATGAAAGTCCTCCTAAAATTTATATATATTTTACATTATATCGTAAATTGTAAGAAAATGAGGAGAAAATCAATAGTTAATTATTTAGGACCTGATTTTCAAAATGATATAATAACAATAGATAATAAATCTTAATGGAGGCATAACTATGTTTACTGAAATTGATGGTGGCGCAATTGTTTATAAAATGGTAGATAACAAACCAAAATATTTATTGGAAAAAAGTGCAACTAGTGATTTTTGGGGATTCCCTAAAGGTCATATTGAAGGTAAAGAAACATTAGAACAAGCTGCAATTAGAGAAATTAAAGAAGAAACCGATATTGATGCGACAATCGATACTGATTTTAGTGTTGATGCTGAATATGATATGAAGAATGGGCATCATAAAATAGTTACTTTTTATACATCTAAAGTGGGCAACCCTAAGGTCACTTTACAAAAAGAAGAAATTAGTGATTACGTTTGGCAAAATTATGCAGATGCTCGTAAGACTTTAACTTATGATAATTTGAAAGAAATTTTAGACAAAACAAATGACTATGTAGCAAGTAAGTGGTCATAATATGGAAGGAAAAGAAAAGTTAATTGTAATTACAGGAGCTACTGGTAGTGGTAAAACCACGGTTCGTAACTACTTAGTTAATCAATACCATGTGGCCAAAGTAATCACGCATACTACTAGATCTCCACGTAAAAATGAAAAAAACGATGTTGATTATTACTTTGAGAGTGATTCAAGTTTTGCTAAAAAACATTTTTTAGAACACGTTGAATATGCTAATGCTAAATATGGTTCTTCATATGAAGGATTAAAAAAAGCTTGGCATGATAATCCGATTGCTTCCATTGTTTTAGATACTCAAGGTGCAATTACTTATCTAAATGAATTAGGAAATCAAGCAATCATTTTCTTTATCCAAGTCAATGATCATAATAGTTTGAAAAAACGGATGATTGAGCGTGGCGATAGTAAAGAAAAAATTAAACAAAGGTTATGTAGTGCTGAATATGAAAGAGATTTAAATATTCCGATTGAATTACGTTCATCGGCACATATTATTGATAATAGTAATTGGCAAACTGCCAAGCATACTGTTGATAAATTAATGCATGAGCTATTTTAAAAGGAGTTATGTTTTAAACATAACCCCTTTTTTATTCTATTAAATTGACCAGCTCATTAAAGTAGTTATTTTTTAAGGCAACTAAGTTAATGGGTCTAACAATATCTAAACCTTTAATTTTAATTTCTTTTAAATGACCAGCATTAATTTCTTTTTCAGCTAATGACTTATACATAAATGAAATACCTAAATTATTTTGTAATAGGTTATTAATAACAGTGGGTTCGTTTACATTAATTACTTTATTAAAATCGTTTTCGGTAATATTTAAAGATTCCAACCAGTTGGCAAAGATAAAACGAGTACCAGACCCCATTTCTCTTAACAATAAATTTTGTTTTAATAGTTCTTGAATCTTAAATGTTTTATTACTGGCTAGCGGATTATCAACCCCAGCAACACAAATAAATTGCTCATCTTTAATAACATGATAACTATATTTTCGTTTATTAAAATTACCTTCTAAAATTGCAAAATCTAATTTACCATTATCAATCATTTTTAATATTTCATTGGTATTAGTAACAACACATTCAATATTGTGAAATTGATTTTCCAATTTCTTAATTATATTGGGGGTCATAAAAATTGCTACAGATCTAGTTGATCCAAAAACTAATTTACGTTTTTTAGGTGTTTCTTTTAGTTGATGAATGAATTTATTACTCTGTATATTAATATTATTAATAAATTCAGCTAATTTTTGGCCATCTTTAGTAATTTGTAACGATGGTTGTTTATAATTAACCAGTTTTAAATTTAATTCATTTTCCAAACTCTTAATTTGTTGAGTGACTGCTGGCTGAGTAATGAATAATTTTTCTGCAGTCTTTGTGTACGATTTAGTTTTAGATAAAATTTGAAAAGTAATATATCGTTGATCTAACATAATTCTTCCTTATAAGTATTATTAATATCATAATTAAAAATGATAATTTTATTTTATATTAACACACCGATATACTTAAAACATAAGTTAATAGGGGGAAATTATATTGAAAATTATATTTACACCTAAATTTTGGGTAACCATTATTGTTACATTTATTTGTACAATGATTGGTACATATTTAGCTGGCATGCCATATTTAAATATTATTGGTTCATTGGTTTTAGCACTTATTTTTGGAATGTTATTACAAGTTCAACCTAAAATTACTAGGGGATTAAAAGCTGAAGCTGGATTTATTTCTAATAAATTTCTACGTTTAGGAATTATTTTGTTAGGTTTTAAATTAAACCTCAATACTTTAATGTCTTCAGGAATTAAAACCATTTTATTAGCAATTTTAGTAGTCTTAGGAACAATTACTGGAACTTATTTACTTAATCGTAAATTAGGGGTGAATAAGGAGCTATCCATTTTAACTGCTAGTGGGACAGGTATTTGTGGAGCTGCTGCAGTTATGGGTATTTCACCACAAATTAAAGTTAGTTCAGACAAGCAAGCACAAAAAGAAGAAGATCAAGTCCTTGCAGTCGCTATTGTTGCCATTATGGGAACAGTCTTTACTTTAATCGAAATTGCCATTAAACCATTATTACACATGGCACCAGATCAATTTGGTGTGATGGCGGGTGGCTCTTTACATGAAATTGCGCATGCAGTGGCAACTGGTAGTTCTGATGGTCCAGTTGCTTTAAACATTGCAATTATTACTAAGCTATCGCGAGTACTAATGTTAGCACCGGCTGCATTAATTATTGGAATCTGGTATCAAAAAACTACTACTAATGGTGAAGTTAGCGGTAAACGCAAACTACCAATTCCATGGTTTATGGCCGGATTTATTCTAACTAGTATTATTGGGACATATGCTCATTTTAGTGCGGGCTTATTGTCCATATTAGTAAATGCCGCTTATATTTTCTTAGGAATGGCTATGGCAGCATTAGGGATGACCGTTAACTTTAAGGTTTTACTTAACCGCGGAGTTAAGCCTTTGATTGCTTCATTCACAAGTTCAGTTATTTTATTAGTATTTGTCATTATTGTTAGTAAATTATTCTTTTAAAATATTAAATAAAAATGCCGCTAATTATCTAGCGACATTTTTTTAATCTTCATTTTTAATAATATAATCTTTAAATCTGTCCATTTGTGAAGCTGGAAGTTCAGCTTTGATTTTAGTTCCTTCAGCAAGATAGTCGGTTGCTAATACATTTGCATTATTATTTAAATAATTAATAATTTCACCCTTATCAAATGGAACTATGAATTCAGCAACAGCATAATTAGAATAACTGTTCTTTTTAATTACTTTGACTAATTCATCGATAGAATCATCTTCATTAGCTGAGATGATTAAATCTTCACCTACATGTTCTGGACGTTTTTCATTAGCTAAATCAGCTTTATTGAAGACTGTAATCATTGGAACGTTTTCAACACCAATTTCTTTTAAAGTCTTCATAGTAGTATCCATCATTAATTCTTTGTTTTCATCAGACTCATCAACTACTTGAATCAATAAATCAGCGTTAGCAGCTTCTGATAAAGTAGAACGAAAGGCCTGAACTAACTGATGGGGTAACTTACTAACAAAACCAACAGTATCGGAAAGCAACATATCCTTATTATCTGGGAAGGTTATTTTTCTGACACTTGTATTTAAAGTAGCAAATAGCATATTTTTAACCATTACTTGTTTATCAACATTTTCGCCGTAACGACCAACTAGTTGATTCATAATAGTCGATTTACCAGCATTAGTATATCCGACTAAAGCAACGGTTGGAATATTAGTTGAATCACGTTGTTTACGCTGCGTTTTGTCTGATTTTTGAATTGCTTTTAACTCATTTTTAATATGAGTAACGTCTCTTTCAATCGCACGACGGTTTAATTCAATTTGTGATTCACCAGAACCACGGTTGGCAAAACCACCGCCACCTTGTTGATCTAGGCGTTGGCTGGCACTAGTATGCAATCTAGGTAATTGATATTCCAATTTGGCTAATTGAACTTGTAGTTTGGCTTCATGAGTTTGAGCACGAGTACCAAATATTTCTAAAATTAATCCAGTACGATCAATAACTTTAGTATTAGTTTTCTTTTCTAAATTTCTTAATTGACTAGGTGAAAGTTCGTCATTAACGATGATCATATCGGCATCGTAATCAATAATATCAGTTGCTAATTCCTCAACTTTTCCTTTACCAAAATAGGTTGCTGAATCGGGATGGTCTAATTTTTGCACTAATGTAGAAAGTACTTCAATATTATTAGCATTTGCTAGTGCTGTTAGTTCATCCATTGAATAATCGAATTCTTCATTATCTAAATTTAATCCGATTGTGATTGCGGTTGTTTGCTTGTTATCCACTCGATCATCCTCCTTGATTTGCTATATTATAACATTTCTATTCTTGAATTAATTTATTTATGACAAATTATAAAAATATGAGAATTTATTTTTTAATAATAATATTAATTGGCCGTTTTAATGATTTATAACCAAATTCTTTGGTTGAAAATAGGGCATTTGTAATAAAATATTACATGTAGCCACTATTTTTTGTATAAAATTAAAATAATATTATAAAAGTTATTGCTTTAGATTATAAAGCGGTGTTAACATTTCATTAATATGTCTATAAAATAAACATTATGTTTGATAGACATATTTATATTGGGGGTAATTAATTATGAAGATAAAATCAGCTATCATGGCTGGTGCTGTCAGTGTTTCATCGTTATGTTTACTTTCAGCATGTGGTAATAAACAACAATCAAGTAGTAAATTAGTGCAATGGCAACAACCAACTAATTTAACTACCTTGGATGCTTCTAAAGCTACTGATAACGTTTCCTTTGGGACTCTAAATAATAGTAATGAGGGCCTATTAATGGCTGCAAAAAATAACACAGTGAAACCAGGAGTTGCTAAAAGTTATCAAGTTTCTCCAGACGGTAAAACTTATACCTTTAATTTACGCCATTCTAAATGGAGTAATGGAAAACCAGTAACTGCTAATAATTTTGTATATGCTTGGCAACGAACGGTTAATCCAAAAACAGCTTCTCAATATTCATATTTATTTGATCATATAAAAAATGCTAGCCAAATTGGTGAAAATAAAGCTTCATTATCTTCACTGGGGGTTAAATCAGATGGTGATTATAAATTAGTAGTGAGCTTAACTAAGCCACAATCATATTTTAAATACTTAGTAGCAATGGCACCATTCTATCCACAAAGTAAGGAAACCGTTAATAAGTATGGGCAATCATATGGTACTAACAGTGATGACATGCTTTACAATGGGCCATTTAAGGTTACAGATTGGACTGGAACTAACGACAGTTGGAAATTGATTAAAAATAATAATTATTGGAATGCTAAAAATATTAAATTTAATGGTGTTAAATTTAATGTACAAAAAGATTCTAATACTGCTTTAAATCAATATTCCACCGGTGCTTTAGATTTAACAAATCTTGTTGGTAAACAACAAGTCGGAGAAATTAAACATTCTAAAGAATTACATAATGTAGATATGGCGGCGCCATTTTATATCGAAATGAATGAGAAAAATAATTCTGTCTTTAAAAATATAAATATTAGAAAAGCCATTTCGTTGGCTATTGATCGTGATCAATTTACTAAGAGCACTTTAGGTGATGGATCAAAACCAGCTCAAGGTTATGTTTCACCAGGAATGCCTAAACATAATGGTAAAACATTTATTCAAGATGCTGGTACTAAAAATGGTATTTCTTATAATTTAAATGATGCCAAGAAGTTATGGAATAAAGGACTAAAAGAAATTGGTAAAAGTTCAGTTAATATTAGTCTTCTTGCCGATGATACAGATAATGGTAAATCTACTACTGAATTTTTGCAGACTTCATTAGAAAAATTACCAGGCTTAAACGTTTCATCACAAAACGTACCATCTAAATCAAAATTAACTCGTGCACAAAGTGGTGACTTTGATATGGTTATTAATTCATGGGTAGCAGACTTTCCAGATCCAATTTCTTTCTTATCATTATTTACCAGCAATGGTTCATATAATAATGGGAAGTGGAGTAATGCTAAATATGATTCATTAGTTAATAGAGCAGAAGGTGCTGATGCTAATAATTCTAATAAACGTTGGGATGATTTAGTTAATGCTGAAAAGACTTTAATGAGTAATCAAGGGATTATTCCAATTTATTACCAAGTTAGGCCTATTGCCATTAAGCCAAGAATTAGTGGTATTCAATTTTTCCCAACGGGATCACCATATGATCTTAGAAATATCCATATAGACAATAACCAACATTGACATGTTAGTTTATATAACACCGTTTTACAAAAGTTGTATAAAAATTAAAATTAAATTAGAAAATGCCTTGCTTTTGATTATAAAGTAATGGTAGAATTTCATTAATCCTTTTAAAAGAAGTTTAATCTATTTCGCGAATAGGTATATGTAATTGGGGGTAAGGATATTATGAAGTTAAAATCAATGTTGGAAGTTGGTGCTGTTGGAGCAGCATCAGCATTCCTGTTGGTCGCTTGTGGAAATAATAGCGGCAAAGAATCAAGTAGTAAGTTAATTCAATGGCAACAATCAGCCAACTTAACTACTTTAGATGCATCAAAAGTTACTGATAATACAGCTTTTGGTACATTAAATAACAGTAATGAAGGATTGTTAATTTCTGGTGAAAACAATACAGTTAAACCAGGAGTTGCCGAAAATTATAAAGTTTCTAAAGATGGTAAGACCTATACATTTAATCTTAGACATTCTAAATGGAGTAATGGGAAACCAGTTACTGCTAAAGACTTTGTATATGGTTGGCAACGTACTGTAAATCCAAAGACTGCTTCTCAATATTCATACTTATTCGATCATGTTAAAAATGCGACCGAAATTGGTAAAAATAAGGCGCCACTTTCTTCTTTAGGTGTTAAAGCAGATGGTGATTATAAACTAGTCGTAAGTTTGACTAAACCACAAACATACTTTAAATACTTAGTAGCAATGGCACCATTCTATCCACAAGATGAAGCCACTGTTAATAAATATGGACAATCATATGGTACTAACAGTAATAATATGATTTACAATGGACCATTTAAAGTTACTGGATGGACCGGTACTAACGATAGTTGGAAATTAGTTAAGAACAACGACTACTGGAATGCTAAGAACATTAAATTTGATGGTGTTAAGTTTAATGTACAAAAAGATCCTAATACAGCATTAAATCAATATCAAACTGGTGGTTTAGATATTGATACACTTGTTGGAAAACAACAAGTTGGTGAATTCAAGAATAGTAAAGAACTACACAGTGCTAAAGGTGCAACAACTTTCTATATTGAAATGAACGAAAAGACTAATCCGGTATTTAAGAATGCTAACATCAGAAAAGCTATTTCATTGGCAATTGACCGTAAACAATTCACTCAAGATGTCTTAGGTGATGGATCAACTCCAGCTGTTGGCTACGTTGCTCCAGGAATGTCTAAGCGTAATGGTAAAGACTTTACTGATGATGCTGGTACTAAAGATGGTGTTAGTTATAACTTATCTGAAGCTAAGAAATTGTGGGCACAAGGTCTAAAAGAAACTGGTAAAAAATCAGTAAATGTTTCAATGTTATCTGATGATACTCCTAATGGTAAGAACACTACTGAATATTTACAAACAGCCTTAGAAAAACTACCTAATTTGAAGGTTACCGCACAAAATATTCCGTTTAAATCAAGATTAAGCCGTTCACAAAATGGTCAATTTGATATGGTAGTAAGTGCATGGGGTGCTGACTTCCCAGACCCAATTTCATTCTTATCATTATTTACCAGTGATGGTTCATACAATAATGGTAAATGGAGTAATAAAGAATATGATACTTTAGTACAAGATGCTGAAGGTAAAGATGCTAATAATGCAAGTAAACGTTGGGATGATCTTGTCAAAGCTGAAAAAGTATTGATGTCAGATCAAGGAATTATTCCTATCTATCATCAAGTAACTCCAAGAGTTATCAAACCAAGAGTTCAAGGAATTCAATTCTTCCCAACAGGTTCACCATATAATCTTAGAGATGTAACTTTATCAAATAAATAGTACACAAGTTATTTGAGATATTGTTAATAGATAGACTATAATAGGGAATAAGTTAAATGCTTACTGTATCTATGGCGGGTGTTTAACTTTTTCCGTACATATTAAACATAGTTTAGTATAAAAACTAAAAAAGATTGTGAGGAGTCATTATGGTAAGATATCTGGCAAAGCGAATATTTTATTTAATCTTGACATTATTTATTGTAACGACAGTTACTTTCTTTCTTATGAAGATAATGCCAGGGACACCATTGACTAATGAAGCGAAGTTATCGCCTTCAGAAAGAAATATGGTTTTACAACAATATGGTTTAAATAAACCAGTTTGGCAGCAATATATTAGTTATATTGTAAATGCTGTTCATGGTAATTTTGGAACATCATTCCAATTTAGTGATCAACAGGTTTCTTACTTAATTTCTAGTCGTGTTGGACCTTCATTATTATTAGGTCTACAAGCAATTATCGTAGGAGTTTTGGCAGGAATTGTTGTTGGATCATTAGGAGCCATTAAAAAAGGAACATGGGTTGACACAACAACTACCATTGTTTCCATTTTAGGAATTTCAATTCCTTCATTTGTGCTTTCAATTTTATTACAATATTTTGTAGCATTGAAATGGGGTTGGTTACCTATTGCCGGTTGGAGTGGATTTGCTTACACGATTCTGCCAACGCTAGCGTTAGCAGCAATGCCATTTGCTGAATCTGCTAGGTTTGTTAGAACTGAAATGGTTGATGTTTTAAGTGCCGACTACATTGAATTAGCTCGTGCTAAAGGTTTAAGCAAATTTGGTATTATTTATCATCATGCTTTAAGAAACAGTTTGATTCCATTAGTAACAATTGTTGGACCACTAGCTGTTAATATTATGACTGGTTCACTTGTTGTTGAAAATATCTTTGCTATTCCTGGTATTGGTGAACAATTTGTTAACTCAGTTGTAACTAACGATTACCCAACTATTATGGGACTAACCATTATGTACTGCTTTATGTTATGTGTGGTACTACTAATAACTGATATTATTTATGGATTAATTGATCCAAGAATCAGAATTACAGGAAAGAAGGGTTAAAGATATGGCAGATAAACAACAAGAATTACCAAAAGATGCATTTGAACCCTTATCAGATGGTTCACATCTAGATAATGAAAAAATTGCTGCTCCTTCGTTAACTTTCTTAAGAGATTCTTGGCGTCGTTTAAAGAAAAATAAAGCGGCAATGATTTCGTTAATTATTTTAATTTTATTATTCGTGGTGGCATTTGGCTCAGCTTTAATTCCATCTATGAATAATGTTGCAACTAATCCTAATTTAAATAATTTGCCTCCACGTATTCCGGGTATTGACATTCCTGGATTTAACGGAACCTTAGTTCAAGGTGGGCAAAGAGTTAATGCTTATACCGGTGCGGCTGCTAACCATTACTTCTGGTTTGGTAGTGATTACTTAGGTCGTGACTTATTGGCTAGAACATTATATGGTACTAGAATTTCATTAATCATTGCGGTGGTAGCAACTTTCTTTGATTTAACTATCGGAGTTGCTTACGGAATTATTTCCGGCTGGAAAGGCGGAAAAGTTGATACTGTAATGCAAAGAATTATTGAAATTATGCTATCAATTCCTAACTTAGTCGTTATGATTCTACTATTATTAATCTTAAAACCAGGTATTCCTGCTATTATTATTGCGATTGCTTTTACTAGTTGGATTAATATGGCACGTTTAGTTCGTGCACAAACACTGGAATTAAAGAACCAAGAATTTGTGCTAGCTGCTAGATCATTAGGTGAAAGCTCAATTAAGATTTCATTTAAGCATCTATTACCTAACTTGACTAGTGTTATTATCATTAATACGATGTTTACTATTCCAAGTGCAATTTTCTTCGAAGCATTCCTATCATTTATTGGAATTGGGGTTCCAGCTCCAGCTGCTTCATTAGGTACTTTAATTAGTAATGGTCAAAAATCATTCCAATTCTTACCATATCAAATGTGGGTTCCCGCAGTTGTGCTATCAGTATTAATGATTGCATTTAACATTTTAGGTGATGGATTGCGTGATGCATTTGATCCAAAATCAAGAGAGTAGGTGACATAGAATGGAAAACAAAGATGATATCCTAGAAGTTAGAAATTTAACAATTAATTTCAAAACTTATGCAGGTAAAGTTCAAGCCATTCGTGACATTAGTTTTGATTTGAAGAAAGGTGAAACCTTAGCAATTGTGGGTGAATCCGGTTCTGGTAAATCAGTTACTACTCGTAGCATTATGGGTTTGAATGCGCCTAACGCTGAAATTGCTGGCGGTAGCATTAAGTTTAAAGATGAAGAAATTTTAGATAAAAATGAAAAACAATTAAGTAAACTTCGTGGTAAAAGCATTGCTGAAATTTTTCAAGACCCAATGACTTCATTGGATCCAACCATGAAAGTTGGTAAGCAAGTTGCTGAACCTTTACGTGTTCATCAAGGAATGAGTAAAGAAAAAGCCATGGAAAAAGCTTTAGAAATTATGAAATTAGTTGGTATTACCAACGCCAAAGAAAGAATCAATGATTATCCATATCAATTTTCTGGTGGGATGAGACAAAGAATTGTTATCGCAATTGCTTTAGTTAACTATCCACAAGTATTGATTGCCGATGAACCAACCACTGCCTTGGATGTTACAATCCAAGCTAAGATTCTTCATTTAATGAAGGAACTACAAACTAAGATTAATACTTCAATTATCTTTATCACTCATGATTTGGGTGTAGTTGCAGGAATGGCTGATCGTGTTGCAGTTATGTATGCTGGAAAAATTGTCGAATATGGAACTGTTGATGAAATCTTCTACAATGCTAAACATCCATATACTTGGGGATTATTAGGTTCAATGCCTACCCTAGATACTGATGCCGACGTATTACCATCAATTCCAGGAACACCTCCTGATTTGTTGGATCCACCAGTTGGGGATGCCTTTGCTGCTAGAAATAAGTATGCACTTAAGATTGATACATTAAAACAACCACCATTCTTTAAAGTTTCCAATACTCACTATGCAGCAACCTGGTTATTAGATGACCGTGCACCAAAGGTCACACCACCAGCTGACATTGTTAAGCGTCAAGAACACTTTAAAGCAACACATAATAATTAATAATTAGGTGGTGAAATCATGTTAGAAGAAAATGCTCCTAAAATTCTAGAAGTTGAAGGATTAAAACAATACTTTAATGTTGGTAAAGCAGATGAAGTAAAAGCGGTTGATGACATTTCATTCGATGTTTATAAGGGTGAAACCTTTGGTCTAGTTGGTGAATCTGGTTCTGGTAAAACCACTACTGGTCGTGCCATTAGTCATTTGTATGAACCAACTGCTGGAAAAATTATCTTTGATGGCAAAGATGTTTCTAAGTTAAGACATAAAGCACAAAAGCAACAATTTAGAAGTGATATTCAAACAATCTTCCAAGATCCATATGCTTCTTTAAACCCTCGTATGAAGGTTGAAGATATTGTAGCTGAAGGAATTGATATTAATCATTTAGCTAAGGATAAAGAAGATCGTAAACATCAAGTTGAAGACTTACTTGAGACGGTTGGTTTGAATAAAGAACACGCTAACCGTTATCCACATGAATTCTCAGGTGGACAAAGACAACGTATCGGGATTGCTCGTGCTTTAGCGGTCAAGCCTAAGTTTATTATCGCTGATGAACCTATTTCTGCATTGGATGTTTCAATCCAAGCCCAAGTGGTTAACTTATTAAAAGATTTACAAAAGAAACGTAAATTAACTTACTTATTCATCGCTCATGATTTATCAATGGTTAAGTACATTAGTGATCGAATTGGTGTTATGCATTATGGCCGTATGTTGGAAATTGCGGACGCTGATGAATTGTATGCTAATCCATTACACGATTATACAAGAAGTCTATTATCAGCAGTTCCAGTTCCTGATCCAGAATACGAACGTAGTCGTCAAGCCTTTGATTATGATGCAAGTAAAGAAGATGATGGTAAGGATCGCAAGCTAGTTGAAATTGCGCCTCGTCATTATGTTCGTGCATCTGAAGATGAAATTGATATGTATAAAGAACGCTTGAAAAAATAAGAAAATCGCTGGAATATTAAGTTCTAGCGATTTTTTTGATACAATAATTTTAATACTTAGTTTAGGAGCTATTAATTTTATGAATCACAAAGAAGATGAAGAATTTAAACAAAGAAGGCATGCGATGATTGCCCATAAAGTATCATGGATATGTGTTTATATTGTGATGCTTTTCTTATCGTCAGGAATTTTGACACATGTGATTGATATCTTATTTTATTTTATTGATTTTCCTTACATTAATATTTTACAAGGGGGATTAGAACTTTTTATTTTCTTTTTTCAATTTTATGCTGCTTGGTGGATTACGCATTATTTATTAGGTAAATATAGTTGGGGATAAAAAAGAGTCGTTATCTTAAATGATAACGGCTCTTTAATATTTTATTTATTATATGTTTTCATCTTTACGATTGTAGTATTCAACTTTAATATTAGTACCATCAGGTTCAGCAGTTAATTTAGACACACTACCATTTAAGATAGATTCAGAGACATCAATATTGCTATTAGCAAATTGATCAACTGCCCATCTAATAATAGTACCATGTGCTGCAATTAAAATGTTTTCGCCATCTTTAGCATTTTGAATAACTTTCTTTAATCCAGGCATGAAACGAGCACGAATATCACTATCAGTTTCGGCATCACCATAAGGATCTGCTTCAGCGATTAAATCAGCAGTACCACCCATACCTAATTTATCAATCATTTCACCATAGCTACCTATACCTTTAGGGCCACCAATTTGGTGCCAAGCTTGTTCACTGTCATTTCCTTCGAAGTAACCGAAGT
This sequence comes from Apilactobacillus micheneri, assembly GCF_006493595.1. Lineage (NCBI taxonomy): Bacteria > Bacillati > Bacillota > Bacilli > Lactobacillales > Lactobacillaceae > Apilactobacillus > Apilactobacillus micheneri. The sequence goes on along the minus strand of NZ_QUBI01000001.1, from coordinate 109,982 downwards.
TTTCTTCACGAAATGCGGTATCCATAATAGGTTCTTCAAGTGATGAAGGATTTTGTTTCAAAATATATTTACCAGTATCATATGCACGTGGCATATCACTTGAGTAAGCATGGTCAAATTTAATGTTGCTCAATCTTTTACCAGCATCCACCGCATCAGCAACTCCCTTAACAGTTAATGGAGCATTAGATAATCCTTGGATACGGAAATATTTGTTTAAATAAGTTTGTCCATGACGTACTAGATAAATATTAATCATAAAAAGACCTCCTATTTTTTCATAAGTCTCTACCAAAGTTGATTTTATCATACAAGTTCATACTAATAAAAAGATGACCCTCAGGTTAAAAAGTTTATTTTGCTAATTATTTGTGCTAAAATTATTAATCAACTTTTGAATGGAGGAAATGTCTAAATGGCTGACTCAATTAGAGAATATGAAACTAAACATTTAAAGAACGTCTTAGGAAAAATTGGCGTTGCTAAAACTGAAGCAGCACAAAAGATTAATCGTGCTGAAAAAGATGAAAGTGCAATCAATAAAAACTTTTATAATGATGTCCGTTTAAAAACAAGTACTTATAGTGGGATGATGGAAACTTCGGTTTCAATTCGTCAGCAACAACAAATGCTTGAAGAACGTGAAAATAGTTGGAAACATGCTACTAGAGAATACGATAAATTAAATAAAATGGAAGCTCGTCCATACTTCGCACGTTTGGACTTTGAAGAAGCAGGCGAAGGCCAACCTGAAACCATCTATATTGGATTAGGTTCATTTGCTGATAGTCCTGATCATTATTTGATTTATGATTGGCGTGCACCTATTTCAAGTATTTACTATGATAGTAAGATTGGTAAATTAACTTATAATACTCCTATGGGACCCCAAGAAGTTAATGTGACTTTAAAACGTCAATTCCAAATTAAAGATGGAGAAATTGATACCATTTTTGATACCGACCAGGTAGTTGGGGACCAAATGTTACTAGATAACTTAAATGGCAAGTCTAGTACTAAGATGAAGAGTATTGTTACTACCATTCAAGCTGAACAAAATAAGATTATTCGTGATACTGATTCCGACTTGTTATTTGTGCAAGGAGCTGCTGGTTCAGGGAAAACGGCTGCTGTTTTACAAAGAATTGCTTTCTTACTATATCAATATCGTGGGAAATTGCATTCTGGTCAAGTAATCTTATTTTCACCGAACCAATTGTTTAATGATTATATTAATCAAGTGTTACCTGAATTAGGGGAACAAAACATGGTGCAAATGACTTATTATCAATACAGTAGTTTGCGGGTTCCACATATGAATGTTGAAACCTTATCTGAACGCTTTGAAGAAGATAATTCTGAAGATGGTCAAGTTCGTAAGATTAATAATCTAAAGAATAGTTTGGACTATTTTAAAGCAGTTACAGCTTACGCTAATCATTTGAACACTGAAGATATGAAATTTAAGAATTTGAAGTTCAATGGTGAAATCTTTATTTCTCGTGAAAAGATTGCTGAAATCTACTATAGTTTTAATGAAAATTATAATTTAAGAAATCGTCTTTCTGCTACTAAAGAACGACTTGTTAAGATGTTGAATCGTCGTGTGAAAGCAGAAATGAAAACGCAGTGGGTTGAACAAGCAGTTCAAGATTTGACTCGTGAACAAATTGAAGCGGTCCAAAGAACGCATCCAGACGAATTTGAAAATGCTGATAAGGAATTTAATTTCTTAGCTAAACATATTGTGATTGGAGCATTTAGAAAAATTCGTAAACAAATTGTTCATTCTCGTTTCTTAAGAATTAATAATCAATTTGTCCACATGTTAAGAAATATTCCTAATCTAGTGAACTTAAATGATTATGATTTGACTAAGGATGATTGGGAAAAGAGTGTTGATCATTCCATTGAACAAATGAAGTCGGGGGATATTTCAATCTCAGATGTCTCAGCTTACCTATATCTATTTGATAAAATTTCTGGTAAACGTGCCAAGACTGATATTAGATATCTATTCATTGATGAAGTGCAAGACTACACGGCCTTTCAAATGGCTTTCTTGAAATTCACATTCCCCCGTGCTCGTTTCACATTATTAGGGGACTTGAATCAAGCCATCTTTACCCATGAAAATAGTCATAAATTATTGCAAGAACTAGGGACCATGTTTGATTCTGAAAAGACCAATGTTGTGCAATTGACTAAATCATATCGTTCAACTGAACAAATCACTGACTTTACTAAACATCTATTAGGTTATGGCGTTGAAATTGAATCCTTCGCTCGTGAAGGTGACAAGCCATTGATTAATGTGGTTGATGATCAAAAAGCAGCACTTAATAAGTTAAATGATAAAATTAATGCGGATAAGCAAAAGCATGATACAACTGCGATTATTGTTAAAACATTAGCGGATGCTGAATCATTATCCGAACAATTAAATCAAATGAATGTAAAAAATACGCTTATTAGAACTGAAAATCAACGTTTGGCTACTGGAACCTTAATTATTCCTTCATACCTTGCAAAAGGGCTAGAATTTGATTCTGTAGTGATGTGGGATGCTAGTGCTGAACAATATGGTGACGAAGCAGATCGCCAATTAGTTTATACTATCTGTACGCGTGCAATGCATGAACTAACTATCATTGCTGAAAAACAATTATCACCAATTTTTGATAGTGTACCTGCAAAATTTTATGATTTACAATAATTAATATTAGTAACAAGCAAAAAGAGCTTAACTAAGCAAGTTAAGCTCTTTTTTAATACATCCAAATCCAGAAATGTTATGATTAAAAACAATTATTTATTTTATTGGAGGGATTGCCTTGGCAAATCCAATTAACTATTACACATTTAAAAAAGATGAATGGAAAAACTTTTACCATACCCAATCAGTACCATTGACTAAAGAAAGTTTAAAACAAATCAAAGCTTTTAATGACCAAATTTCATTGCAAGATGTTAAAGATGTTTATATTCCAATTGTGCATTTATTAGATTTATGTACGCAAAATTTTAATGACTGGCAAAAAACTAAAACCCAATTTTTAGATAAAGAAAATCGTAAAGTTCCATTTATTATCGGGATCTCTGGAAGTGTAGCCGTTGGTAAATCAACGACTGCTCGTTTATTGGAAGTTTTATTGAGTCACTTTTTCCCAGAAAAGAAAGTTCAATTAATTACGACTGATGGATTTTTATATAATACCAAAGAACTAGAACGTCGTGGAATTATTCAACAAAAGGGTTTTCCAGAAAGTTATGATATGAAGGCCTTAATTAACTTTTTAAATGAAGTTAAATCTGGTCAACCAAATGTAAAAGCACCAGTTTATTCACATGAAGTCTATGATATTATTCCTAATCGTTATGATATTATTGACCGTCCTGACATTCTAATTATTGAAGGAATTAATACGCTTCAATTACCAAGTAATCAACAAATTTATGTGAGTGATTTTACTGACTTCTCCATTTATATTGATGCAGCTGATGATTTAATTGAAAAATGGTATCTAGATCGTTTTAAAAAATTAATGGATACCGCTTTTCAAAATCCTTCTAACCATTATTATGAATTAGCACATTCTAATCGTGATAAAGCAGTGCAAATGGCAAAAGATGTCTGGCAATCAATTAATTTACCAAACTTGAAAGAAAATATTAAACCAACTAAAACCAGAGCCGATTTAATTATTCATAAAGGTGAAGAACACCGCATTGACAATGTTTTATTAAGAAAATACTAACTAGTAAAATTTGACACATTCCCATCTTCTCGGTATGATTAAAAGCAATTTAGAAAAGGAGCGTGGATGGTTTGGCTGAAATGGACTTATCTTCATTTGATAAAATTTTGGTGCTTGATTTCGGTAGTCAATATAACCAACTAATCACCCGTCGTATTCGTGATTTTGGTGTATATTCCGAGTTGAAGTCTCACAATATGTCAATCGAAGAGATTAAAGCTTTTAACCCTAAGGGAATTATCTTCTCTGGTGGACCTAACAGTGTTTATGCTGATGACGCCTTGAAAGTTGACCCTAAAATTTTTGAAATGAATATTCCAATCCTAGGAATTTGCTATGGAATGCAATTGATGGCATATGACCTAGGTGGTGGAAAAGTTGATGGCGAAGATCATGGTCAATATGGACATGCTGATATCGACATTACGACTGACGATGCTGATTTATTTAAGGGCTTACCTAAAAATCAACCAGTTTGGATGAGTCATGGAGACCTTGTTAGAAAGGCTCCAGATGGCTTCGAAAATGTGGCTTCCGCAAAGGGTTGTCCCATTACTGCAATGCAAGATACCGCTAGAAAGTTCTATGGAATTCAATTCCATGCTGAAGTTAGAAATACCAAATATGGTACTGACATCTTAAAGAACTTCGTGTTTAACGTTTGTGGCGCAGAAGCAAACTGGTCAATGAATGATTTTATTGACTTAAAGATTAAACAAATCCGCGAAGAAGTCGGTGACAAGAAAGTTATCCTTGGTCTATCCGGTGGGGTTGATTCAAGTGTAACTGGAGTTTTATTACACAAGGCCATTGGTGACCAATTAACTTGTATCTTCGTAGACCATGGTTTACTACGTAAGAACGAAGTTGAAGAAGTTATGGATAGTCTAAAAGGTAAATTCGGCTTGAATATCATCCAAGTGGATGCAAGTGATCGTTTCTTAGGTAAGTTGAAGGGTGTTTCTGATCCGGAACAAAAACGTAAGATTATCGGTAACGAATTTATCGAAGTTTTCAATGATGAAGCTCGTAAGCTAAAAGATATTGATTTCTTAGCTCAAGGAACTCTATACACCGATGTGATTGAAAGTGGTACTGATACTGCCCAAACTATTAAATCTCATCATAACGTGGGTGGACTTCCCGAAGACATGCATTTTGAATTAATTGAACCAGTGCGTTCGTTATTCAAGGATGAAACTAGACACTTAGGTGAAGAAATGGGGATGCCAGCTAACTTGGTATGGCGTCAACCATTCCCAGGCCCTGGTCTAGGAATTCGTGTCATTGGTGAAATCACTCAAGAAAAATTACGTATCGTGCGTGATAGTGACTTTATTCTACGTAAAGAAATCGCTAAAGCAGGTCTTGATACTGAAATCTGGCAATACTTCACGGTCTTACCTGGATTCAAGAGTGTGGGTGTCATGGGGGATGAAAGAACTTATGACTACACCATCGCAATTCGTGCAGTGAACTCAATCGATGGAATGACTGCTGACTTTGCACAAATTCCATGGGATGTTTTATCAAACATTTCAACGAAGATTGCAAACGAAGTTGATGGTATTAACCGAGTAGTGTATGACATTACTAGTAAGCCACCTTCGACAATTGAATGGGAATAATGTTTTATTCCTAGTTAAAAGGCGTTATCCATTTGTGGATAACGCTTTTTTTAGTTTGCCAAAAATAAATTAAAGAATTATTATTAAAAAGTAATGTATTTATAAATAAAGGAGATATACATATGAAAATACGTAATTTCGTAAAGTATTCGTTAATTACATTTGGGATGGTTTCAATTATGTCCGCTTGTTATGGAACACAAGCACATGCTAAATATATGGGACATCATCAAACACCCACTGAAATCAGAGGAAATTGGTATCAATGGGATGAAAATAAGATGACACATATGCATATTTATAAAAAAAGTATTTATATAAATGGTAAAAAAGATAAAAATAAATTAGATATCATCAAACATGGTAAAAATGCCTATAATTTATATAGTTATCAACAAGGTGATATACCAATTTACACTTTAACTCATAAAAAAATTCATGGTAAAAGGGCTTTGTTTACTGGTGGTGGCAGTACGATTTATTGGACCAGATCAAAAATTAAGCATACATATTTTTAATAATGTTATGTAAATATAATTAGGAGATAACATGAAAAAAATATTAACTGGAGGAATTGTTACCTTTTTACTACTAGCCTTATTAGGTAGTTGTATGGGTGGCAAAGATTCCTCAAAAAAGAATAGTAATTCCAGTTCGGAACCAAGTTCTAGCTTACAAAGTAGTGATCATAGTTCATCGCATAGTGATAAACATGTTGCTAAAAAGCAAGCTAAGGCTACTAAAAAACATGTTCAAAGTGATAATGAACTAGCTGATTTAAATTATACTTCTGGTGCGCAAGCCTTTACTTATGTAAATAATGACCATGCCAATTTAAAGACGACTGATTGGAAATACAATCATGTTATTTACAGCAATTTAGATAATTTGAATCGAACTTCAGCTGGAAACACCGCTTATTTAGAATCACGAAACGTTGCTAACGATAGTTTACGTTCTACTCAAGATGTTAAACCAACTGGTTGGCATCAAAAATTTATCAATCGTGAAGCCATCATTAATCGTGGTCATGAGATTGCTTACAGTTTATCTAAAGGCATTAGTGTAAATGGTAATTATGAACCTCGTTTACAATCTGGTGATCAAAATAATTTAAAAAACTTATTTACCCAAACTGCTTTTAGTAATCAAAAAGTACAAACCATTTACGAAAGTAAGGTGCGTGATGCTTTACGTGCTGGTAAGAAGGTCATTTATCAAGTTACACCTGTCTTTAAAGGCAGTGACTTAATGGCACGTGGCGTTCATTTGCAAGCATTATCTACTGATAATACTTTAGATTTCAATGTATATTTATATAATGTGCAACCAGGAGTTCAATTTAACTATGCGGATGGAACTTCTAAGATTGATCATAATATAAATGTACCAACACCAGCAGGGGCACCTAGTTTTAGTGAACATCGTAATTATAATGGTGAACACTATCATCGCCATCATTATGTTAGGGATGCGTTGATTGCTGGAGCAGCTCATCATTATATTAAGCGTCACTATCAAAGAAAATATGAACGTCATTATTATTATCACCCATATCATCGTCATTTTTATGGATATCATAGACGTCATCATTTATTTTAAATATTAAAAGCAGTCCTTTTATTGATAAGGACTGCTTTTTTAATTATTTCTTATACCAATGATTATTAGTTTTTTGGAACTAAGTAAAATGATTTATGGGTAACTTTATAATGTCTGTTTTTGACTACATAACCACCAGTGGACATAAAGTACATTGATACTTTTAAATGAGTGCCTTTTTTTATGTAACCGGCATATTTAAATTTATTAGCTGCCTCATATTTACCAGGAATTATCTTATATACTTTTACTCTTTTGGTAGTCTTTACATTATTTTTAGCTGATGATCCATATTCATAGCCAGAAATTGCATTAGCATTGATACTAAAAGTTAAAAACATTATGAATAATGATAAAAGAACTACTATTGATTGCTTGATCTTCATATAATTCACCTCCATATATTAATATTACCATTTATTTATGATAATATTAGAATTAAACGTTTTTATATTAAGGAGTTTTATGCAATATATAAAGAAATTAATAATTCAATTTTTCATTTTATTCTTACCAGTATATTCAATCATTGATGGTGCAATTGGATTAGCACATGATGATTTGTCTCATCCAGACGTGCTAGTATTATTTGGTGTATTGGTCATTGGAATTATTAGCTTAGTAAATATTTTAATTTTCATTAGTAAATTATTCTCATTAGGATGGCATAATATACCGATTTATTACAAAATAATGTTTGTATTTTATTTAATCTTAATTATTCCTAGTCTGATATCTTGGTTATCATTTTTTGAAATTATCCCTTGGAATTGGAATGCAATTGAGTTTATTTATTACCTAGTTCATAGATAACTAAGTAGAGAGTTTATATGAATTATAAAGATAAATTATGGATACAGGGAGTAATTTTATTCATTCCATTATTTATGATTATTGATGGCATGATTGAAAAGGCTAACGGGAATATTTATCATCCAGATACTTTTGTATTATTTGACTTACTAATCATGGGAGTTATTAGTTTAATTAGCGTTTTGTTATCTGCGGTGAAAATTATTAGTTATGGCTGGCGTAATATATCTACATATGATAAATGTTATTTTATTTTTTATCTACTTTGGTTAATGCCAACCATTGTTTTATGGTTATTCTTTTTAAATATTATCCCCATATCATTATTAAATTTTTAAAATTAGCATGGTCTCTTTAGACGATGCTTTTTTGTTGTTATATAATTAATGTAAATCTTTGATATGAGGAGATGAATTTAAGCATGACGCCAGCAGAATTCCACAAGATTTATGATTCATTAAATCAATATGGCAAGTCAGCGTTAAATTCTATCACTGATGAGCAGTCCGATTATCGAACCCATTCACATGATATTATTTATAAACGATTTTATATTAATGCCCATGATATTGGTGAAATTTATCATTACACGAGTATTAGTGCTTTAAAAAACATTGTACAAACCAAATTATTCTATGTTGGGTATATTCATTCGATGAATGATCCGCTGGAAGTTCGTTATACTTATCGAGTTGCGATTGAATACTTAAAGCAGTTAGATGCGACCCAAGTAGAAATTGATGCATTCATTAATGATTATCAGCATAACAATTTTGATAGTTATGTTTGGAGCTTTTCGCCTAATCGTAATTCGCAAGCCCTAGGTAACTATGGGGATGTGGCATTAGGCTTTGATAGCCAAAAGATTCAACAAAAATTATCTGATCAATACACTTCGCCTGATTTTCAACATATGGGAGAAGGATATGGTTATGTATTTCCATTAAAAGTTGAATATAGTAAAAAAACGCATAAAGCTTTTATCATGCCTATTATTAAAGAATGGCTCGATGCTTATCGTGGCCTAAGAGGAGTTTGGAATGAAGTGGCAATTGATATTCGTAAAAAATGTTTAAGTTCATTATTCTTATTATCATTATGTTTTAAACGCCAAATTTTATGGCAAGAAGAAGAAATCCGCTATGTGATTGTGAAACCGAAAAGTAATCATTTTGATGCATCAGCATTAGTTAGTGATCGACCTATTTCATTGGCGAAAATTAATCCTAATATTTTACGTGAGGTAGTTTTAAGTCGGAATTCAGAAGGCCGTAAACAAGAGGTTAAAGATATCTTAACTGATAATGGCTTTTCCAAAACTAAGGTTAAAATTACCGATTTACCTTACTGAAAACACTATTTAGTATTTTTATTAATATTTATATACTATGATATATAATATATAAATTGATTTTTAAAGGAGTATGTAAATATTAATAAGAATATCTACGAAGCACCAATTGTGGGTTTATTGTTAGCGATGAATTCTGGGGCAATTGATGCATATACTTTTTTACAACATGGCGAAGTCTTTGTTGGTTTACAAACAGGAAACTTTATTTTATTTGGTATTAGTTTAAGTCAATTAGCGTGGTGGCAATCATTGCGTTATTTATTTTCCATTGTAATGTTTGCACTAGGAGTAGTTTTTATTAAACATTTACAAGCTAGTCGTTATCGAGAGCGCGATATTAAAAGGATTATTTTAATTATTGATTTATTATTGCTAGTAGTTGTTGGGATTTTAGCTAATTTTATTTCTGACATTATAATTGTAGGTTTATTAGCGATTGCTGCTGCCGCCCAATTTCAAGAATTTAAATTAATGAATGGAAATCCATTTAATCCCTTAATGATGACCGGTAATTTGAGAAAGTTATTGGATAATTTTTATTCATTCTTGCGATTTAAAAATGTGAAGGCAAGACGCATTGCAATTGATACTTGTTTAGTATTATTTTGCTTTATCTTAGGCTCTTTAATCATGGGTCTTTTAACAAATGTCTTTGATAAGTATGCTATTTTCATGAATGTAATTATTATTTCAATTGTTTTATTAGTTACTAATCAAAAATTTAAGGTTTAAGCATTGTTCTTTGGACAATGCTTTTTTTGTAATAAAATAAATGTATTAATTAAATCTTAAGGAGTGTGAACAATGGGGAAGTATGTATTTCAACCAACTGCCATCGATCAATTAAAAGCTAATTATGATGTAGTAATCGTTGGTTCTGGTTCAACTGGTTTAGTTAGTGCGATTCAAGCTTATGAACTAGGTTTAAAACCAGTGATTTTAGAAAAAATGGATAAATTAGGTGGTAATTCCACGCGTGCATCTTCTGGGATGAACGCTGCTGAGACCGAAACACAATTAAAACATCATATTATTGATAGTTTTAAAGCTTTCTATAACGATACTTTTATTGGTGGCGATCAACAAAATAATCCTGAAATGCTTGATTATTTTACCAGTCATTCTGCATTATCAGTGGATTGGTTAGCTGATCATGGCATTGCTTTGGATGATTTAACTATTACTGGCGGTATGCATACTAAAAGGACGCATCGTCCTAGTTCGGGAGCACCTATTGGAGCATTCTTAGTTACTAACTTTCTTAAAATTGTTGAAAAAGACCAAATTCCAGTTTTCAATAACGTTGATGTAGATAAAATCTTAAAAGAAGATAATAAGGTTACCGGCGTGAATGTGAAATTATCAGATGGTAATGAACAATCAATTCATGCAAAAGCAGTTATGTTAGCGACTGGTGGTTTTGGTGCTAGTAAAGAAATTATTGGTAAATATCGTAGTGATTTAACTCATTATCGAACTACTAATCAACCTGGGGCAACCGGTGATGGTCTAAAATTAGCCACTGATGCAGGAGCTGGTCTAGTTGATATGGATAAAATTCAAGTTCATCCTACTGTTCAACAAGATAATGATCATGCTTTTTTAATTGGAGAAGCTGTTCGTGGTGAAGGTGCCATTTTAGTTGATCAGAATGGGCACCGTTTCGTGAATGAATTGGATACGCGTAAAAATGTAACTGCTGCAATTAATCAATTACCTGAAAAGTCAGCTTATTTGATTTTAAATCAGGGGATTCGTGATAATGTTGGTGCCATCAATTTTTATGATTCAATTGGTTTAGTTATTCATGGGGATTCACTTGGTGATTTAGCTGAAAATATTAAAGTAAATCCTGAATTATTAAAAGCTACATTAGATAAATGGAACCAAGTAGTTAGAACTCAACATGATGATGACTTTAATCGTACCACTGGGATGGATCGTGATCTTAGTGCAGGACCTTATTTTGCAATTCACATTGCTCCAGCGGTTCATTACACAATGGGCGGAATTAAAGTAAATGCTGAAACCCAAGTTTTAAATTCAGATAATCAACCAGTTAAAGGTTTGTTTGCTGGTGGTGAAGTTGCTGGAGGTTTACATGGTGATAACCGTATTGGTGGCAATTCAATTGCTGAAACCGTGATTTTTGGTCGCCAAGCAGGGCAACAAGTATTTAAATATATTGATGAGAAATAATATTTACTAAAAAGCATTGTTCTTTGGACAATGCTTTTTGTCTGCTACAATATTTTTAGGAGATGAATTACATATGCACAGTGGAGAATTAGCTGAATGGGTTGCTGCTATAGCTGAATCTCTATCAGTTATTGTGGCACTTCTTTTACCATATTATAATAGTCATAAAGAAAAGAAATTAAAACGTCGTAATGTTAAAATTGTTATTAAGAAAATGACTGAAAGAGCCATTCAAGGTGATAAGGATGGTGTTGAACATTTACGTGCAATGTTAACGAATGTCTTGTTTAACAATTTGGATTCTCGATTAGAAGATATTATTGATTCTGGTCAACAAATTTATGAAATCTTAAAAGATCATCATGAATTATCCAAAGAAGATATTCAAAAACTTCATGATTTATTAGATCAAATTGATAAAAAGTAATTAACAAAGTGCTGATATTTAATCGGCACTTTTTTAGCATAAAGTTACGAAAGGAAAATCTATAATGTCCAAGCAAAATATTTTACCTACCCAAATTGAAGTTCGGGGAGGCAATGTGCATAATTTAAAAAATATAAATGTTGATATTCCATTAAACCAATTTGTTGCCATTTCTGGACCATCTGGTTCAGGGAAAAGTTCACTTGCAATGGGGATACTATATGCAGAAGGTTCCAGAAGATATTTAGAAGCATTATCTACATATACTAGGCGTCGGATTGGACAAACTGCACATACTAACGTTCGTGAAGTCCGTCATATTCCATCAGCGATTGCTTTAAAGCAACGTCCCAATGTTCCTTCTGAACGCTCAACGGTTGGTTCAATGAGTGAAATTTTTAATATTATTCGTTTAATTTTTTCACTCCTGGGGTCACCAGTATGTCCGAATGGACATCGAGTTGCGCCTAGTTTAAAAATTGCTCAAGCAATGGACTTACTAAGTGGTGGAAAAAGAGGCATGGGAGTAATCAAATGCCCTACATGTGGAGTTAATTTTGATGCCAAATCTGCTGAAGATTTTGCCTTTAATTCCAATGGTGCTTGTCCTAAATGTGATGGAACAGGTCAAGTCAGTGCATTAGATCCAGATACTATCATTGAAGATGAAAATGAATCGATTGATGAAGGTGCGATTGCACCATGGCATTTACCGGGGCGTAGTTTTATGTCATCGATTGCCCAATCATTAGGGGTGCGTACTAATGTTCCTTATAAAGATTTAACTGATCAAGAAAAGCAAATTGTTTTACATGGTGAAAAGAAAAAGTACAAAATGGATTTTCATACTTCCACTGGAAGAGTATTTCATTCAGATAATGCTTTGTATGAAAATGCTTATGAATCTGTATACGAATCAATGAAGAAAGCAAAAACTTCACGTGCAATTAAACGCATTAGTAAATTTTTCCACTTTTCGACCTGTCCAGTTTGCCATGGATCACGTTTGAATCCAGATTTATTAAATCAATTAGTTGCTGGTAAAAACATTGCTGAAGTTTCTGATTTAACATTAGGAGAATTAGCAGCTTTCGAAAAATCAACTAAGCAGTCATTACCAGATAATATGCAACATATGGCTGATATCTTGTTTGAAAGTTTAGACGATAATTTAAATCCTTTATTAGAGCTAGGCTTAGATTATTTAACACTATCGAGAAGTGGTAACACCTTATCAACTGGTGAACTACAAAGAATTCAATTAGCTAAAACTCTACGAACAGAAACAACCGGGGTTTTGTATGTATTAGATGAGCCTTCAGTAGGCTTGCATCCCGATAATATTAAAGGCTTGATTCATATTTTTCATGCTTTAATTGCTCAAGGCAATTCATTAGTAGTAGTTGACCACGAAGTTAATATTATTAGTGCTGCTGATTGGGTCATTGAAATTGGACCTGGTTCTGGTGATGAAGGTGGAAATGTGATTGCGCAAGGAACACCTAAACAATTAACTCATAATCAACAATCACTAATTGGCCCCTTCATTGCTGGGAAAGCTGATATTATGCATGCTAAAGTTCCAGCTAGTGCTGATTGTGCAGATACTAATATCCAGATCAGTGATTATTATAATTTGCATAATGTGAAAGCCACTATTCCTAGTGGTCAAATCACTGCAGTAACTGGTTTTTCAGGTGCTGGTAAGACCAGTTTAATCTTGAATAGTTTAGTTCCAGCTATTCATGAATATCAGCGTGGAAAATTACCTAAACAGGTAGCTAATTTAACAACAGGGATCCAACATATTGTAAGTGTGGATGCTAAGCCAGTTGGTAAAAATGAACGTTCCACTTTAGCTACTTACACTACGATCATGGATCACTTAAGACATATGTTTGCTAAACTACCAGCTGCTAAAGATAAACACTATGGCATTGGAGCATTTTCCTATAACAACAAGCAAGGAGCTTGTCCTACTTGTGGTGGTTTAGGAAATATTCATTTGGACGTGCAATATTTACCAGATATTGAAGAGGTCTGTCCTACTTGTCATGGCAATCGTTTTAATCCTACTATCCAGGAAATTAAATGGCATAGTTATAGTATTGTTGATTTATTAAAATTATCAGTGAAAAATGCGTTACCAATTTTCAAAAATGTCCCATCGATTGAAAGCCAATTAAGAATCCTTGATGAAATTGGTTTGAATTATTTACATCTAGGAGAAAGTACACCTAGTTTATCTGGTGGAGAAGCCCAACGTTTAAAATTGGTTAAACATCTAAGTAATAATCAAAGTGCTACGATGTTTGTGTTTGACGAACCATCAGTAGGCTTACATCCAACTGATGTGCAAACTTTAATTGGTGTGGTTAATCAATTAAAACAAAAAGGTGCAACCATTATTCTAATTACTCATGATTTAGATTTAATGACCAATGCTGATTATATGATTGATTTAGGACCTAAAGGTGGTAACTTTGGTGGTAAAATTATGGCTTCAGGAAAGCCAAATGAATTAATTAAAAATCCTGATAGTCTAACTTTACAATATTTAACTAAGCATTTTAAAAAGTTTAATCTATAAAAAAAGCATCCCTAAATTTATTGAAAATTAGGGATGTATTTTTATTTGTTTTCATAATATTCAACGTTGCGATTATTAATTGCTTGGCACTGACGATTATTATTACCAAACTGTTTAACAAACCAATTGACTTGATTTTGACTAACTGTCATTGAACTATTAGTAATAACAATCCACTCAACATTTTCAGTTAATGGTGGGGTAGTTAATGATCCTGCATAATGAAAACCATTAGCTAAGTTTGGAATCCATTCCGTGAGATTAATTGAAACATCAGTTTCTTCATTAGGGACAAAGTTATTAATAATTTCTTGAAGTGATGCATCAGCATTACCAATTTGTACTAATAATGCGACCACCACAGTTTGGCCAATCGCATTTTGATGTACTAAATGAATTTCAAAAGGTGCTGCTTTGCCATCAACAGTGTGTTCAGCAGGGGTGTGAAAGTGAATTTGTTGAAAGTTAAATTCACGATTGAATACAGTAGCGTTACCCATTCCAGTTAATCTAATCGTAGTTCCATCATCAATTTCATTATTTAATTGATAGAAGTCATCTACACTGATTGGTAAGAATTCTTGATATTGATTTTGTTCATCAATTGATAAGTCAATTGGTGATTGCATTTTGCCAAAACCATTCGGCCAATTTCCTTGATTATTATAATTTAACATCTTATGTCTTCTTTCTATAATTATGAAATTTAGCAGTCTCTCTAATTAATATGTTAATATAACATACATATAAAATAAACTGGAGGAACGTGACTTTGAAATTTACTTGGGCAAATAATGATAAAATTGGATATGGAATCAAGCAATTTTTAGTAAAAAAAGGTGTTAGTCATCGTATGTATAATGACTTAAAACATGATGGTGATATTTTATTAAATCATGATCATACTAAATTTGATGCTCAAGTAAAACCAGGGGATGAATTAACGGTCATTTTTCCCGATGAACAAAGTGATGACGAGGTTGCCTTTAGTGAACAACCAATTGATATTATTTATGAAGATGATAATTGGTTAGTGGTGAACAAACCGGCAGGATTAACCAGTGTTCCAGGGCCTTCAAATCGAGAAGATACATTAGTTAATCGTATTAAAGGCTATTTAAGAAAAAAAGGTAGTCATGATTTAAAGCCCCATTTAATTACGCGTTTGGATCGTTTTACTTCTGGCTTAGTTTTAATTGCTAAAAACCGGTTAGCCAATAGCTTGGCAAACCAACAAGTGGCCAAACATCAGATTGAAAAATATTATTATGCGATTGTTGACGGTAAATTAGCGAAGTCACATGCAATCATTGATCAACCAATTGGCAGAGTAGGCGATAATTTTCGTCGGGAAGTAATTGCTGATGGTAAAAATGCAGTGACTGAATATTGGGTTGAAACAAGTAGTTCTAATAACACCATGGTAAAAATTAAACTACATACCGGTAGAACGCATCAAATTAGGGTACACATGACTGCATTGGGGCATCCACTATTAGGTGACCAATTATATAATGGACCCTTAGATAGAGGAATCAAACGCCAAGCGTTACATGCTTATTATTTAAAATTCCATGATGATTTATCAAATGTCGACCGTGAATTTAAATTAGATTTACCAGCCGATATGAAAGCAATTTTATAGTGGAGGATGGAAAAATGAATAGAGATTCACAAGAACAAGTAAAATGTTTAGTTGATGGTAAAACATATCTAAGAGATGAAGGGGTAATCTTAAAAGAGTTAGCCCAACCCATTTCGAATGCAATTAAGCAAGATTATCCTAAAGCTAAAGTAAGTAGTTTCATTTGTGCTAATCATTTATTAAAATATCGAATGAATCGTGTGGATTCGTTAATTAATTCAGATTTAAGACAAAGTCACAAAATTAATCGTAAATTAACTAAGGCATTAAAAGATGATAATTATGAAATCACTGATGTTAACGTATCGCTTAGTCAAAGCACTACTTTTGGTCAAAAAGTATCTGATGCAGTGGCCAAATTTGGTGGAAGTTGGACTTTTATTTTCATTTTTATAGCAATTCTGTTAACATGGATGCTTATAAATGGTTTAGCCATTTTCGGCATTCATTTTGATCCTTATCCATATATACTATTGAATTTATTTTTAAGCTGCTTTTCAGCAATTCAAGCGCCAATTATTATGATGAGTCAAAATCGTTCAGCCCAACGTGATCGTTTAGATGCTGAGAATGATTTCCATGTTAATTTAAAATCAGAACATGAATTACGTATTTTGCATGCGAAGTTAGATCATTTAACTCAAAATCAAATGCCCCACGATTTAGAAATTGAAAAATTACAACTACAAATTTTAGGTGAAGTGCGTTCTGAACTAACTAACTTAAGAAATGAAAATATAAAATTAAAAGTACAATTAAAGCAACAAAAACAAAATTAGAGGTGAAAGATAATGGAAGACAATATCCAAATGGGAACTCCAGCTTTTAGTAAGATGATGTTTGTATTAAACACTCCTGTTACTGAAGCTAATCATAAGTACTATCGTTTTATGAATGAAGAAATGCAACAAATTGCAGAAGACATTTGGGCAATGCCTGCTTACATGAAAGAAAATGATGACTTTTCAATGTTCTTTATTATTACCAAGATTGAATCAGGTGAAACGGTAATTGCTTTTGCGGAAGGTCATTTACAAGAAAATGATTTTTCATTGGGTCAACCAATGTCATCAGGTAAAGGGTTAAACAAGTTAAATGAACATGACGTAAAGCGTGCTAGTTCAGTGCTTCATTTTATCAATCAAATTTCTAAAGCAGCTGAAGGTAATTGGCGCATGCTTGAAGATTAATGAATTAACATTCCATTTTGATGGGATGTTTTTTATTTATAAAAAAGTAGAAAATCCTTTGCATTTATTTAAAATGGTGATATTATCTTTAAATCGAGTTTTAAATAATTAAATTGATAAAGGGGGGCTTGATCATGTTAATGAGAAGAGCACACATCGAAGATTTTGCAGCAATCAAACAAATTGTTTTCGAAGGAAAGGACTTACTGGCTAAACAAGGTGTTAACCAATGGCAAAATGGTTATCCTAATGCTGATTCATTAATGAATGATATTCTTAACCAATGGACTGTTGTACTAGAAGAAGACGGAGAAATTTTAGGTACCGCTGCCGTCATTCCTGGCAAAGATAACAGTTATGAACATTTAGATGGTAAATGGTTATCAAATGGCCCCTATGTATCAATTCATCGTGTGGCTGTTTCAAGTCACCACCATGGTCGTGGCTTATCACAAAAATTATTTGAAGCCATTTATGATGTCGTAAAAAATGTAAATGGTATTAATAGTATTCGTGTTGACACTAATCCTGGTAATTTAGTGATGCAACATGTTATTAAAAAAGCTGGTTTCGTAGAAACAGGTAAGGTAGTTCCAATTTCTGCAACTGCCAACACCGATGTTAGAAATTTTGCCTACGAACGTTTAATTAAACAACCATTATTAGTTTAAAAATGCCAAAAGGTCGCTTTCTTTTAAAGCGGCCTTTTTTTGTTATATGTATTTATTGTATAATTAATATAATAGATAGGAGGGAGTTTAAATGCATTCACATGATGAAGAACAAAACCAGATGACTGGTAGTCGCTTTTTGTTTGTGACCGTTTTAAATTCGTTAATTACGTTAGTTGAATTTATAGGTGGAATTTTATCTGGAAGTTTGTCACTACTATCAGATGCTTTTCATAATTTAGGTGATTCAGCTTCAGTGGTAGGCAGCTATTATGCACATCGTATTAGTGAACGTCCACAAAACAAATTTAATACTTTTGGTTATAAGCGCGCTCAAATTATTTCAGCATTTTTAAATTCAATTTTCTTGTTAATGATTTCGGCGGTATTAATTTTTGAAGCAATTCCAAAACTGTTTAAACCAGAACAAATTAATGGAAACTTGATGTTAATTGTTGCTGTGGTTTCAACAGTTGCTAATTTGATTTCAACTATTATGTTGAATCATGGTTCGAAAAATAATTTGAATGTTAGAGCTACATATTTACACTTATTAAGTGATACTTTAGCATCAATTGGCATTATCATTGGTGGAATTTTAATTAGATTATTTGGTTGGAATATTATTGATCCTTTAGTAACTATTATTGTGGCACTATATATTATTTCTGAAACATTCCCAATTATTAGTAAGACTATTAAAATTTTGATGCAAGGAGCACCACATATTGATTGCTATTCAATTCAGAAAGACTTATTGAGTATTGATGGAGTTACAGGTGTTCATCATGTTCATATTTGGTCAGTTGACGAAAATAGTATTATGTTTTCTGCTCATATTAATATGCAAGACATGATGATTAGCGATGCTGAAAAAATATATGATCCGATTACTAAATTACTTCATGATAAATACAATGTTGAACATGTTACATTACAGGCTGAAGTAGAGCGTGGTAAAAAAGAAGATTTGTTTTATGATAGTGGTACTGACATTAAATAATTAATAAAAAAATCTCAACCTCATTTGGAGGTTGAGATTTTTTATTTTATAGTCCAGCTGGTACTTTATCATATTTTGTTTGGTACCAATCTTCCCAAGGTAATTCAGAAGTACCATTAGCCAAAAAGTTAATGTCCAAATCTTTTAAAATTTCTCGATAATTTCTGCTGCAATATTTAACAGTATCTTTAGCAGCATGTTCAATTGATTCAAAACGATTACGATATACTTCGCGGTCGATATCCCATAAGAAAGAATTATTAATATCTTGACTAATTAGTTCCATGTTGCGATCTCGATACATTTTGACAAAGAATTTACTGAAACCTTTGACACTATTTTCTTGAGATTGTTCGCTGAGTTGATCGAACTTGAATAACTTTTCACTCATATTTCCATCTCCAGTTTCTTATAACTTATGTAACTTACAACTCAATTATATATTTTTTATTAAAAAAAGTTAAATAAAAATGGTAAAATTGTATTAAATGCTGTAGTATTAAATATTAAAACCCAATGCATTTAGATTTTGATTTAGGAGACGCTGATAAGAATGACCCCAAAAAAAGAGGACTATTTAAAAATTATATTTGAACTAGGTGGAACTAAAGATAAAGTTTCCAATAAAAGAATTGCAATCAGTTTAGATATAGCTGCAGCCTCTGTAACTGAAATGGTGAATAAATTACTTGAAGAAGGTTTGGTTTACCATGAACCTTATTCCGGTGTCTACTTAACAGAAAAAGGGATTAAGTTAGCTGAAGTGTTAGTTAGAAAACACCGTATTTGGGAAAGCTTTTTAGTTAATGAATTAAATTATCCACTTCCTGATTTAGATAAAGAAGCTGAAGTATTAGAACATGTTACAAGTGATCGTTTATTAAAAGCAATGTATGATAAACTTGGTCATCCTACTCATTGTCCACATGGTGGAGTAATTCCTAGTATGGATGGTCACTATAAAGAAGACAGCCATTTGTTACTAAATGACGCTAAAGATGGTGATACGGTAATCGTTGACCGTTTCATCGATAATCATGATCTATTAACTTATTTAGGCGATATTCAGCTTGATATTGGTGATAAGTTAAAAGTCATTAAGCATTCACCATTTGAAGGCCCAGTTACTGTACAAAATTTAACTGATAAACAAGAAAATGCAATTAGTTATAAAGCATCACATTATATTTTTATTAAGAATTCGAACGAATAAAACGAGGATAAGTGGATAACACTTAAAACTCGTTTTTTTATTTCACTTAAAATAATCCATGTTATAATTTGAAATAATATTATTGTTACGTAAAATGTAGGTGAATTTTTTGAATGAAAAAAGGAAAAGCAAACTAGTAGTGGAAACTTGTTTATTAGCAGGCAAAATCATGATTGAAAATGGTTCTGAAATGGTTAGAGTAAACGATACAATTGATCGTATTTGTCATAATGCGGGCTTTTCTGATAACCGTTCTTATGTGACTTTAACCGGAATTATAATGACAGTTAGCCCTGATATGGGTTCACAAGTTATTTCAATTGATAAACGTAGTTTCGATTTAGAAAAAGTTTCAGTAGTTAATGATTATTCTAGGCAATTTCAAGCTGGTTTGATTACTTTAGGCCAGTTTTATCATTCATTAAAGCATATTGATAAGCGTGTAACTAGATATCCATTTTGGGTTGAACTACTAGGGGCTGCGGTTGTTAGTGGAACCTTGGAAATTGTTTTTAGACATAATGCTTTTGATTTTTGGGCAGCTGCTTTTATTGGAGTTTTAGGTTGGCTTGTCTATAATGTTATCGATAAATATACTTCCATTAAATTTTTAAATGAATTTATATCTGCATTAACTATTGGTTTTGCTTCTATAGTTATGATTAGGATGCATTTAGCCAATAGTGCCGATGATTTAATTACTGGTGGATTAATGCCATTGGTTCCTGGAGTACCTATTACTAATGCGGTTCGTGATGTTTTATCAGGAAATTTAATTTCAGGACCTTCTCGTGGAGTTGAGGCCATCATGAGTGCTTGTGCTTTAGGATTTGGTGTGGCGATGGCAATTAAAATCATGGGATGAGGTGTTTATTTGGGACTATTTATTAATATTGTTTGTGTTTATTTAGCAACAATTGGTTTTGGATTATTAGTTAATTTACCTAAGCGAGCACTGAATGTGAGTGGAATTGTAAGTGTTTCTGGTTGGCTTGTTTATTTCTACATTAATACATATATAAGTGGATATATTTTTGCCAATTTATTTGGAACTTTTACAGTCGGAATTTTAAGTATTTTTGCATCACGTTATAAAAAAATGCCGGTTATTATTTTTAATATTCCAGCTTTAGTACCACTTGTTCCTGGAGGACAGGCATATCAAGTTATGAAATCATTGGCAACTGGTAACTTTATTTTAGCTAAATCCAATTTAATCCAAGTTGTATTTATTGCAGGAGCAATTGCTTCTGGTTTCCTATTTTCCGAATTTTTAAACCAACTATACATTCGTTGGCGTGTTAATTTAGCAAATAAAAAGAGCAATGAAAAATAATTTTCATTGCTCTTTTTTATTATTGTCCTAAGAAGAAACTAAAGATTAAGACTAATAGTACGAACGTTGTGATATAAACGTATAACATATCATGTTCTTTATAAAATGAATATATTGAAACGATTACTCGTAAAACAGGGGTAAGAATTAAGCAAAATATTCCTAACATCATAATTGCATATGGCTTTAATCGGACAATGCCATGAAAAATTTCTTTAAATGATGAGGGATGATAATTACCAGCATATCCAGAATTACCAGTAATAAGGAACATTAGTAGGCCAATTATCATAATTGCAGCTGATATGATAACCCCAATTCTTAGGATTTTACCAATTACTAATTCAATTTCATTCATTTCTGCTTTAGTGGTTTGCTTAGAATTGTTCATTTGTTAACCTCCTAGAAACCTTTAATAACCATGCTAATACCAATATACAATAGTATTGGTACGAAACAGATTCGAATCCATCTTGCTGGTAAAATTTGCATGATTCTTGATCCGATTGTTGCTCCAACTAAAATTCCTAATGCTAATGGTACTGCAATGTATGGCAAGATTGATCCATTAAAGAAATAAACAGTAGCAGATGCAGCTGCTGTAACTCCCATCATTAAATTACTAGTAGCACTGGAAGGCTTTAATGGCATTTTCATAAATGTATCCATAGCAATAACTTTAAAAGCCCCGGAACCAATCCCTAATAATCCAGAAGCTAATCCGGCACCAAACATTACTGATAAACCACCAGGGATGTTTTCAACTTTATAGTCAATTTGTTTATGCTCAGCTTTATCATAATAGCTACCGTTTAAGCGCATTTTTTGAGCAATCTTATCATTTTTATTGCTAAGATTAGATTTATTTTTATTCATTAATTTGCGCGCCATGTTGAATGATGAAAATAATAATAGCAATCCAAATAATATGTAAAGATATTTTGGTTCTAAAATCCCAGTTAATAATGCTCCAGAAACGGCTCCAATAGTAGTAGCAATTTCTAAAAACATTGCTACTCGAAGATTCAAGACCTCATCCTTTAAATATGCGATTGTTGATCCAGAACTGGTAGCAATTACTACGATGACACTAGCTCCAATGGCATATTTAATGTCTAGATGACAAGCTAAAGTCAAAATGGGGGTGACGATAATTCCGCCACCTAATCCTAAGATAGCACCAGCAATTCCAGCAAATAGGCCAATGACTATCATAAGTATTACTGTTCCAATCATGATTTTGCCTCCTAAAGTATTTAATTGTTTTTATTATAACAATGATTGAATTATATACCTTTGAAAGTGATTTTTATAATTTTTATTAAAATATGAATGCATATATATTAGCTATGTTATACTAAATTTAAAACTTTTTTAGGGGGATTAAGGTTTCATGATAATTGATAAGGATAATAAAAGAATATTCAAAATCACTTTGGGATTAATATTATCATTATTTGTTTCTATTTCAGTGATTATGAATTCTGGTTATTTAAAATTTATTGATTCAATTATTATCGGATCAATTCAGAAGTCACAAGGTGGATTTAAAGAACAATTGATGCACTTATCGACTACATTAGCTAGTCCTAAAATGGATATTGTGTGGATATTAATTATTGCATTTTTCCTTTGGGGATTTAGAAATAAAATTGTTGCGCTATGGTCAATATTCACTATTATTGGTGGCGATGTTGTTGCCTTTATTGTTAAAAATATCGTTAGAAGACCACGTCCATCATTACATAGTGCAGCCGATACTGGATTTAGTTTCCCTAGTGGACATGTTTTTGGAATCTTTATTGTGATTAGTATTATATGGATTGTATTGGTGCCAATGATTAAGAGTTGGAAGAAGCAATTATTTATACAAATTATAACTTTTATTTTCTTATTGTTAGTGATGGCATCACGTATTTATTTGAATGCTCATTATCCTACTGATACTTTAGGAGCTGCCTTTGTTGCTTATACATGGGTACAAATTTCTGAAACATTTTATGTTAGATATGCTCAGCGCCTAAAAGAGCATTGGCGTCCAGTTCGTCGTTCATATTTATAAATTAAAAAGCTGATATCATTTTGATATCAGCTTTTTTTATAGAATTTGTTTTAACCAATCATTTGATAAATCAAACCATTTAGCAACGTGTGGATTATTGGAAGCTTCATTCCAAGCAGTAACTGAATTAGCTAATGCCATTCCATGAGGCCCATGGTGAAAAATGTGTAATTCATTATCGATATTATGTTGGTTTAAGCTCATTGAATATTTTAAAGAATTATTAACTGGCACAAATGGATCATCTGCGGTATGCCAAATAAATGTAGGAGCATTAGTATCAGTTACATGTTCTGCAGCAGCTAGTTCTTTTTGATCACTAACCCAGTTATCGATAGTTTCTTTGTCGCCTGGAAAACCAAGTGTTAAATCGGTCACTGGGTAATTTAGAATCACTGCATTTGGTTTTAATATTTTAGCATCTGATAAATCTACCTTATCCATTAACCACTTACTATCATAAAAGTCATTGTATAGACTGGTAATGTGACCACCAATTGAAAATCCAGAAATAACAATTTTATTAGGGTCAATGTTCCATTTTCTAGCATTTTTACGAATCATTTTAATAGCGTTTGCTAATTCTACTAGTGGGTTAGGTAGTAATGGGCGTGCTTCTTGTTCAAAGGTATATCGAACAAAGAAACTTTGATATCCCTTAGCTGAATAATTTAAGGCAATACTTTCCGCTTGGACCATTGGAATGTGGTTATAAGAACCGCCGGGAAGAATGATAATGGCGGGATGTTTGAAATTATTAGTTTCAACATCTGCAGGTCTAAGGTATCCTTGAATAAAAGCGTTTGAATTTTTACGAATTGATTCTTTTATTATTTTCATATTTACACCTCAAATATATAATATCTGTGATTATTTTAACGCAAGAATGGTGGTAATGTCTGTTGAAGAATATAAATATTAACTTAGGTGAAATTAAATTAGACACCCTAAATCCTAATGATTTTAAAGATTATTGGGAAATGATTGCTAATGATCAAGTAGCCAAAAAGACTGGTTTTGAACCAGTTAAAGATGAAAGTAAAGCTAAAATGCTTTTCCAGTCAGAAAATGAAGATCATGTTACTTTTGTGATTCGATTAGTGGATTCTGGGAAAGTTATTGGTTTAATTAATTTATTTCCCGAGATTGGTGAAAATTTTGAACCAGTTTATGATAATTTGGAATTAGGTTATTTCATGAATAATAATTATCAAAAAAGAGGTTATATGACAAAGGCTTTGTCAGCAGTTCTTGAAAATTTTGACGAAGCTTCTTTAATTGAAGCAACTGTTAATCAAAATAACGAGCCTTCAATGAAAGTGTTAAATAAACTAGGCTTTCATCAAATTGATAAATATGATGGTTATAAGACATTCGAATTAAAATTATCATAGTTATTGTTTAATTAACTTATATGTTATATAATTACTTAGTAAATCTAAGAAGAGGCGCAAATGACATTAATAACCAATCTTTGTCAATAAAGTGATGTATATAGATTGGTGAAAGGGGATTTTGCCGAAACTAATAGCTGCTTTATCAACTATTAGTTGGGGCTCAGTTGAATAAGCTGAGGACTGTCGTAGTTTTTCTACGGAGTGCTTTCTAGGATCAATAATTAAAATTTGATTGATTACGGATCTCTTCTTATATATAGGGGAGATCCTTTTTAGTTATTTTTCTGATGGCACCTCTTAGAATCATAAGAGAGGATGACATATTATGAGTGAAAACTCACAGGATAAAGGGGTAAAGAGACGACTTAAGACAAGACATGTTTCGATGATTGCCCTAGGAGGTTCAATTGGAACCGGATTATTTGTTGCTTCAGGTTCAGTTATTAGTCAAGCTGGACCAGGTGGAGCATTAGTTGCTTACTTCTTAATGGGACTAATGGTTTACTTTTTAATGACTAGTTTGGGGGAAATGGCTACTAACACACCTGTTTCTGGTTCATTTTCTGTTTATGCAGCTAAATATGTAGATCCTGCTTTAGGATTTGCGATGGGATGGAATTATTGGTTTAACTGGGCAATTACCGTGGCAGTTGATATTAGTACGGCTGCCTTGGTAATGAAATTCTGGTTACCTAATATGCCGAGTTGGATATTTAGTGCGATTACTTTAGCGCTAATATTGTTAATCAATGCTTTATCAGTTAAAGCTTTTGGTGAAACTGAGTTTTGGATGTCATTGATTAAAGTTATTACTATCTTCGTCTTTTTAGGTGTAGGAATTTTAACTATTTTTGGTATTATGGGTGGTCATACCATTGGGTTATCTAACTTCCACTATAAACAAGCACCATTTGTTGGTGGCATTCCAATGATTTTAGCAGTTTTTGTGGTTGCTGGGTTCTCATTCCAAGGAACAGAACTAGTTGGGATTACAGCAGGTGAAGCTGATAATCCTAGTAAGGCAGTTCCTCGTGCAATTAAAGATGTCTTTTGGCGCATTATTTTATTTTATATTTTAGCTATTTTTGTAATTGGTGCCATTATTCCATACACTAGTCCTGATCTATTAGGATCAAGTGCTAGTGACGTTGCAATTAGTCCATTTACAATTGTTTTCAAGCGTGCAGGGCTAGCAGCAGCGGCTTCAATTATGAATGCGGTCATCTTAACTTCAGTAATTTCATCAGCCAATTCAGGGATGTATGCTTCCACTAGAATGCTATATTCAATGTCACATGAAGGGTATGCACCTAAGATTATGGGACGTACCAACAAGCGTGGAATTCCTTATCTTGCTTTGGGTGCAACTACTTTAGTTTCATTGGCTACATTTATTAGTAGTATTGCTGGACCACAAATTTATGTTTGGTTAGTAGCTGCTTCTGGTTTAACTGGATTCATTGCTTGGGTTGGAATTGCACTTTCACACTTTAGATTTAGACGTGCATTTATCAAACAAGGTCATAGTTTAGATGAACTAAAATACCATGCAACATGGTTCCCAACCGGTCCAATTATTACTTTAATTATTTGTATTTTAGTTATTTGTGGTCAAGATATCTCTTCATTTGTAAACTTTAATTGGCAACAAATTGGAATTACTTATATTTCAGTACCATTAGTATTTATTTTATATTTTGCATATAAATTCAAAAATCATACTAAGATTATCCCATTAGATAAAGTAGATGTTTCACCTACTGATTTAAGAGATAAAGAATAAAATTAAAGGATGCCTCTTATTTTGAATAGGGCATCTTTTTTACTGGTTTAAAATATTTAATGTAACTTTTTTAATTATGTATTAAAATATAAATATTATTGATTTATTTAAGGAGAATTACATGCTGGTACTAGCAGGAACTATTGGAGCAGGAAAGACTTCATTAACTAGATTATTGTCTGAACATTTGGATTCGACTGGCTATTATGAATCGGTTGATGATAACGAAATTTTGCCATTATTTTATAAAGATCCTAAACGTTATGCCTTTTTATTACAAATTTATTTTTTGAATACTAGATTTGAAAACCTTGAACAAGCACAAAGTGAAAAGTTAAGCGTGATGGATCGTTCAATCTATGAAGATTCATTGATGTTTAGATTGAATGCAGATATGAATCGTGCTACTGAAACTGAAGCTGATATTTATGATTCTTTATTGGAAAATATGATGGAGGAAATTCCCAATTCATCACTACAAAAGAACCCAGACTTATTAATTCATATTAATATTTCATTTGATACAATGTTAAAACGAATTAAAAAGCGTGGACGTAGTTTTGAACAAGTAGATAATGATCCAAGTTTATATGATTATTATCAGGATTTAAACGATCGTTATAATAATTTTTATAAAAATTATGACCAATCGCCAAAAATTCAAATTGATGGCGATAAATATGATTTTATTGAAAATGAGAATGATCGTAAAAAAGTTTTACAGCAGATTGATAATAAGTTAAAAGAATTGAATTTAAAATAGTTGATTATCTAAAATAGATGTAATATTATTATTTATAGATGCAAACGCGATGTATGTTTATTAGTAGACATCAAGAGATGTGATGGTTGGTGAAAATCACAAGTCGAAATTTCCGGCATACGAAAAGCGGGTAGGTAATGCTACACGGTAAGTGACCGTTATCACAATACGAGTGTTTAGTTATGACTAAGAACTTGGGTGGTACCGCGAAAAGAAGGCCTTCGTCCCAATTGGATGAGGCCTTCTTTTTTATTATCTATTACTAGGAGGTATTACTTATGTTAGACATGAAAATGATTAGACAAAATCCTGATTTTATTAAGGATAAATTAGCAACTAGAGGGATTAAAGCTGAAACTATTGATGAATTGATTGGATATGATGAAAAACGCCGTGAATTAATTCTTAAGAGTGAAACTTTAAAGGCTAATAAGAACAAAGCATCTAAGAAAATTGCCGAAGCAAAACGCAATAAAGAAGATGCAACAGATGCTATTAATGAGATGAAGCAAGTCGGTGCTGATATTAAACAATTAGATGCCGATCTAGAAAAAACTGAAAAAGATCAACACGATTTAGCTGCGCATTTACCAAATATTCCAGCAGATGGGGTTCCTGAAAGCTTAACTGAAGAAGGTGCCGTAGAATTACGTAAGATTGGTAAACCACGTAATTTTAAATTTGAACCAAAACATCATTGGGATATTGGCGAAAAGCTAGGAATTTTAAACTTTGATGCTAGTGCTAAAGTTGCTGGTAGTCGTTTTGTATATTACATGGGGGCAGGTGCTAAACTAGAACGTGCCGTATATAACTTTTATTTAGATCAAAACGATAAAGCAGGTTATACTGAAGTTTTACCACCATACATGGTAAATTCAGCTTCAATGTATGGAACAGGTCAATTTCCTAAATTCTTAGAAAATAAGGCCGGTTTTGAGATTGCTGATAGTGATTTAACTATGATTCCAACTGCTGAAGTTCCACTGGTTAATTATTATCGTGATGATGTTATTCCAACTGAAAAATTACCAGTTAAATTTACTGCTTTAACACCTGCATTTAGATCAGAAGCAGGTAGTGCTGGTCGTGATACTCGTGGTTTGATTCGTTTACACCAATTTAACAAGGTTGAAATGGTACAATTTACTAAGCCTGAAGATTCATGGGATGCATTAGAAAGTATTACTGAACATGCGGAATCACTACTTAAATTGTTGAAGATTCCATACCATGTTATTACTTTAACTACTAGTGATATGAGTTTTACTGCTGCAATGACTCATGATCTTGAAGTTTGGATGCCTGCTCAAGGTCGTTATCGTGAAATTTCAAGTTGTTCAAATACCACTGATTTCCAAGCTAGAAGAGCACATATCCAATACCGTGATGAAAATGGTAAATTACAATATGTTCATACATTAAATGGTTCTGGACTTGCAGTTGGAAGAACAGTTGCAGCCATTTTAGAAAATTATCAAAATGAAGATGGTACTGTTGATATTCCAGAAGTATTACAACCATATATGCATGGAATGAAGAAAATTAGTAAAGAAAATTAGTTTAATAATATTTAAAGAGCAATCATTGATTGCTCTTTTTTTATAAAATTTAAAATTAAGGGTAGACAATTCATTGTATGTTAGATATAATATTTTTTGTTGAGTTTTTTGAAATAAACAATTTAATTAATTATTAAAAAAGTTGTTGACTTTATAAAAAACAAATGATATTATTAAATAGTTGTCTTGTTGAGATAACTTATCGGAATGACCTCATGGAGGATTAGCTCAGTTGGGAGAGCATCTGCCTTACAAGCAGGAGGTCACAGGTTCGAGCCCTGTATCCTCCATTGAGCCGTTAGCTCAGCCGGTAGAGCATCTGACTTTTAATCAGAGGGTCGGCAGTTCGAACCTGCCACGGCTCATTACAATTAAAAAAGCAACTTGCGGGCGTGGCGGAATTGGCAGACGCGCTAGATTTAGGTTCTAGTTTCTATATGGAAGTGGGGGTTCGAATCCCTTCGCCCGCATTATGCATAGCATATGTTGCCGACTTAGCTCAGTTGGCTAGAGCGCTTCACTAGTAATGAAGAGGTCGGGTGTTCGAATCATCTAGTCGGCATATGCGGAAGTAGTTCAGTGGTAGAACATCACCTTGCCATGGTGGGGGTCGCGAGTTCGAATCTCGTCTTCCGCTTTTTATATTGTAATATGTCTGCCGGGGTGGCGGAATTGGCAGACGCACAGGACTTAAAATCCTGCGGTTAGTAATAACCGTACCGGTTCGATCCCGGTCCTCGGCATTTAACTGAATATAATTTATTTTGCACCCATAGCGCAACTGGATAGAGTGTCTGACTACGAATCAGAAGGTTGTAGGTTCGAGTCCTACTGGGTGCATTTTTTATTTCCTCGGGAAGTAGCTCAGCTTGGTAGAGCACCTGGTTTGGGACCAGGGGGTCGCAGGTTCGAATCCTGTCTTCCCGATAATAATTTTATTTTGAGAAAATGATTTGACTATTAATTGCTTTTGTAAGAGAGTAATGACGTAGGAAAGTTGTTTTCTCATTTTTTGTCTATAAATAATTCAAAATACTTTTATTTTGTAGAATAACTACGTATAATAAAAGTCAATATTAGTCAAAGATGGGACGGTTATTTATATGCAAGGTAAAAATCTGTCTGATGTTATTGAAGCGTATTTAAAGAAAATATTGGCTAATGACGAAAAAGTTGAAATTAGTCGATCTGATATTGCCAACCTTTTCGATGTAGTTCCATCTCAAATTAACTATGTTATAAAAACCAGATTTACCATTCAAAATGGTTACACTGTTGAAAGTAAACGTGGCGGTGGTGGATATATAAGAATTGAAAAGGTTAAGTTGCTTGATAATTTAGATATTTTGGATACACTGATTAATGCAATTGGTGATTCAATATCTCAACGTGAAGGTAAGGCAGTGATTGGAACATTGTTAGCAAATGAATTAGTTACTGTTAATGAAGCTGACTTGTTATCAGCTGCAAGTGATAAGCAAACTTTATCCATTGGCAATAAAGAATTAGAAAATGAAATTAGAGCTAAGATTATGGTTTCAATATTGAATCATTTGAGATACAAAAGCTAGAAAGTGGGGCTACTTTATGGATAACATTTTTACTCCAAGCGCAAAGAACGTTTTAATTTTAGCACAAGAACAAGCGAAAATTTTTGGTCACCAAGCTGTTGGTACTGAACATTTATTATTAGCTTTAACAATTGAAAAAAATGGCATTGCTTATTCAGCATTAAAACAAAGCGGTGTCTCTGAAGATGACGTCAAAGGTGAAATTGAACTTGTAATTGGTTATGGAAACTTTAAGGATCCTGATAAGAACACTTATTTACCATATTCTCCTAAGTCTCAAGGTGTACTTACACTTTCTGGACAATTAGCTAAAAGATATGGTTCTATCAAGATTGGAACTGAACATTTACTATTAGCATTGTTGGATACACCTGATATTTTATCTAATCGATTGTTAAATAACCTGGGGACTAATGAAACTTCAGTTCCAAATGTAAAAACAGTTTTATTACGTAAAATGGGTGTTTCTGCCAATGACAATACTAAACACATCCCATTCCCTGGTTCTAGAGAATCTAAAAATAAAGCAGGAACTCCTACATTGGATTCATTAGCTACTGATTTAACTCAACAAGCTCGTGATGGCTTAATTGATCCTACTATTGGTCGTGATGGTGTCATTAAACGAGTAGTCCAAGTTCTAAGTCGTCGTACTAAAAATAATCCCGTTTTACTAGGTGAAGCAGGAGTTGGTAAAACAGCTGTTGTTGAAGGATTAGCTCGTAAAATGGTTAAAAAAGAAGTACCAGAAGATATTTCTGGTAAACGTTTAATGATGCTTGAAATGGGTACTTTAGTTGCTGGAACTAAATATCGTGGAGAATTTGAAAAACGTTTAATGAAGATTATTCAAGAAATTAAAGCTGATGGTCATGTAATTCTATTTATTGATGAATTGCATACACTAATGGGCGCTGGTGGTGCTGAAGGTGCTATTGATGCATCTAATATTCTAAAACCAGCATTAGCTCGTGGTGAAATTCAAACCATTGGTGCTACAACCTTAAATGAATATCAAAAACACATTGAAAAAGATGGCGCTTTAGCAAGACGTTTTGAAACAGTTGATGTTCCAGAACCTACTAAAGAAGAAACTAAACAAATTTTACAAGGTATTCGTCCTAAATATGAAGATCATCATCAAGTTAAGATTACGGATGAAGCTATTGATAAAGCTGTTGACCTATCAACCAGATATATCAGTGACCGTTTCTTGCCAGATAAGGCAATTGACTTAATTGATGAATCTGCTGCAATGGTTAGAATCAATAATTTAGATGATTCAGATAAATTATCTGAAAAAGAAGCCAAATTAGATGAATACAAGAACAAAATGGAAGAAGCCATTGAAAGTCAAAAATTTGAAGAGGCTGTTAAGATTCGTGAACAAGAACAAAGCCTTCGTTTAGAAATTGAAGCTGAAGCATCTAAGCTAGAGGATAAAAAAGCTCAAGCTAAACAAGATCGTGACTATAATCTAAAGGATACTGGCGAAGATGTTGCTCAAATTGTTTCTGAATGGACAGGAATTCCAGTTACTAAAATGAAGCAATCAGATGCTAACCGCTTAGTTAATCTAGAAAATATTTTACACAAAAAGATTATTGGACAAGATGAAGCTGTATCTGCGGTTTCACGTGCTATTAGAAGAGCTCGTAGTGGATTGAAAAATCCAAACCGTCCAATTGGTTCATTTATCTTCTTAGGACCTACTGGTGTTGGTAAGACTGAACTAGCTAAGGACTTAGCTGAAGAAATGTTTGGATCAAAAGATGATATTATCCGAATTGATATGTCTGAATATATGGAAAAAACTTCTACTAGTCGCATGGTTGGTTCAGCACCTGGTTATGTTGGCTATGATGAAGGCGGTCAATTAACTGAAAAAGTTAGAAGACATCCTTACTCAGTCGTTTTATTTGATGAAGTTGAAAAAGCGCATCCAGATGTATTTAATCTATTATTACAAGTCTTAGATGATGGATACTTGACTGATGCTAAGGGTCGTCGTGTTGACTTTAGAAATACAGTTTTGATTATGACTTCAAACTTAGGTGCTACAACTTTACGTGATAAGAAGACAGTAGGTTTTGGTGCAGAGTCAGAAGATCAAGAAGCAAATCAATATAAAGAAATGTCAGCTACTATTAAGAGTCAAATGAGAAGATTCTTTAAACCTGAATTCTTAAATCGTATTGATGAAACTATTATTTTCCATGAACTTAATAAGAAACAAGTTCAACAAATTGTTAAATTAATGGCTAATGACTTACTTGTTCGTGTAAAAGAACAAGGAATCAATATTAAGGTAACTCCTAGTGCTGTTGATTTAATCGCTGAAAAAGGATTTAATCCTGAATTTGGTGCTCGTCCTATTAGAAGAACTATTCAAACTGAAGTTGAAGATAAACTTTCAGAAGCAATGTTATCTGGTGAAATTAAACCTGGTGACAATGTGAGCGTTGGAGCTTCAAAAGGGCAAATTAATATTGTTAAAAAAGAAAATAATAAAAAAGAAACTGTAAAATTATAGAATTTAAAAAGAGGGATTTTATTCCTCTTTTTTTGTATAATCATTGACTTTATTTTTTGATACGTGTATTATACTAAATATGTAACTACGAAGTTAAATGTGTGCTGGCGATCTATTGTCCGTCAAGCATGCTTATAATTAACCAAAAATAAGTTTATTTAGTTTACTTATTTTGGTTTTTTTTTGCTCATTTTTAGTAAAAATAGGCAAAAAAAGTTAATTGTAATAAAAATGTAATATAATCCTTCGTAGAATATTTTGGAGAGGTGAAGAACTTGGCAGGACATTTAGTTAAATATGGTAAACACCGTATTAGAAGAAGTTACTCTCAAATCAAGGAAGTTCTTGATTTACCTAATTTAATTGAAATTCAAACTGACTCATACAAATGGTTTTTAGATGAAGGTTTGCGTGAAATGTTTAACGGCATCATGCCAATCGATGATTTTCAAGGAAAACTTTCATTAGAATTCGTTGATTATCAGCTATTAGAACCTAAGTATACTGTTGATGAAGCGAGAGATCACGAAGCAAATTACTCTGCTCCGCTTCATATTACTTTAAAATTGACCAATCATGAAACTGGTGAAATTAAAACCCAAGATGTATTCTTTGGTGATTTCCCACTTATGACTGATCAAGGAACATTCATCATTAATGGTGCAGAACGTGTTATTGTTTCACAATTAGTACGTTCACCAGGTGTATTTTTCCATGAAGATAGAGCCAAAAATGGTCGTCTATCATATGGAACAACTGTTATTCCTAACCGTGGTGCATGGATGGAATTTGAAACAGATGCTAAAAATCTTTCATATGTACGAATTGACAGAACTAGAAAGTTACCTATTACTGAATTAGTACGTGCTTTAGGTTTTGGTTCTGATGATGAAATTACTCAAATTTTAGGTAGTAACGATAGTCTTTCACTTACTTTGGAAAAAGATGTTCATAAAGATACTGAAGATTCACGTGTTGAAGAATCATTAAAGGATATTTACGAACGTCTACGTCCAGGTGAACCTAAGACAGCAGATTCTTCACGTAGTTTACTAACAACTAGATTCTTTGATCATAAGCGTTATGACATGGCACCAGTAGGTCGTTACAAGACTAACAACAAGTTAAGTTTGAAGACCCGTTTATTAGGATTAACTCTTGCTGAAACATTGGCAGATCCTGATACTGGTGAAATTATTGCTAATAAAGGTACTGTTGTTGATAAAAACGTTATGAAGACATTGGCACCATACCTAGATCGTGATGACTTTAAGGCTTATACATTCAATCCTTCAGAACAATCAGTTGTTCCTGAACCAATGACTGTACAAATTATTAAAGTTCAATCTGAAAATGCTCCAGATCATGTTGTTAATGTTATTGGTAACGATAATATTCCATTAGATTACCAACACATTACTCCTGCTGATATTATTTCTTCAATTAATTACTTCTTCAATCTACAAGAAGGAATTGGTGAACCAGATGATATTGATCACTTGGGTAATCGTCGTATTCGTTCAGTTGGTGAATTATTACAAAACCAATTTAGAATTGGTTTAGCAAGAATGGAACGTGTTGTTCGCGAACGTATGTCAATTCAAGATACTAGTACCGTTACTCCACAACAATTAATTAACATTCGTCCAGTTGTTGCATCAATCAAAGAATTCTTTGGTTCATCACAACTATCACAATTTATGGATCAAACTAACCCATTGGGTGAATTAACTCATAAACGTCGTTTATCAGCATTGGGACCTGGTGGTTTAACTAGAGATCGTGCTGGATATGAAGTTCGTGATGTTCATTACACTCACTATGGTCGTATTTGTCCAATTGAAACTCCTGAAGGTCCTAATATTGGTTTAATCAGTTCACTTTCAAGTTATGCTAAAATCAACAAATATGGATTCATTGAAACACCATACCGTCGTGTTTCATGGGACAATCATAAAGTTACCGAAAAAATTGATTACTTGTCAGCTGATGAAGAAGATAATTTTGTTGTAGCACAAGCTAACTCACCATTAAATGAAGATGGATCATTTGCTAATGATATTGTTATGGCTAGATACAAATCCAAGAATATTGAAACTAAGATTGAAAATGTTGATTACATGGATGTTTCTCCTAAACAAGTTGTTTCTGTTGCAACTGCATGTATTCCTTTCTTAGAAAACGATGACTCTAACCGTGCTTTAATGGGTGCTAATATGCAACGTCAAGCGGTTCCTTTGGTTAATCCACATGCTCCATTAGTTGGAACTGGGATTGAATACAAAGCTGCTCATGATTCTGGTGTTGCTTTAATTTGTAAACATCCAGGAACTGTTGAATATGTTGACGCTGACGAAGTTCGTGTTCGTCGTGACGATGGATCATTAGATACTTACAAGCTAATGAAATTCCAACGTTCAAATGGTGGTAAGAACTATAATCAACGTCCAATTGTTCGTGCTAATGACCATGTTGATGCTGATGAAATTCTAGCTGATGGTCCTTCAATGGAAAATGGTGAATTAGCATTAGGACAAAACCCAGTTGTAGCATTTATGACTTGGCAAGGTTATAACTTCGAAGATGCTATTGGTATTTCAGAAAGATTAGTTCGTGATGATGTATATACTTCTATTCATATTGAAGAATACGAATCAGAAACTAGAGATACTAAACTTGGACCTGAAGAAATGACTAGAGAAATTCCTAACGTTGGGGAAGATGCGTTAAAAGACCTTAACGAAGAAGGAACTATTCGTGTTGGTGCTGAAGTTCATGATGGTGATATTTTAGTTGGTAAAGTTACTCCTAAGGGTGTTACTGAATTATCAGCTGAAGAAAGATTATTACATGCAATCTTTGGTGAAAAATCACGTGAAGTTCGTGATACATCTCTACGTGTACCTCATGGTGGTGGCGGTATCGTCCAAGATGTAAAAGTCTTTACTAGAAAAAATGGTGATGAACTATCTCCTGGTGTAAACAAGATGGTTCGTGTATACATTGCTCAAAAACGTAAGATTCAAGTAGGGGACAAAATGTCTGGTCGTCACGGTAACAAGGGTACTGTTTCCATTGTTATTCCTGAAGAAGATATGCCTTACTTACCAGATGGTACTCCAATTGATATTCTGTTGAGTCCAATGGGTGTTCCTTCTCGTATGAATATTGGTCAAGTTCTTGAACTTCATTTAGGTATGGCTGCAAGAAAACTTGGTATTCATGTAAGTACACCTGTGTTTGATGGTGCTCGTGATAAAGATATCTGGGGTACAGTTAAAGAAGCTGGAATGGCATCAGATGGTAAATCTATCGTTTATGATGGACGTACAGGTGAACCATTTGATAAACGTGTTGCTGTTGGTGTAATGCACTACTTGAAACTTGCTCACATGGTTGATGATAAGATTCATGCTCGTGCTATTGGACCTTACTCACTTGTTACTCAACAACCACTTGGTGGTAAAGCACAATTTGGTGGACAACGTTTTGGTGAAATGGAAGTTTGGGCTCTTGAAGCATATGGAGCTGCCTACACATTGCAAGAAATTTTAACTTACAAATCTGACGATGTTGTTGGACGTGTTAAAACATATGAAGCAATTGTTAAGGGTGAACCAATTCCTAAACCAGGTGTTCCTGAATCTTTCCGTGTTTTAGTTAAAGAACTACAAGCATTAGGTCTTGATATGAAAGTTCTTGATTCAGATAACCAAGAAATTGAACTTCGTGACTTAGATGGTGAAGATGATGAAGTGGTTAATGTTGATGCATTAAGTAAGCTGGCTGAAAAACAAAAGGCTGAAAAAGAAGAACAAGAAAACACTAAGTCTGATAAAACAAATACCAACACTAAGGAATAAAGAAAGGGGACTATCCATTGGTCGATGTAAATAAATTTTCAAGCATGCAAATCGGTTTAGCATCTTCTGACAAGATTCGTAGTTGGTCATTTGGTGAAGTTAAAAAACCAGAAACTATTAACTATAGAACTTTAAAGCCAGAAAAAGATGGTTTATTCGATGAAAGAATTTTCGGTCCTACAAAGGATTGGGAATGTGCTTGTGGTAAATATAAACGTATTAGATACAAAGGTATCGTTTGTGATCGCTGTGGAGTTGAAGTTACTCGTTCAAAAGTACGTCGTGAACGTATGGGACACATTGAATTAGCTGCCCCAGTTACTCATATTTGGTACTTTAAGGGTATTCCAAGTCGTATGGGACTTATCTTAGATATGAGTCCACGTGCATTGGAAGAAATTATTTACTTTGCATCATATGTTGTTACTGATCCTGGTGATACACCACTAGAAAATAAACAACTTATGTCAGAACAAGACTATCGTCAAAAGAAACAAGAATATGGTAATCGTTTTGAAGGTAAGATTGGTGCTGAAGCTATCAGAACCTTACTTAAAAACGTTGACGTTAAAAAAGAAGTTGCTGAACTAAAGGATCAATTAAAGAAAGCTACTGGTCAAAAACGTGTTCGTGCTGTTAGAAGACTAGATATTCTAGAATCATTTGTTAAATCTGGAAACGACTTAACATGGATGATTATGGAAGCTATTCCAGTTGTTCCACCTGATTTAAGACCAATGGTTCAACTTGAAGGTGGTCGTTTTGCTACTTCTGATTTGAATGATTTATATCGTCGTGTTATTAACCGTAATAATCGTTTGAAGAGATTATTAGATTTACATGCTCCTGGTATTATCGTTCAAAATGAAAAACGTATGTTACAAGAAGCAGTTGATGCTTTAATTGATAATGGTCGTCGTGGACGCCCAGTTGCTGGACCAGGTAACAGACCATTGAAGTCACTTTCACATATGCTTAAAGGTAAGCAAGGTCGTTTCAGACAAAACTTACTTGGTAAGCGTGTTGACTATTCTGGTCGTTCAGTTATTGATGTTGGACCATTCTTAAAATTCAATCAAATGGGACTACCTGTTCCAATGGCTCTTGAATTATTCAAGCCTTTCATTATGAAAGAATTGGTTAACCGTGAAATTGCTTCTAATATTAAATCAGCTAAACGTCAAATTGAACGTAAAGATGAAGAAGTCTTTGATGTCCTAGAAGATGTTATTAAAGAGCATCCAGTTCTATTGAACCGTGCACCTACACTTCATAGATTAGGTATTCAAGCCTTTGAACCAGTGTTGGTTTCTGGTAAATCAATGCGTCTTCATCCATTAGCTTGTGAAGCTTATAATGCCGATTTTGATGGTGACCAAATGGCTATTCACGTTCCTTTATCTGATGAAGCTCAAGCTGAATCAAGACTATTGATGTTAGCTGCTACTCATATTTTGGCACCTCGTGATGGTAATCCTATCGTTACTCCTTCCCAAGATATGGTTATTGGTAACTACTACTTAACTATGGAAGAATCTGGACGTGAAGGTGAAGGTATGATCTTCAATAATCCTGAAGAAGCTAAATTGTCATACCAAAGTGGTTTAACTCATTGGCACAGTCGTGTTGGAATTGCTGCTAGTTCAATGCCAGAAAAACCATTTACTGATGAACAAAGAAATAAGATTTTAGTAACTACAATTGGTAAGATTATCTTCAATGGTATTCTCCCTGATTCATTCACTTATTTGAATGAACCAACTGATACTAACTTAAATGGTCATTTATCTGATAAATTCTTCTTAGAACCTGGGGAAGACATTCATGAACATCTAAAGGATGCACCAATTATTGGTTCATTTAAGAAGGGCTTCTTGTCAGATATCATTGCCGCAGTTTACAAACAATATAAAGTTACTGAAACTTCACACTTATTGGATAGGATTAAAGATTTAGGTTATAATGAATCTACTAAGTCTGGTTTAACTGTTGGTATTACTGATGTTACTGACTTAAAAGAAAAACCTGAAATTATTACTGAATCTCATAAGAAAGTTGAAAACATTACTAAACAATTCCGTCGTGGTTTAATTACTGATCATGAACGTTATGAAAGAGTTATTGGTGTCTGGAGTGACGCCAAGGATGAAATTCAAAATAAATTGATGGAAAGTTTTGATCCTCAAAATCCTATCTTTATGATGAGTGATTCTGGTGCTCGTGGTAATATCTCTAACTTTACTCAACTTGCTGGTATGCGTGGATTAATGGCTGCTCCTAATGGTGAAATTATGGAATTACCTATTACTGCTAATTTCCGTGAAGGACTATCTGTTTTGGAAATGTTCATTTCTACCCACGGTGCTCGTAAAGGTATGACTGATACTGCCTTGAAGACTGCCAACTCTGGTTACTTAACTCGTCGTTTAGTTGATGTTGCTCAAGATGTTATTATTCGTGAAGAAGATTGTGGTACTGATCGTGGTGTTATCGTTACTGCCTTGAAGCAAGGAAATGAAATGATTGAACCACTTTATGATAGAATTCTTGGTCGTTATGCTATGAAGACAGTTAAGAATCCTACTACTGGTGAAGTGATTGTTAAGCATAATCAAATTATCAATGAACCAGAGGCTCAAGCAATTACTGATGCAGGTATTAAAGAAGTTGAAATTCGTTCAGCATTTACTTGTAACACTGTTCATGGTGTTTGTGAAAAATGTTATGGACGTAATTTAGCTACTGGATCTCCTGTTGAAGTTGGTGAAGCAGTTGGTACTGTTGCTGCTCAATCAATTGGTGAACCTGGTACTCAATTAACTATGAGAAACTTCCATACTGGTGGTGTTGCTGGTAACGCTGATATTACTCAAGGACTTCCTCGTGTTCAAGAAATTTTTGAAGCTAGAAATCCTAAAGGTAAAGCAGAAATTTCAGAAGTTACTGGTACCGTTGATTTAATTGAAGAAAATCCTGCTGAAAGAGTTAAGGAAGTTACAATTAAAGGTGACGCTGATACCAGAACTTACAAGGTCCCAATCAATGCACGTATGAACGTTGCTGAAGGTGACGTAATTCGTCGTGGTGGAGCTATTAATGAAGGTTCTGTTGATCCTAAAGAACTTATTAAAGTTCGTGATTCATTATCAACAGAAGTTTACTTGCTAAGTGAAGTTCAAAAGACTTACCGTATGCAAGGGGTTGAAGTTAGTGATAAGCATGCTGAAATCATGGTTCGTCAAATGTTACGTAAAGTAAGAATCATGGATGCAGGTGACACTGATGTTCTTCCTGGTACATTAATGGATATTGATGCTTTCAAGAAAGCTAATGCTGATGCAATTATTTCTGGAAAGATTCCAGCAACTGCACGTCCAGTTATCTTAGGAATTACTAAGGCTGCTCTAGAAACAAATAGTTTCTTATCAGCTGCATCATTCCAAGAAACTACTCGTGTATTAACTGATGCTGCTATTCGTGGTAAGAATGATCCATTAGTTGGACTTAAAGAAAATGTTATTATTGGTAAATTAATTCCTGCAGGTACTGGTATGAAGACTTATGGTCGTATCGAACCAAAGGTCGATGAAAAGGAAAACAACGATAAATCAAAAGATGTTTACTCAATTGATGAAATTGACAAACGTATGAATGAAGAAAACGTTGACAATAAATAATAATTAAAAAAATAGCAATTGCTTTTTAGCAATTGCTATTTTTGTATACATATAGATATTACCGTGCCAATAAATATAAATGGAATGAATGGAATCGTTTTAGTTTTTCTTTTTATCAAAATGAAATAAATTAAACATGTTGATGATGATAAAAGCGTAATATTTATTAATTGATTTATATTAAATACTAATGCACATATACTTAATACATCAATATCGGCCATTCCTATAAAGTTAAATTTATTATTAAAACAAAATATAAAAAGGTATATTACCATAACTATAATCACTTTTTTATGTTAAATGAAATTAATAGTGTTGATAACAGCAATAATAATATTGAAGATAAAGATACAAATTTATTTTTAAAATCTTGTACTGATAAAAATATTAGAATAAATAGAAAGGGGATATACTTGATATTTAACGTAAAAATATAAATCATCGTTGTTGAAACTATGGTTAATAATTCTATTAAGAAAAATGACCTATTTATTTTAAATTTACATTTTCTACATTTTCCTAAAAGAAATATATAACTTATTATGGGAATTAAATCAAACCATTTTAAAATGTAACCACAATTATCACAGTGTGAGCGTGGAAATACTATAGATTGATTGTTGCTTATCCGGTATTCTACTAGTGCAATAAAAGATCCGATAACTCCACTAACTATCATTATTATAAAAAATTCATATTTTAAAATTTACATCACCTCTATATTATATTTACGAAAATAATAAATAATTATTTGAAATTACATTGACGAGATTTTGTGCCCATGTTAATATTATCAAGTACTTATTCATTCGGTGAGTTTTGTTATAAAAAGAACCACCTGGATGTGTGGACTTAAAAATATAAAAAATTTTCGGAAGGAGGAATTTTTAGATGCCTACTATTAACCAATTAGTACGTAAAGGTCGTCATTCTAGAAGTTCTAAATCAAAAGCCCCAGCTTTAAATCATGGGTATAACAGTTACAAGAAGAAGCAAACTAACAACCCTGCTCCTCAAAAACGTGGGGTAGCTACTCGTGTTGGTACTATGACTCCAAAGAAGCCTAACTCAGCTTTACGTAAATACGCTCGTGTTAGATTATCAAACTTAATTGAAGTTACTGCCTACATTCCTGGTATTGGTCATAATCTTCAAGAACATAGTGTTGTTTTAATTCGTGGTGGTCGTGTTAAGGATTTACCTGGTGTTCGTTATCATATCGTTCGTGGTGCATTAGATACTGCTGGTGTTACTGATCGTCGCCAAGGTCGTTCAAAATACGGTACTAAGAAACCTAAAGAATAATTTTAATTAAAGCTATAATAACAAGGAGGATTTTTTAATGCCAAGAAAAGGAAATGTTCAACAACGTGAAGTTCTTCCTGATCCAATTTATAACTCAAAAATGGTTGCTAGCTTAATCAACCGTTTGATGTTAGATGGTAAAAAGGGAACTGCTACAGAAATTTTATATGGTGCATTTGACCTTATTAAGAAAGAAACTGGAAACGAAGCAGTTGATGTATTCGAAGAAGCTATGAA
Organism: Apilactobacillus micheneri; assembly: GCF_006493595.1. Taxonomy (NCBI): domain Bacteria; kingdom Bacillati; phylum Bacillota; class Bacilli; order Lactobacillales; family Lactobacillaceae; genus Apilactobacillus; species Apilactobacillus micheneri. The sequence continues at coordinate 67,797 of NZ_QUBI01000001.1, read as the reverse complement.
AAACGTTATGCCTGTACTAGAAGTTAAGGCTCGTCGTGTTGGTGGATCAAACTACCAAGTTCCTATTGAAGTACGTCCTGATCGTCGTGTTACTTTAGGTTTACGTTGGATTGTAAACTATGCACGTTTACGTGGTGAACACACTATGGTTGAACGTCTAGGACGTGAAATCATGGATGCTGCTAACAACACAGGTGCTTCAGTTAAAAAACGTGAAGACACTCATAAGATGGCAGAAGCTAACCGTGCATTTGCTCACTACCGTTGGTAATATAAACTTGTACAATTTTGTGCAATTGGATTAGTGGCTAATGGTATTAGCCACTTTTTTAAAAAGTGAATTATTGAGAGGAGAAACATTTTAATGGCTAACAACAAACGTGAATTTCCATTAGAAAAAACACGTAACATTGGTATTACTGCGCATATTGATGCTGGTAAAACAACTGCTACTGAACGTATTTTGTACTATACTGGTAGAATCCACAAAATTGGTGAAACTCATGATGGTGCTTCACAAATGGACTGGATGGTACAAGAACAAGAACGTGGTATTACTATCACTTCTGCTGCTACTACTGCTCAATGGAAAGACTACCGTATCAATATTATTGATACCCCAGGACACGTTGACTTTACTGCCGAAGTTGAACGTTCATTACGTGTTCTAGATGGTTCTATTACTATTCTTGATGCTGCTGCTGGTGTTGAACCACAAACAGAAACTGTTTGGCGTCAAGCTTCAGAATATAATGTTCCTCGTATTGTTTTTGCTAATAAGATGGATAAATTAGGTGCTGATTTTGCTGCATCAGTTCAATCATTACATGATCGTCTAGATGCTAATGCACATGCTATTCAAATTCCTATTGGTAAAGAAGATACATTCGAAGGTGTTATCGATTTAATCGATATGAAAGCCGATATTTATGATGAAGATAAATTAGGTGCAAAATGGGATACTGTTGATGTTCCTGAAGAATACAAAGAAGAAGCCGAAAAAGCTCGTCAATCATTGATTGAAGCTGTTGCTGATATTGATGATGATGTTATGGATAAATATCTTGAAGGTGAAGAAATTTCAAATGATGAAATCAAGGCTGCTATCCGTAAGGGTACATTAAATCTTGAATTCTTCCCTGTTCTAGCTGGTTCAGCATTTAAGAACAAAGGTATTCAAATGTTAATGGATGCTGTTCTTGAATACTTACCATCACCATTAGATGTTCGTCCTTACAAGGCAACTGATCCAGAAACTGGTGATGATGTTGAACTAAAAGCTGATGACAGTAAACCATTTGCTTCATTAGCATTTAAGGTTGCAACTGATCCATATGTTGGTCGTTTAACTTATATTCGTGTATACCAAGGTACTCTTGAAGCTGGTTCATATGTTTTAAATGCTACTAAGGACAAACGTGAACGTGTTGGTCGTTTACTACAAATGCATTCAAACCATAGAAAAGAAATTCCTGAAGTATTCTCTGGTGATATTGCTGCTGCTATTGGTTTGAAGAATACTACTACTGGTGATTCTTTAACTGATCAAAAACATCCTTTACATCTTGAATCAATGGTCTTCCCAGACCCAGTTATTAGTGTTTCTGTTGAACCTAAGACTAAGGCTGACCAAGATAAGATGGACATTGCTTTACAAAAATTAGCTGAAGAAGATCCAACATTTAAGGCTGAAACTAATAATGAAACTGGTGAAACTATTATTGCTGGTATGGGTGAACTTCACTTGAACATCATTATTGATCGTTTGAAACGTGAATTTAATGTTGAAGCTAAAATTGGTGCTCCACAAGTTGCTTATAGAGAAGCATTTACTAAGCCAACTAAGGCTCAAGGTAAATTTATTCGTCAATCTGGTGGTAAAGGTCAATATGGTGATGTTTCTATTGAATTTACTCCAAACGAAACTGGTAAAGGTTTTGAATTCGAAGACGCTATCGTTGGTGGTGTTGTTCCTCGTGAATTCATTCCATCAGTTGAACAAGGTCTAAAAGAATCAATGGCTAATGGTGTTCTTGCTGGATACCCATTAATTGATGTTAAAGCTAAGTTATATGATGGTAGTTATCATGATGTCGATTCATCTGAAGCTGCATTTAAGGTTGCTGCATCAATTGCATTGAAGAACGCTGCTAAAACTGCTGGCCCAGTTATTTTGGAACCAATTATGAAAGTTGATATTGTTGTTCCTGAAGAATACATGGGTGATGTTATGGGACAAGTTACTTCACGTCGTGGTAGTGTTGAAGGTATGGAAGTTAGAAATAAAGCTCAACTTATCCATGCATTTGTTCCACTATCAGAAATGTTTGGTTATGCTACTACCTTACGTTCTGCTTCACAAGGTAGAGGTACTTTCACAATGACATTTGATCATTACTCAGCTGTTCCTAAGGCTATTCAAGAAGAAATCATTGAAAAAAATGGTGGAAATGAATAATTTTATAATAAAAAGTGTTGAATTTATTCAACACTTTTTTTATTATGTAATTTAACAATATTTATTCTATATCTTTCATAAATAATTATGTAAAATCCCTTGCGTTATTTGCATATTTTTTGTATTATATAGAGGTACCTGTTTGAGGGACATCTATGTTCCTGTACAGTTATCTAATTCAGGCTTTGATGTGGGAGGTTGCGACACACCCGGCCGCTTTGCCATGATAGGGCGTGGCGGTAATTTCCACGGAGCTAGTCTTATTTTTAAATAAAGGCGAGGAGGGAAAACAATGGCAAAACAAAAAATTCGTATTCGTTTAAAGGCATATGAACACCGCACTTTAGACCAATCAGCTGAAAAAATTGTGGCTACTGCGCAAAGAACTGGTGCCAACATTTCTGGTCCAATTCCATTGCCAACAGATAGAACTGTTTATACTGTTCTAGCTTCACCACATAAATTTAAGAAGTCACGTGAACAATTTGAAATGTTAACTCACAAACGTTTAATTGACATCTTAAACCCAACACCAAAAACTGTTGATTCATTAATGAAACTTGATTTACCAAGTGGTGTTGATATCGAAATCAAACTATAATTAAAAATTACAATATATCGGAGGTGTACTCATGACCAAAAAAGGAATCTTAGGTAAAAAGGTCGGAATGACTCAAGTTTTCACTGAAAATGGTGAATTAATTCCAGTTACTGCTGTTGATGTAACACCAAACGTTGTGTTACAAACAAAGTCAACTGAAAGCGATGGATACAATGCTATCCAATTGGGTTACGATGACAAGCGTGATGTTTTAAGTAACAAGCCAGAAAAAGGTCATGTAGCAAAAGCAAATACAAATCCTAAGCGCTTCATTAAAGAAATCAGAAATGTTGAGCTTAGCGATTACAATGTAGCAGACGAAGTTAAGGCAGACATTTTTGAAGCCGGTGACATCGTAGATGTAACAGGAATTACAAAAGGTCATGGTTACCAAGGTAACGTTCATAAAGATGGCCAAGGTAGAGGACCTGAAACTCACGGTTCAAGATACCATCGTCGTCCTGGTTCACTTGGTGTTATTATTAACCGAGTTACAAAGGGTATGAAATTACCTGGTAGAATGGGTAACAAACAAGTTACTATTCAAAATCTTGAAGTTGTTAAGGCTGATGTTGACAACAACGTAATCTTAATTAAAGGTAACGTTCCTGGTGCTAATAAATCATTCTTAACAATTAAATCTGCTGCTCGCGGATCACAAAAATAAGAAAGGAGGAACCATAAATGACAAGCGTAGCATTATATAAACAAGATGGTAGTAAAAATGGCAACGTTGATTTAAACGATGAAATTTTTGCTATTGAACAAAACGATAGCGTTGTATTTGACGTTGTAACTATGCAAAGAGCATCTTTACGTCAAGGTACACATGCTGTTAAAAATAGACATGCCGTTAGTGGTGGTGGTAAAAAACCATGGCGTCAAAAGGGTACTGGACGTGCTCGTCAAGGTTCAATCCGTTCACCACAATTTCGTGGAGGTGGAATCGTTTTTGGACCTACTACACGTTCATACGGTTACCATTTACCAAAGAAAGTTAGTCGTTTAGCTATTAAATCTGTTTTATCAGAAAAAGTTGCTAATGATGACTTTGTTGTTGTTGATTCATTAAACTTTGATGCTCCTAAAACTAAGGACTTCTCAGAATCATTAAACAAATTAAACGCTTCAGCTAAGACATTAGTAGTCTTGGAGGAAGACAATAAAAACGCTGCTTTATCAGCTCGTAACATTGATAATGTTGAAGTAATTAGCGCAAAGAGCCTAAATACTTTAGCTGTTGTTAATAGTAGCAAGATTGTCATCACAAAGGCTGCTCTTTCTCAAGTAGAGGAGGTGCTCGCATAATGGAATCACGTGAGATTATTTTACGCCCAGTTGTTACTGAACAATCAACAGCAATGATGGACAACAAAAAATACACTTTTGACGTTGACGTACGAGCAACTAAAACACAAGTAAAAAATGCAATTGAAGACATCTTTGATGTTAAAGTTGTTAAAGTAAATATTATGAATCTTAAAGGTAAGCTAAAGCGTCAAGGACGTTACGAAGGATACACTAAGAAACGTCGTAAAGCTATTGCTACTTTATCAAACGATTCAAAAGAAATTAAATTATTTAGCGATAAATAAAATATAAACATAGGAGGGAAATACCGTGGCTATTAAAACATACAAAGCAACCACTAATGGTCGTCGTAATATGACTGGTCTTGATTATGATGTTATTACAACCTCAAAACCAGAAAAGTCATTATTGGCTTCCAAGTCACATACTGCTGGTCGTAATAATTATGGTCATATGACAGTTCGTCATCGCGGTGGTGGTAATAAAAACCAATACCGTATCATTGATTTTAAACGTAATCATGATGATGTTGATGGTACTGTAAAGACTATTGAATACGATCCAAACCGTACTGCTAATATTGCATTAGTTGTATATTCTGATGGTATCAAGAAATATATTCTTGCACCTAAAGGATTAAAGGTTGGCGATAAAGTTCAATCTGGAGAAAATGCTGATATTAAGGTTGGTAATTCATTACCACTTAACAACATTCCAGTTGGTACAACTATTCACAACATTGAATTAAAACCAGGTAAGGGTGGACAATTAGTTCGTTCTGCTGGTGCTTCTGCTCAATTGTTAGGTAAAGAAGGAAAATACGCATTAGTTAGATTAGCTTCTGGTGAAGTTCGTATGATTCTTTCAGTTAACCGTGCAACTATTGGAAGCATGGGTAATGAAGAACACTCATTAGTAAATGTTGGTAAAGCTGGTCGTAACCGTTACAAGGGTCAACGTCCACATGTTCGTGGTTCTGTAATGAACCCTAACGATCACCCTCATGGTGGTGGTGAAGGTAAAGCTCCAGTTGGTTACCCATCACCATTATCACCATGGCATAAGAAAACTAATGGTAAGAAAACTCGTAAGAGACAAGCTCGTTCCAACAAGTTTATTGTACGTCGTCGTAAAGGATCAAAGATGTAATAAACTGATATATACTTTTAGGTATATATTTCTCTATAACGTTATTGAAGAGGAGGTTTCATAATGGGTCGTAGTTTAAAAAAGGGACCTTTTGCCGATAAGCATCTTTTAAAGAAAATTGATGCTCAAAAAGACCAAGATAAGAAAGACGTAATCAAAACATGGTCACGTCGTTCAACAATTTTCCCTAGTTTCATCGGTTACACTATTGCTGTATACGATGGAAGAAAGAATGTTCCTGTATATGTACAAGAAGACATGGTAGGACATAAATTAGGTGAATTTGTACCAACTCGTACTTTCCATGGGCATGGAAATGGCGACGATAAGAAAACTGTCTAAGCAAGGAGGATAACAAATGGCTGAACAAGTTACATCAGCACAAGCTACTGCTAGAACTGTTCGTATTGCCGCTCGTAAGGTCCGCCTTGTAGTTGATCTTATTAGAGGTAAAAGCGTTTCTGAAGCTGCTGGTATTTTGAAGTTCACTCCAAGAAGTGCTTCACCAGTTGTTTCAAAAGTTTTAATGTCAGCTGTAGCTAATGCAGAAAACAATTTTGATTTAGATCGTGAAGACTTGGTAGTAAGCGAAGTTTTTGTTAACGAAGGACCAACTTTAAAACGTTTCCGTCCTCGTGCTAAAGGTTCTGCTTCTCCAATTAATAAACGTACAAGTCACATTACTGTGATAGTTTCAGAAAAATAAGGAGGGATTAGCCGTGGGTCAAAAGATAAATCCTACCGGATTACGTGTCGGAATTATTCGTGATTGGGACGCAAAATGGTATGCTGAAAAAGCTGATTTTGCTAGCGATTTGAATGAAGACTTGAAAATCCGTGAATATATTAGTAAAAGACTCGCTGACGCTTCCGTATCAAGAGTTGTAATTGAACGTGCTGCAAAGCGTGTTAATATTTCAATCAACACTGCAAAACCAGGAATGGTTATCGGTAAAGGCGGATCAGAAGTCGAAAATCTTCGTAAAGAATTAAATGCATTAACAGGTAAAAGAGTTCATATCAACATTATTGAAATTAAGAAACCTGATTTAGATGCTAAATTAGTTGGTGAAAACATTGCTCGTCAATTAGAAGGCCGTGTAGCTTTCCGTCGTGCAATGCGCCAAGGTATGCAACGTGCAAGTAGAGCAGGTGCTAAGGGTGTTAAAACTCAAGTATCCGGTCGTTTAAATGGTGCTGACATGTCACGTGTTGAATCATATGCTGAAGGTACTGTTCCATTGCATACATTAAGAGCAGACATTGACTACTCATGGGAAGAAGCTCACACTACTTATGGTTCAATTGGTGTTAAAACTTGGATCTATCGTGGTGAAGTTTTACCACAAGTAGCTGATGATAAGAAAGATAATAATAAAGGAGGGAAATAAACATGCTAGTACCAAAACGTGTTAAGTTCCGTCGTGAACACCGTGGTAAACTACGTGGACATTCAAAAGGTGGAAACACTGTTGCTTTTGGTAGTTACGGTTTAAAAGCTTTGGATTCACATTGGATTACCAATCGTCAAATTGAAGCTTGCCGTATTGCTATTACAAGATATATGAAGCGTGGTGGGAAAGTTTGGATTAAAATTTTCCCTCATAAATCTTACACTGAAAAAGGTGTAGGGGTTCGTATGGGTAACGGAAAAGGTTCTCCTGCTGGTTGGGTTGCTCCAGTTAAGCGTGGAAAAATCCTATTTGAAATTGGAGAAGTTTCTGATGAAGTTGCTAAAGAAGCTTTGCGTTTAGCTTCTACTAAACTTCCTGTTCGAACAAAGATTATTAAACGTGAGGAAGTAGGTGGCGAATCAAATGAAGGCTAAAGAAATTAATGAACTAACCACTGCTCAAATGCATGAAAAAGAACAAAGCTACAAAGAAGAACTATTCAACCTTCGTTTTCAATTAGCTACTGGTCAATTGGAAAACACTGCAAGATTGAAGAAGGTTCGTAAAAACATTGCACGTATTAAAACTGCATTGCGTCAACAAGAATTAAACAAATAAGAATACGATAAAGGAGGTTAATGTTAATGGAACGTAATATGCGTAAGGTCTACAGAGGCCGTGTTGTTTCAGACAAAATGGACAAGACAATTGCTGTTGTTGTTGAAACTTATAAGACACATTCTACTTACGGAAAACGTGTTAAGTACTCAAAGAAGTACAAAGCTCATGATGAAAACAATGAAGCTAAAACTGGTGATATCGTTGAAATTATGGAAACACGACCATTGTCAGCTACAAAACATTTCCGCTTAGTTAATATCGTTAAAAAAGATGTTACTATTTAATATTTTAGAATGTTTTAATTTATCGTATTCTGAGTAAATACCGGAAGGAGGGTATTAGCTATGATTCAACAAGAAAGTCGTTTGAAAGTTGCTGATAACTCAGGTGCTCGTGAACTTTTAACTATTAAAGTTTTAGGTGGATCAAGCAGAAGATATGCAGGTATCGGTGATATTGTTGTTGCTACTGTAAAACAAGCAACACCAGGTGGCGTTGTCAAAAAAGGTGACGTTGTTAAAGCTGTTATTGTTAGAACTAAAGCTGTTGCACGTCGTTCAGATGGTTCATACATCCGTTTCGATGAAAATGCTGCTGTGTTAGTTCAAGACGATAAAAGTCCAAAAGGAACACGTATTTTTGGACCTGTTGCACGTGAACTACGTGACAACAAATTCATGAAGATTGTTTCTTTAGCGCCTGAAGTACTTTAATTAACTACTGTTAACCAAGGAGGTGCCAATAAATGTTTATTAAAACTGGTGACAAAGTTCGCGTAATTAGTGGTAAAGATAAAGGTAAAGAAGGAACTGTTACTAAAACTATCTCATCACAAAATCGCGTAATTGTTGAAGGTATTAACATTGTTAAAAAACATCAAAAAGCTTCTCAATCAAATCCACAAGGTGGAATCAATGATATCGAAGCACCTATTCATGTTTCTAACGTAATGTTAATTGACCCATCAACTAACGAACCAACAAAGGTTGGTTTCAAAATTGAAAATGGTAAGAAAGTTCGTATTTCCAAAAAATCTAACAAATCAATCGATTAATTTTAATTGAAAGGAGGATACCTTTCCATGTCAAACCGTTTACAAGACAAATACAAAGATGAAATTTCAAAATCATTAGTTGATAAGTTTAACTACTCATCAATTATGCAAGCACCTAAGCTTGATAAAATTGTTCTAAATATGGGTGTTGGTGACGCTGTTACTAATGCTAAGAATTTAGACGAAGCTGTTTCAGAATTAACTCAAATTTCTGGACAAAAACCTTTAGTAACTAAGGCTAAAAAATCAATTGCTGGTTTCCGTTTACGTGAAGGTATGTCAATTGGTGCTAAAGTTACTTTACGTGGTGAACGTATGTATGATTTCTTAGACAAATTAGTTAATGTTTCACTACCTCGTGTTCGTGATTTCCATGGTGTTAATAATCGTTCATTCGATGGCCGTGGTAACTACACATTAGGTGTTCGTGAACAATTAATTTTCCCTGAAATTAATTATGATAACGTTAATCGCGTTCGTGGTTTAGATATCGTTGTTGTAACTACTGCAAATACTGATGAAGAATCAAAAGAATTATTGACTCAATTCGGTATGCCATTTGCAAAATAATAGGAGGGTATAAATATGGCTAGAAAAGCACTTATTGTAAAGAGTGAACGTCCTGCTAAGTTTTCAACTAGAAATTACACTCGTTGTGAACGTTGTGGAAGACCTCATTCAGTTTACAAAAAATTTCATTTATGCCGTCTATGTATCAGAGATCTTGCTCATAAGGGCCAAATTCCTGGTATGAAGAAGGCAAGTTGGTAAAATTAACTTAGTAAAAAGGAGGTTACGTTAATGTCCATGACAGATCCAATCGCTGACTTTTTAACAAGAGTTCGTAACGCTAATATGGCTCGTCACGAATCTGTTGAAGTTCCAGCTTCAAAAATTAAAAAAAGCATTGCTGAAATTTTAAAACGTGAAGGTTTTGTTCGCGATGTTGAATATATGGATGATGACAAACAAGGTGTTATTCGTGTATTCCTTAAATATGGTAAAAACAATGAACATGTTATTTCTGGTTTGAAACGTATTTCAAAGCCAGGTCTACGTTCATATGTAAAATCTGATTCAATTCCTAAAGTATTAAATGGTTTAGGTGTTGCAGTTATTTCAACTTCTGAAGGTGTTATCACCGATAAAGAAGCTCGTGCTAAAAAAATTGGTGGAGAAGTATTAGCATACATTTGGTAATACTTTTCTCTTGAACTGGAGGTGTAATAAATGAGTCGTATTGGTTATAGAAAAATTGTTTTACCAGAAAGTGTTGAATTAACTACTGAAGGTAACAATGTAACTGTTAAGGGTGAAAAGGGTTCTTTAACTCGTGAATTTTCACCAAACATTAAAATGAATGTTAAAGATAATATCGTAACATTTGAACCTGCTGTGAGATATAGCAATAAGGTACGTGCTATGCACGGTACTATGCGTGCTAACTTAAATAACATGGTTGAAGGTGTAACTAATGGCTTTAAGAAAACCCTTAAATTAGTCGGTGTTGGTTACCGTGCTCAAGCTAAGGGCTCAGTATTGGAAGTAAATGTTGGTTACTCAAACCCTGTTGAAATTCAAATCAATGATGATCTAAAAGTTGAAACCCCAGATAGTTTAACTATTAATGTTAGTGGTATCAACAAAGAACATGTTGGTGACTTTGCTGCTAAAGTTCGTGCTGTACGTTCACCTGAACCATATAAAGGTAAAGGTATTCGTTATGAAGGCGAAGTTGTTCGTCGTAAGGAAGGTAAGACTGGTAAATAATAAGTATTTGCTTGTTATTTAGTCAATTTTACAAATTCAATTAAGAGGTGACTATTTTGATTAATAAACCAGACAAAAATAAGACACGTCAACGTCGTCACTTGCGTGTCCGTAACAAGATCTCTGGTACTGCTGTGTGCCCACGTTTGAACGTATATCGTTCTAACCAAAACATCTACGCTCAAGTTATTGATGACGTAGAGGGTGTTACGCTTGCTAGTGCCTCAACTTTAAGTAAAGACGTAAATGGTGCAAACAAAACAGAACAAGCAAGTTCTGTTGGTGCTTTAATTGCAAAACGCGCTGTTGAAAAAAATATCAAAAATGTTGTTTTCGATCGTGGTGGATACTTATACCATGGACGTGTTCAAGCATTAGCTGATGCTGCACGTGAAAACGGATTAGAATTTTAAAAAAGGAGGAATAACCACAAATGGCAGAATTTATTGATCCAAATAAGTTAGAACTTGAAGATACTGTCGTTTCAATTAACCGTATTACTAAGGTAGTTAAAGGTGGACGTCGTCTACGTTTTGCAGCTTTAGTTGTTGTTGGTGATAGAAATGGACATGTTGGATTTGGAACTGGTAAAGCTCAAGAAGTTCCAGATGCAATTCGTAAGGCTGTTGATGATGGTCGTAAGAACTTAATTACTGTTTCAAGAGTTGGTACAACTATTCCTCATGAAATTATCGGTACATTCGGTGGCGGTAAGATCATGTTAAAACCTGCTGAAGAAGGTTCTGGAGTTGCTGCTGGTGGAGCTGTTCGTTCAGTTATGGAATTAGCTGGTATCGGCGATGTTACAAGTAAGCGTTTAGGTTCAGATACTCCAATCAATGCAATTCGTGCAACTTTTGCCGGATTAAAATCATTGAAGAGTGCAGAAAAAGTTGCTACTTTACGTGGCGTTTCTGCTCAACATTTAGCAGAATAAGGAGGGGTTTATAAGATGGCTCAATTAAAGATTACTTTAACTCATAGTGCAACTCACCGTCTCCCCAAACAACGTAAAATCGTTAGTGCACTAGGATTAGGTCGCATTAATAGTACTGTTGTTAAGCCTGATAACGAAGCAACTCGTGGAGCTCTATTCCATATTGCACACTTAGTTAAAGTTGAACAAGTTGATTAATAAATAACAAGGAGGTGCACTTTTATAATGAAATTACATGAATTAAAAGCTGCTGAAGGTTCACGTTCATCAAGACAACGTCTTGGTCGTGGATTAGGAAGTAAAGGTAAGACTTCTGGTCGTGGACAAAAAGGTCAAAAAGCTCGTAGTAAGACCCGTCTAGGCTTTGAAGGTGGTCAAATGCCTTTCTACCGTAGAATGCCAAAACGTGGTTTCACTAATATTAACCGTAAAGAATATGCTATTGTTAACTTATCTGTTTTAGATCAATTTGATGATGGTGCTGAAGTTACTCCAGAAACTCTTAAAGAATCTGGAGCAATTAAAAATGCTAAGAGCGGAGTTAAGGTTCTTGGTAATGGTGAAATCAGCAAAAAGTTAACTGTAAAAGCAAGTAAATTTTCAAATGCTGCTAAGTCAGCAATTGAAAACGCTGGCGGTAAGATTGAGGTGATCTAAATGCTATCAACCTTGAAAAACGCTTTTAAAGTAAAGAGTATTAGAAATAAAATTCTTTTTACCTTAGGAGTTTTGATTGTATTTAGACTTGGAGCATATATTACTGTTCCTGGGATAAACGCCAAAGCACTCCAAAGCGTTGCTTCATCTGGTTTGGTTAGCATTTTAAACACCTTTAGTGGTGGTGGATTAACTAATTATTCACTATTCGCTATGGGTGTTTCACCATATATTACTGCACAAATTATTGTTCAGCTTTTACAAATGGATATTGTTCCTCGCTTTGTTGAATGGAGTAAACAAGGTGAAGTTGGACGTAAAAAATTAAATCAAGTTACTAGAGTTTTAACAGTAGTTCTTGCATTTGTACAGTCTATTGGAATTACAGCCGGATTTAATACTTTAAGTAGTTTGAACCTTGTTCAACATCCAGGTCCTTCTACTTATATAAGTATTGGTTTAATTTTAACCGGTGGATCAATGTTAACTACTTGGATGGGTGACATGATTACTGATCGAGGAATCGGTCAAGGTGTTTCAATGATAATCTTTGCTGGGATTATCGCTAGAATTCCTGTTGGAATTCAACAATTATATAAAGAATATATTGTTGGAGATACTTCTTCTCAATTATGGCAATCAATTATATTTATAATTCTATTGTTCATAATAGTTCTAATAATTGTTACATTTGTTACTTGGGTTCAACAAGCTGAACGCAGAATTCCAATTCAATATACAAGAAGAGAAACTGGAGCATCAGATAACAGTTACTTGCCTTTAAAAGTGAATGTTGCTGGTGTTATCCCTGTAATTTTTGCCAGTTCGTTTATTTCAACACCTCAAGCTATTTTGATGTTTTTTGCAAGTAAACATTCTGGTGACGGTTGGTACAAGATTTTGAGTGATATTTTTAATATGCAAACTCTATCTGGTGCTACTTTGTATACATTCTTAATTGTTTTATTTACATTCTTTTATGCGTTCGTTCAGGTTAACCCTGAAAAGTTGTCTAAGAATTTACAAAAACAAGGTAGTTACATTTCTGGTGTTTGGCCAGGTAATGGAACACAGACCTATGTTTCTAAGTTGCTTATGAGACTTAGTGTTGTTGGTGCCTTATTCTTAGGAATTGTTGCTCTTATTCCTTTAATTGCACAAAATTTATGGAATCTTGATGAGTCAATTGGACTTGGAGGTACAAGTTTACTAATTGTTGTTGGAGTTGCTATCCAAACAATTAGTCAAATTCGTGGATTAATGATGAAGCAAGAATATGTTGGTTTTATTCAAGATCCTAGACCTAAAGATTTATAAAATTTTGTGTAAGGAGGAAAAATAATATGACAATGAATTTGATTTTAATGGGTTTACCTGGTGCCGGTAAAGGTACTCAGGCTGAAACTATTATTAAAAATTATGGAATCCCACATATCTCTACTGGAGATATCTTTAGGGCCGCTATAAAAAATCAGACTGAAATGGGAATAAAGGCCAAACAATATATTGACAAAGGGAATTTGGTTCCTGATGATGTAACATGTGGAATTGTTAAAGATCGTCTTGCACAAGATGATACTAAAAAAGGATATATGTTAGATGGTTTTCCTAGAACTCTTGATCAAGCTAATGCTTTACAAAAGATTAGTAGTGATTTAGATCGTCCATTGGATGCTGTTATAAATATTGATGTTGACCCTAAAATTCTTATTGATCGACTTTCTGGTAGATTTATATGTAAAAATTGTGGAGCAACTTACCATAAACTATATAAAAAACCTAAGGTTGATAATACTTGTGATATTTGTGGTGGTCATGAATTTTATCAACGTAGTGATGACAAACCTGAAACTGTTAAAAATCGTTTAGATGTAAACATTAAAATGAATACACCATTAATTGATTTTTACAAAGGTCTTGACTTATTGTATACCGTTGATGGTAGTCAAAATATTGATAATGTTACTGAAGACATTGACAAAATACTCAAGAACCTATAATTTATTAAAATTTTAGAATGTTGCCGTAAGTTGGTTTATATGATAAACTAACTCATGTGTATTTGCGGTTTTATTAACGATTTCGGGATTAATACTACTTAATTTAATATTTTAATGTGTACCCAAAGTTTATAAAGAATCGTAGTTTCGAGGAGGAAATTCTTTGTCTAAAGATAATGTTATTGAAATTGAAGGTAAAGTAACTGAAACTTTACCTAATGCTATGTTTCGTGTTGAATTGGAAAATGGACATGAAATTTTAGCTCACGTATCAGGTAAAATTAGAATGCATTACATTAGAATATTACCTGGTGATCGTGTCACTGTTGAAATGTCACCATATGATTTAAGCAAGGGACGTATTACTTACCGTTATAAATAAGTAGTACTGTCTTTAAATATAGGAGGGTTATTATAATGAAGGTAAGACCATCAGTAAAACCAATGTGTGAAAACTGTAAAGTTATTAGAAGAAAAGGCCGTGTTATGGTTATTTGTTCTAATCCTAAACATAAACAAAGACAAGGCAAGTAATTTATTTAATATCACAGGAGGTGTATTTTAATGGCTCGTATCGCCGGAATTGATTTACCACGTGACAAGCGTATTGTTATTGGTTTAACTAGTATCTTTGGAATTGGTCAAAGTAGAGCTGCTGAAATTCTTTCAAAAGCTGGCGTTTCTGAAGATATTCGTGTTCGTGACTTAAGTTCTGAACAAGAAGAAAAGATTCGTGAAGTTGTTGACGGTTACAAAATTGAAGGTGACTTACGTCGTGAAGTAAGAATGAATATTAAGAAACTTCAAGAAATTGGTTCTTACCGTGGAATGCGTCATCGTCGTGGATTACCACTTAGAGGTCAACATACTAAAAATAATGCTCGTACTCGTAAGGGTAAAAAGACAGCTACCATCGCTGGTAAAAAATAATTAATAAAGGAGGTTAGTAAATCATGGTTCAAAAGAAAGGTTCACGTAAACGTAGAGCAAAGAAGAATATCGAAGCTGGTGTTGCTCATATTCATTCTACTTTTAATAACACATTAGTTATGATTACTGATATGCAAGGAAATGCTATTGCATGGTCATCTGCTGGTTCTTTAGGATTCCGTGGTAGTCGTAAATCTACTCCATTTGCTGCTCAAATGGCTGCAGAAGCTGCTGCTAAATCATCAATGGAACATGGTATGAAATCTGTAGAAGTTGCAGTTAAAGGTCCTGGTTCAGGTCGTGAATCAGCTATCCGTGCTCTTCAATCAACTGGTTTAGAAGTTGCTGCTATTCGTGATGTTACTCCAGTTCCACATAATGGATCTCGTCCTCCAAAGCGTCGTAGAGTTTAATTTATGTTCATCATTTTAGATGGAAATAATTAATATTAACTCATAGCGTTTTGAAAGGGGTAGAAGATAAGAATGATTGAATTTGAAAAACCTAATATTCATAAGATTGATGAAACTGATAATTATGGAGAAGTTGTTGTTGAACCACTAGAACGTGGATATGGAACAACTCTTGGAAACTCGTTGCGTAGAATTTTACTTTCATCTTTACCTGGTGCTGCGGTAACAAGTATTCAAATTGATAATGTTTTACATGAATTTTCTACTGTACCTGGTGTAGTGGAAGATGTAACACAAATCATTTTAAATATTAAAAAGCTTTCATTAAAACTTGAATCATCTGACGATGAAGAAAAGTCAATGGAAATCAATGTTACTGGACCTGCACAAGTAACTGCTGGTGATATCCAAGCTGATAGTGATGTAACTGTATTAAATCCAGAATTACACATTGCCACTGTTGCCGACGGCGCTACATTCCATATGAGAATGACTGCCAATAAGGGTCGTGGATATGTTTCTGCAGATGAGAATAAGGCTCGTAATGATGGAATGCCAATCGGTGTCTTACCAGTTGATTCCATTTATACCCCAATCGAACGTGTTAATTATCAAGTTGAAAATGCACGTGTTGGTCAAAGATCTGATTACGATAAACTTACCTTAGACGTTTGGACTGATGGTTCTATCACTCCAAGTGAAGCTGTAAGTTTAGCTGCCAAGATTTTAACCGAACACCTTGAAATGTTTGTTGATTTAACCGATGAAGCTAAAAATGCTGAAGTTATGGTTGAAAAAGAAGAAACACACAAGGAAAAAATGTTAGAAATGACAATTGAAGAATTAGACTTATCTGTTCGTTCATACAATTGTTTGAAGCGTGCTGGAATCAACACTGTTCAAGAATTAACTGACAAAAGTGAAGCTGATATGATGAAGGTTAGAAACTTAGGACGTAAGTCACTTGTTGAAGTAAAACATAAGTTAGAAGACCTTGGATTATCATTGCGTAAAGAAGATTAGTATAAAGGAGGATATCCATTTATGAGTTACCGTAAATTACAACGTACCAGTGCACATCGTCGTTCATTATTACGTAACCTAACTACTGATTTATTAGTTAACGGTGAAATTAAGACTACAGAAGCTCGTGCTAAAGAAGTACGTTCAACTGCTGAAAAAATGATCACTCTTGGTAAACGTGGCGATCTTCATGCTCGTCGTCAAGCTGCTGCATTTTTACAAAATGTTGTTGCTGATGCAAAAGAAGATGGTGATGATGTAACTGTTACTACTGCATTACAAAAGCTTTTTGATGAAATTGCTCCTAAATATGCAGAACGTAACGGTGGTTACACACGTATTATGAAAACAATGCCTCGTCGTGGTGACGGTGCATCAATGGTTATTTTACAATTAGTTGATTAATCATTAATTAAAAATAAACATTTAAATAGCAACAATAAATCACTAGGTATATTAGTATAGAGCGTTATGATGATGGTTTTTCCAAGTCTAGCTTGAATGGAGTATAAAATACTTTGCACTAATATACTTATAGTGATTTTTTTATACATAAAATTATTTATTTAGAGGGATATCTATGGCAAATAATATTATTGATGTTAGAAATATAAGTTTTAAATATGATGATGCAAATAAAAATGCCATTAACGATTTATCTTTTTCTATTGATGAGGGTGAATGGGTATCAATAATTGGTAAAAATGGGAGTGGTAAAACTACTTTAATTAATTTACTTGATGGTTTAATTAAATCTAATAATGGTGATATTATAGTAGATAATTTAAAAATAGATAATAAAAATTTGGGCGATGTTAGAGATAAAATAGGAATAGTATTTCAAAATCCTGAAAATCAGTTCGTCGCATCTACAGTAAAAGAAGATGTTGCATTTGGCTTAGAAAACAGACAATATAATATTTCAAAAATGCATAAAATAGTTGATAATTCTTTGAAAGAAGTTGATATGCTTAAATATAAGGATAGTAACCCATCAAAACTTTCTGGAGGTCAGCAGCAAAGAGTTGCTCTAGCAGGTGTAATAGCTATCTTACCCAAAATAATAATCTTAGACGAATCTACCAGTATGTTGGATCCTAAAGCAAAAAAAGTAATAATAAATTTAATTAATAAATTAAGAATAAAGAATAAATTAACAGTTTTATCTATAACTCATGATATGAATGAGATTCAATATTCTGATAGGGTTCTTTTATTAAAAGATGGTAATCTTATAAAAAATATTTCTCCTTTAAAATTATTTAATGAATTAGATGATGTTGAAAATTATGGATTAGAAATTCCTTTTTCAGAGAAACTTAGATTACAATTGAAAAAAAATGGATTTAATATAGGAAATAATTATATTAATGATGAGGAGATTGTAAAATGGATAACTCAGTATTATTCAAAAATGTAATTTATAAATATCAAATGAATACTCCTTTTCAGCATACTGCACTTAATAATATAAACTTAAAAATAAAAGCGGGTTCTTTTGTTTCAATTGTGGGCAAGACTGGAAGTGGAAAATCAACATTAGTTAAACATATTAATGCACTATTAAAACCTAATTCAGGAACAATTAATGTTGGGAACTTTACCATTAATTCTAAGACTAATAATAAAAATCTAAAAAAATTAAGAAGAAAAGTAGGTATGGTGTTTCAATTTCCTGAACAACAATTATTTGCTAACACGGTTAAAGAAGATATTGCTTTTGGTCCATTAAACTTTGGATACGAAGAGGACAAAATTTCTGATATTGTAAAAAACGTTGCTAAAATTGTTGGAATTGATAAAGACCTACTTAATAAATCTCCCTTTGAATTATCAGGTGGTCAACAACGTAGAGTAGCAATCGCAGATGTGTTAGCCACTAACCCAGAAATATTGATATTAGATGAACCAACTGCTGGATTAGATCCTGAGGGTAAAAAATTCATTATGAATTTAATTAATGATCTTAATAAGAATCAAGACATTACAATTATTTTAGTTAGTCATCAGATGGATGATGTTGCAAAATATTCAGATGAAGTTATTGTTATGCAAGATGGTAACTTAGTTAAACAATGTTATCCAGATGAATTATTCGCTAATACTAATTTGTTAAAAAAGTATGATTTACAGATGCCTGTTAGTGTAAAAATTAATTTGATGCTCAATGAAAGAGGATTTAAATTAAATAATTTACATTTAGATGAAGATGATTTGATTAATGCTATTATAAATAAATTAAAGGAATGTTAGTTGCTTATGGATAATTTTATATTTGGTCGATATTTACCAATGGATTCAATTATTCATAAAATGAATCCAGCGGCTAAAATATTTTTATGTTTTTATTTTGTTATATTAGTTTTTTTTGCTAATGGTTTATTGAGCTACTCTGCAATGAGCTTATTTGTAATTGCCTTAATATTTTTATCCAAGAGTCCTATTAAAATGTTTTTTAAAGGAATAATGCCCTTAATATGGATAATATTGTTTACAATTGCTATACAAATATTATTTAGTTCTGGCGGAGAGACGATTTACAAAATTGGTATAATTAATATAAATACGTTTGGTATAAAAAATGCAATATTTCTTTTTATGAGATTTATATTAATCATTTCTCTTTCTACAATTTTAACTATTACTACTGATCCATTAGAAATATCTAGTGGAATTAGTATTTTGTTAAGGCCTTTGAAAAAATTGAAATTCCCTGTTGAAACATTTTCTCTTATGATTTCTATTGCATTAAGATTCGTTCCCACCTTAACTGATGAAACAAAAACCATTATGGATGCTCAAAGATCCAGGGGAGTTGATTTTGGCAGTGGCGGTTTAGTTAAAAGAGTGAAATCATTTATTCCATTATTAATACCACTATTTGTTAGTGCTTTTAAACATGCTGATAATTTAAGCGTAGCCATGGAATCTAGAGGTTATCGAATAAATAATAGAAGGACTCATTATAATAATTATGGTTGGTCTAATTTTGATACATTATCATTATTTTTAGCAGTGTTCATTTCTATGATTATCTTTATATTAAGAAAGTAGGGGATAAAAATTGAGTCAACGTTATAAAATAATAATGGCATATGATGGTACTAACTTTTCTGGTTTTCAACGTCAACCTAATGAAAGAACTATAGAAGGAACTTTAACTAAAGTAGTTAATAAAATGGCCAAAAGTCCCAAAGAACATATATCAGTTTATGGTTCTGGTAGAACTGACGCTGGGGTGCATGCTCTAGGACAAGTTGCTCATTTTGATTTTCCTTATGATTTAAAAGAAATTAATATGTTGAAGGGTCTTAACAGCATGTTACCATTAGATATTAAAATTTTAGATGTTAAAATAGTTAGCTCTAATTTTCATGCTAGATATGATGTTTCAGGTAAAAAATATATGTACCGTATGTATCTGGGAGAATTTAAAGATCCATTTAAAAGATTCTATACAGCTCAGTGGAAATTTCCAGTTGATATTAGTAAAATTAACATTGCATTGAAAGATTTAATAGGGGAACATGATTTTACGAGTTTTGTTGCATCTGGATCAAGTGCAAAGACTAATATTCGTACAATTTATGAGGCTAAATGTAATTTTAATTCTGATAAAAGTGAAATAATTTTTGAATTCTATGGTAATGGATTTTTATACAACATGGTTAGAATTTTAGTTGGAGTTGTTTTAGAAATTGGTGCTGGTAAGCGTAACGAGCATGATATTTTAAGACTTTATAAAATAAAAGATAGAAACGAAGCTCGAAGAACTGTACCAGCAAGCGGATTATATCTAAAACACGTTTACTATGAAGGTGACGATCCTAATCATCCAACCAAATTACCATATCACCAAAGATAATTTTTATGGTTGACTTTTTAGAGCGAACTTTGTATCATTAGTTATGGTATTGTTTGCCCCACGATAAGCCCCGGAAACTTATATTGGTGTCGAACAAACACAGAAACATGGAGGAATATTAAAGTGCGTACAACATATATGGCAAAACCAGGTGAAGTAGAACGCAAGTGGTACATTATCGATGCAACTGATATCAGTTTGGGTCGTTTAACTTCTACAGTTGCTTCTATTTTACGAGGAAAAAATAAACCAACATTTACACCTAATGTAGATACTGGTGATCACGTTATAGTTATTAATGCTTCTAAAGTTGCATTAACAGGTCGTAAAGCTAGTCGTAAAGTATACTCCCACCACACAGGTTATTTAGGTGGTCTTAAACAAAAAACTGCTGGTCAAATGTTAGAAGATACTCCAGAAAAATTAATTGAAACATCAGTTAAAGGTATGATGCCTGATGGATCATTAGCTCATAAGCAATTGTTACATTTACATGTACATGCTGATGGCAATCATGGTCATGAAGCTCAAAACCCTGAAGTATTAGACATTAATAACCTAATTTAAGGAGGAAACTTAATTGGCTCAAGTACAATATCGCGGCACAGGCCGTCGTAAAGACTCAGTTGCTAGAGTACTTTTAGTACCAGGAACTGGTAAAGTAGTTATGAACAAAAAAGCTATTGAAGATTACATTCCATTCCCTAACCTAAGAGCAGTGGTTATGCAACCATTCAATGTTACTGAAACTTTAGGTAACTATGATGCTTTAATCAATGTTAATGGTGGAGGATTCTCAGGACAAGCTGGTGCAGCTCGTCATGGGGTTGCTCGTGCATTACTAGAAGTAGATCCTGATTTCCGTGCTCCATTAAAGAGCGCTGGTTTATTAACTCGTGATGCTCGTATGAAAGAACGTAAGAAACCAGGTCTTAAGAAAGCTCGTAAGGCTGGTCAATTCTCAAAACGTTAATATTTATTTTAATATTAAACTTTCAAGGTACTTTTCAATAAATGAAAAGTACCTTTTTATTTTATTGAAGATAACTTTAATACACATTGATATATCATTTTTGTATAATAATCAATAAAGCCTATTTTATAAAAAGGGGATGTAATTATTAGTAATAAAAATTATAATATAAATATTTTAACGATGTTTATAGCAATTATTCTAATCCAAACTACTATTCCAGGAATTGGTAATATTCCAATTGGTCCTTTGAGTATTACTATTATTCCTATTACTATTATTGTTGCTTCAATCTTATTAGGCAGCAAAAATGGTGCAATCCTTGGTGGTGTATGGGGACTAATAACATTTATTAGGGCTTTTTGGTGGCCAACTAGTCCACTAGCTGTTTTTGTTCTGATTAATCCTATAATTTCTGTATTACCTAGAATACTTGTTGGTTTAGTTTCTGGTTTGTTTTACCATAAGTTGGTAAAGTATAAGATTAATAATAAGTTATTAATGTCATTATCAGGAATTATTGGATCCTTGATCAATACGATTCTTGTATTATTTTTAATTTATATTTTTTATAAAAATGACTCATTTAATATTTATCATATTAATACTAATGAACTTTTACCATATTTATTGGGAATCGCTGGAACTAATGGATTAATAGAAGCCATTTTATCTGGGATATTTGTTCCACTTATTTCTGTTCCATTACAAAAAATAAAAAAGTAGTGATTTTTTATATCACTACTTTTTTTCGTCTTTATTATCTTCTTTTTTCTTAGCTTCTTTACTATTATGATTACTCATTTTAACCATCGTTAACTTTTTATTGCTAACTACGACTTTATCATGATACTTATCTTCTAATACTGGATCGTTTGATTTAAATGCGATTAGATAAGCATTGTTATATGCTTTCTCAATTGTTCCATTAAAAACATTTTTTTCAAGTTTAAATGATACTTTATCTCCAATATCAAATGGTGACTTGTCGTTACTTGTTAATTTATCCTTTACCAAAGATATACATCTCCTAACCTATATCTTAAAAGTAACTAAAAAAATTTGATTTGTCAATTTTTAGCTATGATATTGCTATTTTTGTGTTAAATAGTTTAAAATTATAAATAAATATGAATAGAGATGATAATGATTAAAAAAAGAAAAAGTAAATTTACCATTAACATTGGTTGGTTGATTTTAATTTTAACTTTAGTATTTATTATTTTCTCAGTAGGCTATTATTATTACGAAAATAATTATATGTATAATATTTATAATCAAAAAAATGTAATAAAAAAGCATCGTAATTTTATTAATAGGTTATTACCATCAGTTACTGATGCACAAAGGAAATATAATATTTTAGCTAGTATCAGTTTGTCTCAGGCAATATTAGAATCTAATTGGGGTAGTAGTAAACTGGCCACTAATTATAATAATCTATTTGGTGTAAAGGCATATAATGGACAACCTTCAGTTAAATTATCCACGAATGAATTTGTAAATGGGAATTTCATAAATATTAAAGGATACTTTAGAGTATACAAAAGTTGGGATGATTCTGTACAAAGTCATGCTAAACTATTAGCCAATGGAACTAGTTGGAATCAATATCAATATCAAGATGTCATAAATTCAGATAACTATATAGAAGCAGCTCATAATTTACAAATTGATGGATATGCTACTGATCCTAAATACACTAATAAAATAATTGAAATAATAAAAAAATATCATCTAAATCAGTATGATAAAGTCAACAAATAAGGAGAGTTACTATGAAAGCATTAGAAGAAAAAATCAACAACGAAGGTCGAGTTTTATCAGGAGACATTTTAAAAGTAGATAATTTTTTAAATCATCAAATTGATCCAATTTTTATGAATGAAATAGGAAAAGAATTCGCCAAACTATTTAAAAATGAAAATATTACTAAGATTTTAACTGTAGAATCTTCTGGAATTGCACCGGCGGTACTTACAGGCTTACAAATGAATGTTCCAGTTGTTTTTGCTAGAAAGCATAAAAGTCTAACACTTAATGACAACATATATTCTAGTGATGTTTATTCATATACTAAACAAACTAACAATAAGATTAGTATTAATAAAAGATATATTGACGAAAATGACAATGTATTAATTATTGATGATTTCTTGGCTAATGGACAAGCTGTACTTGGCCTTTTAGATATCGCTAACCAAGCCGGTGCTAATGCTAAAAATGTTGGTATTGTAATTGAAAAAAGTTTCCAAAAGGGTCATGAATTAATTACACAAAGAGGTATTAAATTAGAATCACTGGCTAGAATAGCATCATTGAACGATGGAAAAGTTACTTTTGAATAGATAATAAAAGTCGGTGATTTTACCGACTTTTGTTTTACAATGAAATGAAAATAAGTATAGCTATGATATAATTGATATACAAATAAATTGAGAGGATTGTGTTATTTTGCCAGTAAATGATGTAATTTCCGGAATGAATAATAAACAAAAAGAAGCAGTATTATGCACTGAAGGTCCTCTATTAATTATGGCCGGTGCTGGTAGTGGTAAAACTCGTGTTTTAACCCATAGAATTGCATATTTAATTGAAGAAAAACAAGTTCTTCCATGGAATATTTTAGCAATTACTTTCACCAATAAAGCAGCTAGAGAAATGAAAGAACGTGTAGCTAGTCTTTTAGACTATGGTGGTAATGAAGTATGGGTTTCAACTTTCCATGCATTGTGTGTAAGAATTTTAAGAAGTCATATCGATAAGATTGGATATAATCGTGCATTTACAATTGCAGGAAGTAGTGAACAAAGAACACTTGTTAAAAGGATCTTAAAAGATTTGAATATTGATCCTAAAAAGAATGATCCTAGAGCAATCTTATCAACCATTTCAAATGCTAAAAATGATTTAAAAACTCCCGCTGAATTTAATGAAAGCTTAAATCATACTAGTCCTTTTGAAGAAGTAGTGGGCCAAGTTTATACCGAATATCAAAAAAGATTACATAATAATCAAGCATTAGACTTTGATGATTTAATCATGATGACTATTCAACTATTCGAAGAAGTTCCTGAAGTTTTAGATTATTATCAAAATAAATTTCATTATATCCATGTTGATGAATATCAAGATACGAATGAAGCTCAATATAAGCTAGTAACGATGTTAGCTAAAAAATATAAAAATATTTGTGTTGTTGGTGATGCTGACCAAAGTATTTATGGTTGGCGTGGTGCTAACATGAATAATATTTTAAATTTCCAAAATGATTATAAAAATGCTAACACAGTAATGCTTGAACAAAATTATCGTTCTACTAAAAATATTTTAAGTGCAGCTAATGATGTAATTAAGAATAATGTTTCTAGAAAAGAAAAAAATCTTTGGACTGATAATGATGAAGGAGATAAGATTTCATATTATCGTGGTCAAAGTGAAGTAGATGAAGCTCATTTTGTGGTTACTCAAATCAAAAAAGTCATTGAAGAAAAGAACTATTCATATAATGATTTTGCTATTCTTTATCGTACAAATGCTCAATCACGTATAATTGAAGAAACTTTTTTGAAATCTAATATTCCATATTCGATTGTTGGTGGACATAAATTTTATGATCGTAAAGAAATCCAAGATATTTTAGCTTATTTAACTTTAATTGCTAATCCTAGTGATTCTATGAGCTTAGAAAGAATTATCAATGAACCTAAACGTGGCATTGGCGCATCTAGTATTGAAAAATTAAGAGTTTTTGCTCAAGAAAACAATTGGAGCATGTTAGAAGCTACAAAAAATATTGAACTTAATAACACTTTATCAAATCGTGCTCGAACTGCTATTGATCAATTTGGTCGATTAATGACTGGACTCCAAAAAATTGCTATGGAAAATAAAGTAACAGATGTTACTCAACATATTCTAGATGATAGTGGGTATTTGGATAATTTAAAACAATCAAAATCTCTAGAGTCTAAAGCTAGAATTGAGAATATTGAAGAATTCATTTCTGTTACTCAACAATTTGATAATAACCATGATGATAATGATGGAGATGAACCATTAACTGATTTTCTTGCAGACTTAGCTTTAGTATCTGCTCAAGATGATGTTGATGAACAAACCCCACAAGTTACACTAATGACATTGCATGCTGCTAAGGGGCTAGAATTTCCAGTAATATTTTTAATGGGGATGGAAGAAGGTATTTTTCCATTAAGTCGTTCTTTAGAAAAAGAAGATGAATTAGAAGAAGAACGTAGATTAGCATATGTTGGTATTACTAGAGCACAAAAAAAACTGTATATTACTAATGCATTTTCAAGAATGCTTTATGGTAGAAGACAGACCAATCCAGAATCTCGTTTTATTGATGAAATATCTGATAATTTAATTCATTCTGAAAATGATTTTTCTAAGAACAATTCATTAAGAACACCTTTCGATTCTGCTAGAAGTCGTAGATCACAGAATTTTGCAACCCAAAGATCTTATCACCAACCAACTCAAAAAGTGCAAAAACCTAAAGGTAGTGGTGCTGATAAGAAGTCATGGAATGTTGGAGATAAAGTTCAACATAAGGCTTGGGGAACAGGTACTGTTGTCAAGGTTAATGGAACTGGCGAAGATACAGAATTAGATATTGCTTTTCCAGATCAAGGATTAAAGAGATTGCTTGCTGCATTTGCACCAATTCAAAAAATTGAAAAATGATTTATTGAAAATTGAGGTGAAATAAATGTCAGATAAAACTATAAATGAAATGAATGAATCAGAAGTAGAAAAAACATATGAGAAGCTTAAAAATAAATTAAAATTATGGAGTCGTCAATACTATTATGAAGATCAGCCCAGTGTTGAGGATCACATATACGATCAAAATTATAGAATGTTACAAGACATTGAAAATAAATACCCCGATTTGATTACTTCTGATTCACCTACTCAAAATGTTGGTTCTAAAACTTTACCTGGCTTTGATAAAGTTAGACATGATGTACCGATGTTGTCATTAGGTGATGTATTTTCTAAAGAAGAATTATCAGAATTCATGGATAATTTGGATAATAATTATCCGTCAATTGATGAATATAATTGTGAATTAAAGATTGATGGACTTGCTATTTCTTTACTATATAAAAATGGTAATTTGGTTCAAGGATCTACTAGAGGTAATGGTTTTATAGGAGAAGATATCACTGAAAATCTAAAGACTATTAAAAGTATTCCCCACAAATTAAATCGCCCAATCGACATTGAAGTAAGAGGGGAATGCTATATGCCTAAGGAATCTTTTGCTAATTTAAATGCTAAACGTGAAAACGATGGAAATTCAACATTTGCTAATCCTAGGAATGCAGCTGCCGGTAGTTTAAGACAACTAGATTCAAGTGTTACTGCTAGTCGTAATTTGAGTACATTTATGTATAATGTTGCTGATTATAATGATTTAAAAGCTAATACTCAGTCAGAATTGTTAGATGAATTAAAATCTTTAGGCTTTAAAATTAACCCAACTTATGAAGTTGTTAAAAATATGTCTAATGTTGATAAATATATCGACAAGTATACTAATGAACGCGATGGTTTGAGTTATGGAATTGATGGCATTGTCATTAAAGAAAATAATTTATCATTGCAAAAAGATATTGGTAATACAGTAAAAGTTCCTAAATGGGCAATTGCTTTTAAATTTCCTCCAGAAGAAGTTGAAACTAAGCTTAATAATATTGAGTGGACGGTTGGTAGAACAGGAGTAGTTACTCCAACTGCTATTATGGATACAGTTAAATTAGCAGGAACAACAGTCTCTAAAGCATCACTGCATAATCCTGACTATTTGAATGAAAAGGCAGTAAGACTTGGAGATACAGTTAAGCTACACAAAGCCGGTGATATTATTCCAGAAATATCTGAATATATTGCAAGTAAACGTCCAAGTGATAGCAAACCATATAAGATACCAACTAACTGTCCTTCATGTGGTGATAAGTTAGTACACTTAGATGATGAAGTAGCATTACGTTGTATTAACCCCAAATGTCCAGCTCAATTGACGGAACAGATTAATCATTTTGCTTCAAGAAATGCTATGAATATTGATGGCTTAGGTCCTAAAATAGTTCAACAATTATTTGATAAAGGGTTGCTTAATGATATTGCTAGTTTATATAATTTGAATCGTGAACAATTAGAAACTTTGGACAAGTTTGGAACCAAATCTGCTACTAATTTATTAACAGCCATAGATAATAGTCGCAGTAATTCAATGGAAAGGTTACTTTTTGGATTAGGTATTCGCCATGTAGGTTCGAAAGCAGCTAAGTTAATATCGGAACATTTTGAAAATATGCATGCATTAATGGTTTCTAGTGTTGACGATATTTCATCAATTAATTCAATTGGAGATACTATTGCGCAAAGTATAGTTACTTATTTTAATAATCCAGAAGCTAAACAGCTTATTGAAGAATTAAAATCATTGGGAGTTAACATGAACCACAATGGTAATCAGGTTGCTTCTGATGTTATTCAAAATTCTGTATTTAATAATAAAACAATTGTTTTAACCGGAAAATTATCTAAGATGAGTCGACCTAAAGCATCAGAATGGTTAGAAAATCATGGTGCTAAAGTTACTGGTAGTGTATCTAAAAGTACAGATATTTTAATTGCTGGTAAAGACGCTGGAAGTAAATTATCCAAAGCTGAAAAATATAATGTATCAATTTGGAATGAAGATCAGTTCATTGATGAAATGAATAATAATTAATAATTTGTGGAGGCAAGCAGATTGAATAAGCTAAAAGTTTTGTTCTTGGTAATGTTTAGTTCAGTTTTATTAGTTGCTTGTGGAAATAATAACGAAAATAGTTCAAGTAGTTCTTCCGGAACTCAAGTTATTTCACAAACAAATAGTAATTATTACCAAGGAGTAATTAAAGATGGACATTATTTGACCAGTAAGTCACGTGGTGTTTCTGTTCAACAAAATGATAATCAATTGAATTTAAAAGGTTTTGAAAATGGATTGCTAGGAATATCTAAACAACATTTTCCAACTGATGATTATATTCTACAAGAAGGTCAATATATTAATACTGATACTGTAGAAGATTGGTTAGGACGTAAAAGTAAAAATAATCCAGATGGATTAAATCCTGCTGGTAAGGACACTAAGAAACCATTGTATCTTCAACAAATGGATGAACAAGACTTTATGACTGAAAATCATAATGCACTTAAAATTAAAGGGATGACTATAGGATTAGGCCTTAATTCCATTTACTATTATCGTAAAGAAGCTTATGGGGCAGTTTATCAAAAGAAATTAAACGATTCAGATATTATTAAACAAGGAAAAGACATTGCAAATAAGATTCTTCAACGTTTAAGAAAAAATAAACAATTAAAGAATATTCCAATTGTTTTTGCATTATACAAGCAAGCACCTAATGATAGTCTAGTTGGCGGTAACTTCTTTGCTTCTTCTGTTAATAACGGTAGTTCTATTAAGATTTCAGATTGGAAATCGTTAAACATTAAAAACTATGTTCTACCTGCTGAGTCCACTAAAGGTGTGAATAATAATGATGAAGATTCTTTTGAAAACTTTAAAAATCAAATTCAAAAGTTTTTCCCTAATTTGAGTGGTGTTACTGCTCAAGCACACTATGTTGATAATAGTTTGCGAGGTATGCATATCAATATTACTACTCAATTTTATGGACAAAGTGAGATTATTAGTTTTACTCAATATGTAGAAAATATGGCCGAAAAGTACTTACCAAACAATATCCCAATTGATATTCAAGTAAGCTCAACTGAAGGTATACAAAGTTTCTTATCTAGAAAAACTGGCGAGAAGAATTTCTATACGCACGTTTTCACTAGTTATTAAAATTAATTAAATTATTGTGTTAAAATATTTCATAAGTGAATGTAATATATATTTAATAAAGAAAGAGGGAGCTATTCAATGTCTGAAAAAATAAGTAAAGATACAGTAAGTCATGTTGCTTCATTGGCTAAGTTAGAATTAACCGATAAACAATTGCCTTACTTTACTGATCAATTAGGAAATATTATGGGAATATTTGATTCCTTGAATGAAGTTGATACTAATGATGTTGAACCAACATTTAGCGTAACCGATCAAATTAACGTTATGAGAGAAGACGTTGCTGATAACTGGGGAGAAAGAGATCAATTATTACAAAACGCTCCCGATGTTGCTGATGGTCTAATTAGAACACCAACAATTATTGATGAAAGTGGGGATTAATTAAATGAATTTTTTGAATAAAGATATCACTAGTATTCATCAAAGTTTAGTTAATGGTGACATTACTGCTGAACAATTAACAAAAGAAGCAATTGAAAATGCTAAAAATAATGAAAAAGATATTAACGCATTTATTACAATTGATGAAGAAAATGCAATTAAACGAGCTCAAGAAATTGATAAACGAGGAATTAATCCTGATAACTTATTATCTGGAATTCCAGTTGCAATGAAAGATAACATGTTAACAAAGGGTGTTTTAACATCTGCTGGTTCTAAAATGTTATCTAATTTTAAACCTATTATTAGTGGGACTGCTGTTAATAAAATGTTAGATGCTGATACTATTAGTATTGGTAAAACCAATATGGATGAATTTGCAATGGGTAGTTCTACAGAAACATCATATTATGGCAGAACTCATAATCCATGGAACTTAGATAAAGTTCCAGGTGGATCATCTGGTGGCTCTGCTGCTTCAGTTGCATCAGGAGATGTACTAGCTGCTTTAGGATCTGATACTGGTGGATCAATAAGACAACCAGCTGCTTTTAATGGCATTGTGGGGATGAAACCTACATATGGTCGTGTATCTAGATGGGGATTAATTGCTTTTGCATCTAGTTTTGATCAAATTGGTCCCTTAACTAAAAATGTTTATGATAATGCACTTGTTTTAAATCATATTGCTGGTCATGATGAACATGATTTAACTAGTTCGGACAAAGAAGTTCCTGATTTTACTAGTAAAATTGATTCTGGTGTAAAGGGCATGAAGATTGGTTTGCCTAAGGAATATCTTGGCGAAGGTGTTAGTGATGATGTGCGTGAAGCCATTAAATCAGCTGCTGATAAATATCGTGAAATGGGTGCTGATGTGGAAGAAGTATCATTACCACATAGTAAATATGGAGTGGCTGCTTATTATATTATTGCTCCTTCTGAAGCATCATCTAACTTACAAAGATTTGATGGTATTCGTTATGGATATCGTTCAGAAAGTGCTAAAAACCTT
Organism: Apilactobacillus micheneri; assembly: GCF_006493595.1. Taxonomy (NCBI): domain Bacteria; kingdom Bacillati; phylum Bacillota; class Bacilli; order Lactobacillales; family Lactobacillaceae; genus Apilactobacillus; species Apilactobacillus micheneri. The sequence goes on along the minus strand of NZ_QUBI01000001.1, from coordinate 37,345 downwards.
GATCAATTATATGTTAAAAGTAGATCTGAAGGCTTTGGCGATGAAGTAAAACGTCGTATTATGTTAGGAACTTATTCACTATCTGCTGGGTTCTTTGATGCTTACTTTAAGAAAGCTGCTGAAGTTAGAACTTTAATTAATAAAGATTTCCAAAATGTATTCCAAAATTATGATTTAATTCTTACACCAACAACACCAACTCCTGCATTTGGTTTAGATGAAGAAAAAGATCCATTAACTATGTATATGAATGATATATTAACTATTCCTGTTAATATGGCTGGCTTACCTGGTATGTCATTACCAGCTGGTTTTTCAAATGGTCTTCCAATCGGAATGCAATTGATTGGTAAACCCTTTGATGAAACTACTATGTATAAAGCCGCATATGCCTTTGAACAAAATACAGATTTTCATAAACAAACCCCTAAGATTGGAGGAGACAAATAATGAATTTTGAAACTACTATTGGACTAGAAGTTCACGTTGAATTAAAAACAAATTCTAAAATCTTTAGTCCTTCTCCTGTTGGTTATGGTGCAGAATCTAATTTAAACACTAATGTTATTGATTGGGGATATCCTGGAGTATTGCCAACTACTAACAAGGGTGTTGTTAAAGATGGAATTATTGCTGCCTTAGCTTTACATGCTAATGTTAACCAACACCCTCATTTTGATCGTAAAAACTATTTTTATCCTGATAATCCTAAAGCTTATCAAATCACTCAACAAGATACACCAGATGCTACAGATGGTTGGATAGAAATTGATGTTGATGGCAAAAAGAAAAAAATTGGTATCGAAGAAATGCATATTGAAGAAGATGCCGGTAAAAATAGTCATGGTAAGAATTATTCTTATGTTGATTTAAACCGTCAGGGAACTCCTTTAATCGAAATCGTTTCAAAGCCTGATATTGCTTCACCTGATGAAGCTTATGCATATCTTGAAGCATTAAGACAAAGAATTCTATTTACTGGGATTTCTGATGTTAAGATGGAAGAAGGTTCCATGCGTGTTGACGTTAACATTTCAATTAGACCATATGGTCAAAAAGAATTTGGTACTAAAGTAGAATTAAAAAACCTTAACTCATTCAATTATGTGAGAAAAGGTTTAGCATATGAAGAAAAACGTCAACGTCAAATTTTAATGTCTGGTGGTAAGATTCAACAACAAACTAGACGTTTTGATGAAAATAACGGGACTACTATTTTGATGCGTGTTAAGGAAGGATCTGATGATTATAGATACTTCCCAGAACCAGATTTACCATCATTAGATATCTCAGATAAATGGATTGATGATATCAATTCTAAGATGCCTGAGATGCCAACCAGTCGTCGTAATCGTTATATTAATGAATTAGGACTAACTGATTATGATGCAATGGTGCTAACGCAAACAAAGGAAATGTCTGATTTCTTTGATAAGATGATAGAATTAGGTGCTGATGCTAAAATGGCTTCTAATTATTTACAAGGTAATGTAAATGCTTATCTAAATGACAAACAGGTTGATTTATCTCAAACTGAAATTACTCCAGAAAACTTGACTACTATGATTAAGTTAATTGAAAATAGTACTATCTCTAGTAAAATGGCTAAGAAAGTATTCAAGGCTATTACTGAAGGTAAGGAACCTGAAAAATTTGTTAATGATAATGGAATGGTCCAACTATCAGATCCAAAGAAATTACAACCAATTATTGACGAAGTATTATCTAATAACCCACAATCAATTGAAGACTTCCATAATGGAAAGGATCGTGCAATTGGTTTCTTAGTGGGTCAAATTATGAAACAAACTCGTGGTAAAGCCAATCCACAAGTGGTAAATAAATTATTAATGGCTTCAATGAATAAATAAGATTAGGGGAATTATAATGCGAAAGCGAGCACGTGTAATATACAATCCAACATCTGGGCGGGAAGCTTTAAAACAGAATATGATTGATATTCTCGGTGTTTTTGAAAAAGCTGGTTTTGAAACTAGTGCATACGCAACAACTCCTAAACCTTTTTCAGCCAGAGAAGAAGCTAAGCGAGCTAGTTTAGATGGTTTTGATTTGGTAGTTGCTGCAGGTGGTGATGGAACTATTAATGAGGTTATTAATGGGATTGCACCACTTGAGAAGCGACCTAAACTAGCAATTATTCCTGCTGGCACAACTAATGATTTTGCTAGAGCATTGCATATTCCTAGAGAAAATCCTGTCGCTGCTGCTAAAGTTGTTTTAAAACATCAAAGTTTTAAGATGGATATTGGTAAAGCTGCTAACAAATATTTTATAAATATTGCTGGTGGTGGTTTATTAACCGAATTAACTTATGATGTTCCATCTGAATTAAAAACTATTTTTGGTTATTTAGCATATTTAGTTAGAGGAGCTGAATTGCTGCCACGTATTAAACCTATTGATATGGATTTAGAATATGATGGTGGTCATTTTCAAGGAAAAGCATCAATGTTTTTGTTAGCGATGACTAATTCTATTGGTGGTTTAGAACAAATTGTTCCTGATGCTAGATTAGACGACGGTAATTTTACAATGATTATTGTAAAAACTAGTAATATTGTAGAAATTGTTCAATTGTTGGCAAAGGTTATTAGTGGCGGTCGTCATATAAATGATCCAAGAATAATATATAAAAAAACAAGTAAATTAATAGCTAATCCAATTAAGGACAAAATGCAAATTAATTTAGACGGTGAGTATGGTGGCGATGCTCCTATGACCTTTAAGAATCTAAAACAACATATTGAATTTTATGCAAATATGGATGAAATGCCTACTAAATCAATTAGTTATGATGAAGTTAAAGCTGAAAAACAATTTGTTGATAAAGTTGATAAATTATCTTAATTAATTTTAAAAAATAAAAGTTTTGTTGTATTATATTATGAAGGTACAACAGAACTTTTTTATTTATTAAGGGGAAAATATGAAAATTACAGCACCAGTTGAAAAAAATGAAATGTACGATGTTAAAATCATCGACCTTACTTATCAAGGTATGGGTGTAGCTAAAATCAATGACTTTTCAATTTTTATTGAAGATACATTACCAGGTGAAGAAGCTACAATTAAAGTTATTAAAATTAATAAGAATTTTGGATTTGGAAAATTAGTTAAACTGATTACTAAGTCTAAAGATCGTGTTGAAAGTGTTGATAAAGATTATACTCGCACAGGAATTGCACCTCTTCAGCATTTAAAATATGACGCACAATTAAAATTTAAACAAAGTCAGATTCAAGAACTATTTAATAAAGCTAAAATGAATGTTGAGGTATTACCTACAATTGGTATGGACAAACCTAGTCATTATCGTAATAAAGCTCAAATTCCGGTTAAGAAAATTAATGGTAAATTGGAGACCGGTTTTTATCGTAAACACTCACATGATTTAGTTCCTATTGAAGATTTCTATATTCAAGATCCAGAAATTGATAAAGCAATTGTTGTCGTAAGGGACATACTTAGAAAATATCATGTTGCTCCTTATGATGAAATTAATCATAGTGGTGTTATCAGAAATATTATGGTTAGACGTGGACATTATAGCCATGAGATGATGATTGGTTTGATTACTCGTACTAAAAAATTACCAATGGTAGATATGATTACTAGTGAAATTGCTAAAGCATTACCAGAAGTAAAAAGTATCATGCAAAATATTAACCTAACAGATGGTAATGCTTTAATGGGGAAGAAAACCATTTGTTTATATGGTAGTTCTCACATTGAAGATCAATTATTAGGATTGAAATTCTACATTTCATTAACTTCTTTCTATCAAGTTAATCCAACACAAACTGAAAAATTATACTCATTAGCTGTAGAAAAAGCACAATTGGATGGTAACCAAAACGTTATTGATGCCTATTGTGGAATTGGTACAATTTCATTAGCAATGGCTAAAAAAGCAAAAAAAGTATATGGTGTAGAAATTGTTAAAGATGCAATTGAAGATGCTAAAATTAATGCTCAAAAGAATCATATAAACAATGCTAAGTTTGTTACTGGTAAAGCTGAAGAACAGATGGAAAAATGGCAATCACAAGGGCTAAAATCAGATGTTATTGTTGTTGATCCACCACGTAAGGGACTTGCATCATCATTTATAGAAAGTGCAGTTAAAGTTGCACCAAAGAGAATTGTTTATGTATCATGTAATCCATCAACTTTGGTACGTGATGCAAGAAGACTTTCTGAATACGGATATGAAATTAATCAACCAATTCAACCAGTGGATCAATTTCCACAAACCGTTCATATTGAATCAGTAACAGTTTTTGAAAAGAAATAAATAAAAAAGCTTGATGAAGTGACCCCCAAAAGTTGGACAAGAAATTGTTCAATATTTTGGGGGTCATTTTTTGGTTAAATTTAATAGTGAGTTTAAATTAAAATTAGTATTAAAATATTTATCAGGAATAGGTTCAACTTCGTTGAACCATGAATATGGTATTAAAGGCAGTGCAACATTACTTTCATGGTTACAAATGTATCAAAAATATGGAGTTAAGGGTTTAATTGCGAAAAACAGTAAACAATCATATTCTTATATGTATAAATTAAAAGTGCTGAACTGGATGAAGCTCCACAAAAGTTCATATCCAGAAACAGCACTTCACTTTAATATATCTTCGCTATCTGCCATATTTATATGGGAACGAAGATTAGAAGATGGGACGCTTAACAATATGAAAATTAAACATCCACTTAAAAAGAATCTCACAAAAGATAACATTAAGCAAATAAGAATTTTAGAAAACAAGAATTTGGAATTATCAATAAAGCTTAAATATAAGACTATTATAGATAAATATGGTCAAGCTAAAACTATAAAAATAATAAATAGTTTGTTTAAAACAACTGCACTATCTAAAATTTTAGATATTTTAGGTATTTCAAGAAGCAGTTATTATTATCATAAGAAAGCTACGCTTTCTTCTTTTAAAGAAGCCGTAAATGAACATAAAACCTATGGATATCGCAGAATTACTGCATATTTAAATAATAATGGAAAGCATGTAAATCATAAATGTGTACAAAGAATTATGCAGAAGTATAGTCTACAATGTACTCTATTTAGTAAAAGAAAACGCAAATATAATTCATACAAGGGACAAGTAGGACATATAGCACCTAATGTATTGAATGGAAATTTCAAGTCACAACGTTTTGGTCATAAAATAACTACTGATGTCAGTGAGTTTAGATATGGTCATAATTTAATAAACCAAAAGGTTTATTTATCACCAGTAATGGATCTTTATTCGGATCAAATCATTGCATATAATATTAGTTCACATCCAACAGTTAAATTTACTTTAGTGGCTTTAAACAAAGCGTTAAGCATTATTAGTAGTAAAGAAATACAAACTATTGTCCACAGTGATCAAGGTATCCAATATCAAAGTCATGAATGGGTAAACACGATAAAATCATATAATGCAATTCAATCCATGTCCCGTAAAGGGACATGTTTAGACAATGCACAAATGGAATCATTCTTTCACATTATGAAAAGTGAAATGATGAATGTACATTATGATACAAAAGAATCCTTAATCCATGCCATGAAAGTTTGGATTAAGGATTATAATGAAAATAGAATTAAAGAAAAACTAGGATATCAATCACCAAACCAATATTTGGGATTAATATCCTAGAAAAATGTTGTCCAACTTTTTGGGGTCAGATCATGAAGAATAATTTTCTTCAAGCTTTTTTATTTAACTATTATTTTTTAAATGTCTTTGTTGTAAATAATAAACTGGGATTCCTAATACCGTTAGTAATATACCAACTAATGCTAAACCGGTTTGAGATATGATGGTTTCAAATAATATGAATATTCCACCGACCAGTGCAATAATTGGGATAATTGGGTACCAAGGAACTTTATATGGTCTAATCATCTCTGGCTCTTTTCGACGTAATCTAAATACAGCGATGAATAATAGACAGTTAAATATCCACATAACAAATACCAACATATCAGTTAGTAAATCGAAACTACCTGCGAATATCATTAAAATAGCAATAAATAGTTGGAAAAGTCCAGCTACATATGGAACTAATGTTTTTTTGGTTAACTTTGTAAATGCATTACTAAAAGGTAATGATTTGCTTTTACCCATTGCATAAGGGATTCTCATACCACTTAACGTATATCCATTTAAGGATCCATAAACAGATACTAAAATTCCAATAGTAACTAATTTTCCTCCTAATTCACCAAATAATTTAATGGCTGCTTCTGATGCAGTATTTTGATTACCTGCAATTTGGTCAATTGGCAATGTTTTAAGAAATACCACATTAATTAATGTATAAATAATTGTAATGAAGCTTAGTCCTAATATAATGGCTTTGGGTAAATTCTTTTTAGGATTTTTAATTTCTCCAGCAACATCACAAACGCCAATCCATCCATCATAAGCAAACATAGTAGCTAATAAACCAGCACCAAATGCTGTCCATAAACTATCATGATTAATAGGGGAAATTGGGAATAATGATACATTAACTTCTCCTGGAATAAATAGTCCAATAATAGCAATAATAAAAATAGGAATTAATTTAAAAACTAATGCAATAGTTTGAACATTTCCACTTACTTTTGATCCAAGTAAATTAATTATAAGTATACTTAGAGCACATCCAATAGCAATTGGATTTAATAGGCCACCATTTAGGTGGAATAAATTAATAATTTGTGTTGAAAAAACAATCGATTCAGCTGCAATATTAGCTGGATAATAAACTAATATTTGCGCCCATCCCATTGAAAAACCAGTTAAGGGTCCGTAAGTATAATCTAAATATTTAATTGCACCACCAGTTTTAGGAATTGCGGCTGCTAATTCTGATACAGTCAAACCAGCACAAATTGTTAATAATCCACCAATAATCCACGCTAATATAGTTAATGTAAAAGAATGAGTACTTTGTACAACACTGGCGGTTTTGAAGAATACACCACCACCAATAACTGTTCCCATGACTGTGGCAAGGGATGCCATCATCCCAATACCACGTTTTAATTCATTTTCCTGCAATTTTCTTCCTCCAATAACTTTTGATAAAAAAGGTCAGGCATTAATTAGCCTAACCAATTTTAATTATTTATCTTTTGCAATATCATGTTTACGCTGGAATTCAGCGATATTTTTATATTCACTTTGTAATTGACGACTTAAACGAATGTATATTGGAACTAATTCACGATATGCTTCATAATTATCAGGGTTTGGTTTGTGAGCATTAGTTACACCAACAAAATCTTTAACTTTAGCTAAATCGTCAATGATTCCTAAACTATACATACCAAGAGTTGCTGCACCTAGGGCAGTTCCTTCAAAACTTTCAGGAATGTTAACATTTTGTTCAAAAATATCAGCTAACATTTGACGCCATAATTCTGAACGTGCAAAACCACCAGTAGCTTGAATACTTGTTGGCTTACCAACAACTTCTTCCAAGGCTAAACTTACAGTGTATAAATTATATACGATTCCTTCAAGTGCCGCACGAATCATGTGTGCTCTTGTATGAATTCTAGTTAGTCCAAAGAATGATCCACGAGCATTTGCGTCCCAAATAGGAGCTCTTTCACCACCTAAGTATGGATGGAAAATTAATCCATCTGATCCAGCTGGAATTTGGGCTGCAATCTTAGTTAACAAGTCATAAGGATCCATGTGCATTTGTTCAGCAGTAACTTTTTCAGGAGCACACAATTGATCTTTTACCCAACGGAAAACAATCCCACCATTGTTAACAGGTCCACCTACAACCCATTTACCAGGTGATAAGTAGTAACAAAAGACACGTCCTTTTGGATCAATCTTAGGTTTATCAGTAACAACACGTACAGCACCAGATGTACCAATAGTTACAGCTACAACGCCAGGTTTGATAGCATCTACACCTAGATTAGCTAAGGGACCGTCAGAAGCACCAATTACGAATGGTACATCTTCATCGATTCCCATTACCTTAGCATATGCTTTATTCATGCCTTTTAATTGGTAGGTTGTATCTACTAGTTCTGGTAATTGGTCACGAGAAACGCCAGTTAGTTTTAGCGCTTCTTCATCCCAATCCATATTAAATATATTAAACATACCAGTTGCATTAGCGATTGAATAGTCTTCTTTTAATTCGCCAAACAATTTATATAAAATATATTCTTTTATGCCGACAAACCATCTAGTTTTGTCATATAAGTCTTTTTTATTATCTTTTAACCACATAATTTTGGTTAAAGGAGTCATTGGGTGAACTGGAGTACCAGTTCTTTCATATAATTCTTTAGCTTTACCAGATGCTTTTAATTGATCTGCATAATCAACGGAACGATTATCAGCCCAAGTAATAGCACGTGTAAGTGGTTTATGATTTTTATCTAATAGTATTAAACTATGCATAGCACATGAAAAGGAAACACCTTTTAATGTACCATTTTTTAAATCAGCTTTTCTTAGTACTGAAGTAATTCCAGAAGCCATCGCAGAAAAAATTTCTTCTGGGTCTTCTTCAGCCATATCTGGGGTATCTTGATATAAAGGATAACCATTGTTTGCATATCCTTCTACTTGTCCATTAGTATTATATAAAAGTGTTTTAACACTAGTGGTACCAATATCTACACCAATGATGTAGTTCATTTTCTAAACTTCCTTTCAATATTAACAGAATAGAATCGTTTATTTACTAACTAATATAAATTAAATTTAACATTTATAAAGTGAAGTTTTAAATAAAAGTCATTATTAAGTTATTGTTTATCGCTTTCATTATATTGAAAAAAACAGCTCCATTCAAGCTATTTATCTAGTTTTATAAGAAAATATGTAGTAACCTTGTTTATAAAGTAAGGTGATTATCGATTAAAAGTAGAGTTGATTTATATAGCAATAAAAATAAATCTAAAAATTATAAATTATTTATTGTCATTATTTCAGTACTTTTTGTTTTTCTCATTATATATTTTGGAATTAAACAATATAATAGTTATTTAATTAATAAGTATAGTGTTCGTGGAGTTTTAGTTAGTCAATCGGATGGATATATTGATTTTGTTTCTTTAGCTAATAATGATCAAAAATTTGTTTATATTAAAGCTAGCCAAGGATCGACTTATACTGATAATAATTTTTCGAATAATTTTAATCGAAGCCAAGGTTCTGGGATGCAAATAGGGGTTTATCATGTTTTTAGTACCCAAAGTAAAATTAAAAGTCAATTATTGAATTTTACTAGGGAAGTAGGACCTAATTATGGTTCTATTCCACCAATGGTATTTGTGAATTCTAACCTTAATAATTTACAAAAGGATCAATTATCTAAATTTGTTTATATGATACATCGCTATTACAATACAAACTTAGTTATTAACTGTAATAATGATATATTTAATTATTTGCATAAAAGGAATCCATATATTAGCTTATTAAGTAATAATCTAAATGATTCAAAAGCTACTTTTGTTTCAATTGATAATCATTCTATAAACCTTGATGGCTCTAATATATCATTGAATCAGGTAGCCTTTAATGGTAAAAATACAGATTGGGAACGCTATCTATTAAAAAGTCGCAATCGTTAAAATTTTTATGAAATAATTTATGGTTTTTGATAAAATTAAGTATTAATAAGAAAATATAGGTGAAGTAAATGTTAGAAAAATTCGAAAGATATTTTAAAAAATTGGGTTATGACAAACCTACTTTAATTCAGTCAAGAGTTTATCCACTAATTGAACAAAATAAAAGTGTTTTGGGATTATCGCCAACTGGTTCAGGGAAAACGGTCGCATTTTTAATGCCTAGTTTATTAAATTTAAATTTAGGTGAGGGTAGTCAATTAATTATTATTGAACCATCGCAAGAACTTGCAATTCAAACTGCACGTGTTGCTAGAAATTGGGCTAATTTGTTAGGACTAAAAGTTTTAGCTTTGACGGGTGGAGCTAATATAAAACGTCAAACTGAACGCTTGAAAAAACATCCTGAAGTAATTGTGGGCACAGCTGGTAGATTAAAAAATTTAATTGATGACAAAAAATTAAAAACACACTTATTTAAAACAGTTATTATTGATGAAGCTGATGATTTGTTACAAGGGGAAACTTTAACGACTGTTCGTGAAATTGTTGATAATATGATGTCTGATGTGCAGTTAGAATTTTTCTCGGCAACTGAAACAGAAATTTTAGAAGAATTGGACCACTGGTTTGGCAACCGTAACATTCAAAAAATTGATGTTAGAAATGAAGATGAAACTCAAGGTATTGTTAAGCATGGATTAATGCAAGTTTTAAGAAAAAATCGTAATAAGATGCTTGCCAGATTACAACATGTACCTAATTTCAAAGCTTTAGTCTTTTTTAATCAAACTGTTGATTTAAATAAAACATATAGTTATTTTGTGCATAATCATTATACTGGAGTAGCAAAATTAACTAGTGATCAAAATCAAAATAAGCGTGAAAAAGCAATGAATGATTTTAGGTTAGGCCGAGTAAAACTATTGTTTACTACTGATGTAGCCGCACGTGGTTTGGATATTCCTAAATTGCCGGCTGTTGTTAATTATGATTTGCCTGATCAAGAAAATGAATATATTCATCGTGTTGGACGTACTGGTCGTATGGGCGAAAATGGTTTAGTGATTAATTTCGGTGATGATCATGATTTAAGAGATTTGAAAAATTTACTTAAAAATTATCAATATGATTTAAAGCCAATTTACTTTTTGAAAAACAAATTAGTCGATGAAATTCCTGAATCAGTAATTAAAGCTGAAAAAAAGAAGAAACTTGTTGAGAAAAATCAGCCAAAGCAGGAAGTTAATGTTCCAAAGCATTCCAATAAAAAAGCTAAGTCTATTAAATCTTCCCCTAAAAAATCAAATTCAGCTACTTTAAAAAACAAAAGAAAGAAGAAAAATAAGCATACAAAAAATAAAGGTATGCGCAAAAAATGGCGTAATTTAGATAATAAAAATTCTAAGTAGTGTCTTTACTTTGTGTTTATTAAATGCGACAATTATAAATGTTGCAAATGGCCTCATAGCACAACTGGATAGGGCGACCGCCTCCTAAGCGGCTGATCTCGGTTCAAGTCCGAGTGAGGTCATTTTAAACTTAATTCTTAAAGCTGTTCATTAATTTAATGAGCAGCTTTTTTTATTTCCAAATATATTTACAATAAATTTACATAAAAACCATATTATATTTACAAAGCCTTGCTATACTTTGTTTGTAAATTAGATTGATTCATATGGGAGGCTTCATTATGTTAAATGCTAAAAAGTTTGTATCCATTATTTCTATTATGATTATTTCTGGTCTTGTTTTAACAGCCTGCGGTAGTAATAGTTCCAAGTCAAAAATAACTGCAGTAGGCTCAACAGCTTTACAACCCTTAGTTGAAGAAGCTGCTAATGAATATCAACAAAATAATGATAATGTATCAATCACTGTTCAAGGCGGTGGTTCAGGAACCGGTTTAAGTCAACTACAATCAAAGGCAGTAACAATTGGTAATTCTGATGTATTTGCTGAGAATCAAAACGGCATTGATGCAAAAAAGATGATCGATCATAAGGTAGCTGTTATTGGAATGGCACCAGTTGTTAATAAAGCTGTTGGTGTGAAAAATTTATCTATGAAACAGCTAAGCGATATTTTCACGGGTAAAGTAACCAATTGGAAACAAGTTGGTGGAAAAAATCAGCAAATTGAAGTAATTAATAGGGTTAAAGGAAGCGGAACTAGAAAAACATTTGAAGCTGATGTTTTAAAAGGAAAATCTGCAATTAAATCACAAGAACAAGATTCTAATGGAACTGTAAAGAAGATTGTTTCAAGTACGCCTGGAGCAATTAGCTATTTAGCATTTTCATTTATGGACGATAATACGCTTCAACCAATTTCAATTGATAATGTAAAACCAAACGATAAAAATGTTGAAGACAATTCTTGGAAAATCTGGTCATATGAACATATGTACACTAATAAAAATATTGATAAATCAACAAAAGCATTTATAGATTATATAAATTCAAAAGATGTTCAAAATAATTTAGTTAAGAAGTTGGGCTACATTAGCATTCATAATATGAAAGTTACTAAAGATTCTAATAACCAAATAGTTAAATAAACTTTAGATGAAAATGTTGGATAAATTTAATTCCCTCATTTTCGTTTATGGAGGATAAAAATGGAAATAAAGAAAAAACTATTAAGGTCGTCCAAAGAGACTAGACAAGATAAATTAGGTAAGAGTATTAGTTATCTTAGTATTGGATTTATTATTTTAGTAGTCTCTTTAATCCTATATTTTATTATTTCGAAAGGTTTATCTACATTTACACAAAATAATGTTAATATTTGGGATTTTTTAACCAAACAAGATTGGTCACCTTCCTCGATTGGTAAAGATGGCAAACCCGAAGTTGGTGCTCTACCAATGATAATTACTTCATTTGGGGTAACCATTTTATCAGCAATTTTAGCGACACCATTTGCTATAGCGATTGGAATATATATGTCAGTGATTGCTCCTAAAAAAGGTCGCAAATTTTTACAAATAATTATTGAAATGCTAGTGGGAATTCCATCAGTAGTTTATGGATTTTTAGGATTAACTATCATTGTACCAATGAATCGTCATTTATTTGGGGGGACTGGTTTTGGAATTTTATCAGCCACATTAGTATTATTCGTTATGGTATTACCAACGATTACATCTTTAACTGTTGATAGTTTAAATGCAGTGCCAAAATATTTATCAGATGCTTCTTTGGCATTAGGTGCAACTCGTTGGCAAACAATTTATAAAGTTATATTAAGAGCCGCAACTCCTGGAATCTTAACAGCAATTATATTTGGAATGGCTAGAGCATTTGGAGAAGCATTAGCTGTTCAAATGGTTATTGGTAATGCTACTTTAATGCCTAAAAATTTAATTACACCAGCATCTACTTTAACTAGTCAATTAACGACTGGAATTGGTAATACTGTTATGGGGACTTTAGGCAACAACGCTCTTTGGTCATTAGCATTAGTATTATTGTTAATGTCATTAGTTTTCAATATTATTGTAAAAATGATTGGAAAGAGAGGAAGTATTAAGTAATGAATCCAAAAACAACAAATAAAATTGCGATTGGATTGATTTATACATTCGTAGCAATCGTAGTTGCAATTTTAGTATCATTGATTGGTTATATTTTAGTAACAGGAGTACCTCATATTTCATGGCATTTTTTAACTTCCAAATCACAATCTTTTTTATCTGGCGGTGGAATTAGAGATCAATTATTCAATTCTGTTTACTTGTTATTTTTAACATTGTGTCTTTCTTTTCCTATTGCTTTAGGGTCAGGAATATATTTGGCCGAATATGCACCCAAAAATTGGATTACAGAGGTTATTAGAACCACCATTGAAGTTTTAAGTTCGCTACCTTCAGTCGTGGTTGGATTATTTTGTTACTTATTATTTGTAGTTCAAATGCACATGGGATTTTCTATTTTGTCAGGTGCAATTGCTTTAACATTTTTCAATTTACCTTTGTTGACTAGAAACATTGAAAATTCGTTAAGATCTGTATCACACTTACAAAGAGAAGCTGGTTTGTCATTAGGTTTGTCACAGTGGAAAACAATTACAGGTATCATTCTACCAGCAGCTGTTCCTGGAATTATTACGGGCATTATTTTAAGTGCTGGAAGAGTTTTCGGAGAAGCAGCTGCTTTAATTTATACTGCTGGTCAAAGTTCTCCAATTATCGATTATTCTAATTGGAATATTTTCTCTTCTTCAAGTTTTTTAAATCCAATGAGACCGGCTGAAACATTAGCTGTTCATATTTGGAAGGTTAACTCTGAGGGGATAACTCCAGATGCTAATTTGGTTTCTAGTGGATCATCAGCAGTATTAATTATTTTAATATTGTTATTTAATTTATTAGCACATTGGATAGGCAATCGTTTATACAAAAAGATGACTTCTAATTTTTAAATGAGGGTTAATAATGAAAAAATATAATTTAGATGAAAATTTTATTGCTAATTTTGATAATGAAAAAGCAATTATTACTAACAATGTTGATGTTTTTTACGGTGATCATCAATCCATCTTTAATGTTAATTTAGCTTTTCCTAGATTGAGTATCATAGCATTAATTGGATCTTCTGGTTCTGGTAAATCAACTTTTTTAAGATGTCTTAATCGAATGAATGATTCTATTGCCAATGTTGACGGTAATATTATGTATCGTGATGTTGATATTAATAGTAAAAAAGTCAATGTTTATGAAGTTAGAAAACAAATTGGAATGGTTTTTCAAAGACCTAATCCTTTTGCAAAAACTATTCGTGACAATATTACGTTTGCGCTTAAAAAACATGGAATTAAAGATAAAGATGAATTAAATAGAAGAGTGGAAAACAGTTTAAAAGAAGCCGCATTATGGGAAGAAGTAAAAGATAAATTAGATGATAGTGCACTTTCTCTATCTGGTGGACAAGCACAAAGATTATGTATAGCCAGAACAATTGCTATGCAACCTGACATTTTATTACTGGATGAGCCTGCTAGTGCTTTAGATCCAATTTCAACTGCTAAAATTGAAGAAACTTTAAAAAGCTTAAAATCTAAATATACAGTAATTATAGTTACTCATAATATGCAACAAGCTTCTCGAGTAAGTGATTATACTACATTTTTTCATTCAGGACATGTTCTAGAATTTGATAAAACTGCTAGTATCTTTACAACTCCTAAAATGCAAGCAACTGAAGATTATATTTCTGGTAATTTTGGATAAGGTGATAATATGACTGGTATTTTGCAAACTAAAAATGTACATTTATACTATGGTGAAAGTGAAGCTTTGCATGGATTTGACTTAAACTTCAATGAAAATGAAATCACTGCTTTAATTGGACCTTCTGGGTGTGGTAAATCCACATTTTTGAGATGTTTAAATCGTATGAACGATTTGCGACCCAATGTAACTATTAATGGCAGCTTTAAATTTGAAGAAAAAGATATTTATTCACCATCAATAGATTTAACAGAACTTCGTAAAACTATTGGCATGGTGTTTCAACAACCCAATCCATTTCCATTTTCTGTTTATGATAATGTAGCATACGGATTAAAACTTGCGGGAATTAAAAATAAAAAGAAAATTGATAAGATTGTAGAAGAAAGTTTAAAGGAAGCTGCGGTATGGGATGAAGTAAAAGACAATCTTAATAAAAATGCTTTATCTTTTTCAGGTGGTCAGCAACAAAGGATTTGTATTGCTCGTGTGTTAGCAGTTAAGCCTAAAATTATTTTAATGGATGAACCGACTAGTGCACTTGATCCGATATCTAGTTCTAAAATTGAAGATACATTGGTTAAACTAAAAAAGGATTTCACAATTATTATGGTTACTCATAACATGCAACAAGCTTCTCGAATTTCTGATAAAACAGCATTTTTATTAAATGGTGACTTAATTGAATATAATTCAACGCAAAAGATGTTTGTAAATCCATCAAACAAAAAAACGAGTGACTACTTAAATGGTGAATTTGGTTAGGAGGTTCATTATTATGAACGATTCATTTTTAAAAGAGTTAAAGAAATTACAACGTACTTATATGAAAATGGGCATCACTGTTAGCGATCAAATATATCAATCAATTAAATCCTTTACAGATAACGATCAAAAATTAGCCAGAAAAATTGTTGAAAAAGATACTAAAGTGAATGATGAAGAAGTTGATTTAGAAAAAAAATCTTTAAATTTAATTGCTTTAAAACAACCAGTTGCAAATAATTTTAGGGCAATTATTTCTTTGTTAAAAGCTAGTTCTGATTTAGAGAGGATTGGTGATCATGCTTCTACAATTGCTAGAGAAACATTAAGATTAAAGACTGAAAATAGAATGCCTGACGTTAATGCCTCAATTTCTCAGATGTCTTTAAAAATTAGAGGAATGTTGGAATCATCATTAGATGCTTATGTACACGAAGATGAACAAGCTGCCCGTTTAATAGCTGAAGAAGATTTATTGATCGATAAAAAATTTGTTTTAGCTAAAAATATCATTATTGCAGATATTGAAAAAGATAATAACAAAATTGAATTAGTTAGTAGCTATTTAATGGTTGTTCGACTACTTGAAAGAATTGGCGATCATATCGTAAATTTATCAGAGTGGATTGTTTATAATTCAACTGGTAAGATAGTTGAACTCAATCCTGGTAAAATAGAGCCAGATCTTATTGCTGAAGAAATTAAAAAAGATATTAAATAAACGGGAAGTGAAGCATCGCTATGAATAGTATTCTACTAATTACTAATAATTTAAAATGGTCATCTGAAATTAGTCATTCAGCTGCAGATAAAGGATTCTTTATTAATACTTTAAGTAATCCAGATATGGATGATTTATATTTATTCTTAAAAAAAGATAATGATTCTGCTGTTATTTATGATTTATCAGTTAAAGATGACTTTAAAAAAAATTTAGAATTTATTAGCAAGATTAGGGATAGCTTTTCAAACCCCGTTATTATTATTGCCTCTGATTACATTGAAGAAAATGAGCGAAAACTTTTTGCCTTAAAGGTTGATGACTATATTACTAACGTTTTGAATGCAGACAGAATTTTGCTACGAACTATTCACTTAATTGAATTATATAAAAGGTTAGTTTCAGAGAATGTTAATAATTTTAAAAAATATATTTATAAAGATTTTGAAATTAGTTTAAAACATTTTCAAGTTAAATATTTAGGAACAAAAATGGATTTAACACCTAAAGAATTTAATATTTTTTATTATATGGTTCGTCATCATGACCAAGTTCTAAGCCGTGAACAAATTTTTAGAGGTGTTTGGCGAGAAGATGGGAATGATGCGGATTTGTTTATATCTTCAAGAATCGTTGATATGCATGTTAGTCATTTAAGAGATAAGTTAAAAGCATTACCTGGAAATAATGTTTTTATTAAAACGGTTAGAGGATTTGGATATATTTTAAATTAGAAAATAAAAAAGGGCGCCTTTATGTGCGTCCTTTTAATTTATCTTTTATAAGAATGCAGTAGCAGTAGCTGCAACAACAATTAATATTAAACCTAATAATGTAACGACTAGTTCTTTTCTTGTTTTACTTTCATGTAAGAAGTAAACACCAGTTAATGTGGCTAATACCACTGATGTTTGTGAAAGTACAAATCCAGTAGCTAAACCATTCATATCAGGTTGTGCAGAAATTAAGTATGTTAATGCAGCGAAAGCAAAGAAGAATCCAGAAATAATTTGTAAATATGATTCTTTTTGTTTAAATACATTATCCTTTTTAATATTAATTAGGCAGTAAATAACAGCCGTTATAAACATTCCAAGAGCTTGTGGTAAAAATGCTTCTTTACCATTTATTTGAGCAGCTTGTGGTGCAGCAGAGTATAACCAATAACCAATAACACCAATTAATAATAATACAACTGCGTTTCTTAAGTCTTTTGATCCTTGTTTATCGGGATGTTCTTGCCAAGCAGTCATAGTAGCACCAATAATAATTACTATTAAAGCGACAAATCCAATAATTCTGCTAGTTGTTCCAGCCCAATTTCCTAGTGCAAAAACTCCCCACAATGCAGTAGCAATCAACTGTAAAGCAGTAGTAATTGGCATTACACGAGATGAGCCGATTAATTTGAATGACTTAAAAGACATAATTTGTCCAAAAGACCATCCAGCACCAGAAATTAGTGATAAAACAAATTTAGATCCCATTGGAATAGAATTACCAGAAATTAATAAATAAACAAAAGCAAAAATAAGAGTACCAAATGTGGCACCAACAATTTGATTTGTAGGCTTACCACCAAATTTGGCAGATACAGTAGGGAATAATCCCCATCCTAAAACTGGTCCTAGACCAACTAATAAAGCAATAGCGCTCAAAATTCTTCCTCCTCCATTTAAAGATATTTAAAAATAATATCATAAATTAAAATGATTATATATAGAATTTAATTAAAATATTATTCGCAAAATGATAATGCTTCTCATAACAATATAACACATAATAAATTCAAATTGTAAAATAAGCTATGAAATCGGTTTCATTATTTTTAATGATATGATATTATTATTTTATTAATTATAAAGCGCTTTCAAAAAATAAAACATAAAGGAGTAATTAAGCATGCCATTTTTAGTTTTAGTATTAGGAATATTATTATTATTATTTTTGATTATTAAATGTAAACTAAATACATTTATCTCTTTAATAGTTACGTCAGTGTTGGTTGCATTGGGATTAGGAATGAATCCTGCTGACATTGCAACTTCCATAAAAAATGGAATTGGGGGATCGCTTGGCGAATTAGTTATTGTATTTGGTTTTGGTGCTATGATTGGGCGACTAGTTTCAGATGCTGGTGGGTCATATCGCATTGCAAGGACTTTAATAAGTTGGTTTGGTAAAAGAAAGCTGCAATTTGCAATTGTAGTTGCTTCATTTATCATCGGAATGTCCTTATTTTTTGAAGTTGGATTGGTATTATTAACGCCAATTGTATTTGCGGTAGCTTTAGAAGCAGATGTACCATTTGTTTATTTGGGAATTCCAATGGCTGCTGCTTTATCAGCTACACAAGGTTTTCTACCACCACAACCAGCACCAACTGCAGTAGCATCAGCATTAGGAGCTAATATCGGTCAAATGCTATTATTAGGTGTGATTGTTGCTATTCCTGGTGTGATTGTTGCTGGTCCTATTTTCACAAAATTAGCTAAAAAATTTGCTCCTGAAACATTTGTTGTAAAGAAATCTTTACCGGCATTTGGCGAAATTAAAGAATATGATTTAAAAGATACACCTAGTTTTGGAATTGCAGCATTTACTTCTTTATTACCAGTTATCTTAATGGCCATAGCAACTATTTATGACATGGTATTTAATGGTGGAAAGGCACAACCTAATCCTCATGGATTTGATGCTTTTATTACGATGATTGGAAATCCAGTGATTGCGATGATAATTACTTTGTTATTTGCTATTTGGTCAATGGGCTTTCATCGTGGCAAAAAAATGGAAGATATTACTAATACGGTAACTGAAGCCATTAAATCTATTGCAATGTTATTAATGGTTATTGGTGGTGGCTCTGCTTTTAAACAAATTTTAATTGATGGTGGAGTAGGTAAAGCGGTTCAAGATATGATGTCACATGCTAATTTATCTCCAATCATTTTAGGGTGGTTAATTGCAGTTATATTACGTGTATCATTGGGATCAGCTACAGTAGCAGGAATGACTGCTGCTGGATTGGTCACACCATTAATGCATTCTCTAAGTGTTAATCCTGTATTAATGGCACTTGCCATTGGTGCTGGTTCACTAGCAGCATCTCATGTTAATGATGCTGGATTTTGGATGTTTAAAGAATACTTTGATTTAGATGTGAAACAAACTTTAAAGATATGGACAACTTTAGAAACCTTAATTTCTGTAATTGGATTATTGATGGTATTAATTTTAAGTATATTTGTTCATTAATATTATAAAAATAAAGCTACCAATCATTTTAAATGATTGGTAGCTTTATTTATTTATTATGATTTATAAAAACAACGAATTTGGACCAAAAGTAGTTAAAAAGAATAACAATTATTTGTGCTAATATTTTAACAACATTGAAACTGCCATGCATTAATGTTTGTCCAACCCAAATAACAATTTCTTCTAAAACTAAAGATGCAAATCTACCAAAGGTAAAAGAACCCATTTCTGTAAAAAATTGTTTGATATTATTAGCACTTGAGTGAAATACCCATTTACGATTAGTAAAAAATGCAAATATTACACTAGCTAACCAAGCAATTGCTGTATTCCAAAAACTACCAATATACGTGTATTGGTTTAATAAAAATGCGACTAATAAATCAACAAGTGTTGTTAACACTCCCCAAAAAAGATATGAAATAACTTCTTTGTTTTTTTTATATAATTTGACTAGATTATTCAATTTATTTCTTCTCTTTTACAATATATTTTGGACGGTGTTTAGTTTCTAGATAAATTTTACCAATATAATTACCTACAATTCCTAGACAGAATAGTTGAATTCCATTAATTAATAAAATAATAGATACTAATGAAGGCCATCCAGCAACGGATCCACCAAATATGATGGCTCTAAATATAACTAAGATTAATCCTAATATAGATAAGAAGAATGATGTTCCACCAACCCAAGTAGCAATTTTTAACGGAACATCTGAAAAATCTACAATTCCTTCTAAAGAATATTCCAATAATTGGTATAAAGACCAATGTGAGGTCCCAGCTGCTCTTTCAACACCATCGTATTTAATGTATTTAGTTTTAAAGCCAACCCAACTAAAGATACCCTTAGTAAATCGATTGTATTCTTTAAGTTTTAATACATTATCAACATACTGTCTAGTCATTAAACGATAATCACGTACATTTTGTTTGATTTCTACGTCCGACATCTTATTAATTACCTTATAAAACATTGATGAAAGAAATGCTCTTATAGGATTTTGCTTTCTTGTCTTTTGAACACAACCAACAACATCATAATCATCATTTTTTATGTACTTAATCATTTTAGGAAGAAGTGCAGGTGGATCTTGTAAATCAACATCCATTACAGCAACATAATCACCACTGACGTTGTCCAAACCAGCAGCCATTGCAGATTCTTTACCAAAGTTTCTAGAAAAAGATACATAATGTACATTTTCATCTTTTTCATTTAATTTTTTAATAAGATTCAATGTATTATCAGATGAACCATCATTAACAAACCAATATTCATGATTATAGTTTAAATTATTTTTTTTCATTTCATTAAAAACACGTTCTACTTCTTTATAAAATAACTCAATTGAAGGTTCCTCATTATAACAAGGAACAATTAAACCAATAGTTTCCACTTTATAAACCTCCATAACAATTTAATTTTATTTTACCATAATGAATAATATTTTCATGTTTGTATACAAAAAATAATATATTTATAAATTTTTGTACATAAGCATAAAATCGTCATTTTAAAATTATTTTGTTATAATTAGATTAATGAATACAAGTTTCTCGGGGGATTTAAATTGAAAAAACCAATTAAAGTAATGACTGTTTTTGGTACACGTCCTGAAGCTATTAAAATGGCGCCAATCATTTTAAAGATGAAGGAAGAAAAAGAAAACTTTGCACCAATTACGGTTTTAACAGGTCAACATAAAGAAATGTTGGATCAAGTGATGGATATTTTTCACATTGTACCTGATTATAATCTACATGTGATGAAAGAAGAGCAAACCCTAAGTTCAATTACCACTTCAGTAATAAATAAGTTAGATAATATTATTAATAAAACTAATCCAGATGTTATTTTAGTTCATGGTGATACTACTACTACCTTTGCAGCTTCAGTAAGTGCCTTTTATCATAAGATACCACTGGGGCATGTTGAAGCAGGTTTAAGAACTTGGGATAAATATTCGCCATATCCTGAGGAAATGAATCGTCAAATGACGGATACATTGTCAGATATTTATTTTGCGCCTACTGAATTAAGCAGAAGTAATTTACTAAAACAAAACTTTAACGACAATAGAATTTATATCACTGGCAATACAGCAATTGATGCGTTAAAACAAACAGTTGATCAGAATTATCATCATGATGTTTTAGATGATATTGATAACAATCATCGTATTATTTTGTTAACAATGCATCGTCGAGAAAATCAAGGAGAACCCATGCATCGTGCATTTACTGCAATTAAAGAAGAGGTCATTAAGCACCCAGATATTGAGGTAGTATACCCAGTTCACCTTAGTCCAGTAGTACAAAAAATGGCTCATGAAGTTTTCGATGGTTGTTCAAGAATTCATCTCGTTGATCCTTTAGATGTAGTTGATTTTCATAATATGTCTGCTAGAAGTTATTTTATAATGACGGATTCTGGTGGGGTACAAGAAGAAGCACCTTCTCTAGGGAAACCGGTACTAGTTTTAAGAGAGCATACTGAAAGGCCTGAAGGGGTCAAAGCAGGAACGCTTAAATTGATTGGTACTAGTTCAACAAAAATTAAAGAAAGTATGGAACAACTATTAGATGATGAAGATATTTATAAAAAAATGTCTCATGCTAAAAATCCATATGGTGATGGTAAAGCCTCAGATCGTATTTTAAAAGCACTAGACACTTTTATTAACGAAGAATCAGGTGTTGAAAGTAATGGAAATTAATAGGTATAAAAATTATTTAAAACGGTTAATATCAATTGTGATGAATCGATATAAGAAATCAAATGCTGGAGATTCTGCTATTGTTATTGCCTTTTATGCTTTGTTATCATTATTTCCAATTACAATTATTGCTGGTAATTTATTGAAACTGTTTAATATTAATCAATACGAAATAGTTGACTATTTAGCACCACTTTTACCAGAAACTATTTTGCATACAATAACACCGATTATTTCATCAGCTTTAAATGGGGCTAGTGGTAATAATCTATCAATTGGCTTAATTTTGACTATTTGGTCTGCTAGTCGGGCATTAGCTGCATTTCAAAGAACCGTAAATCGTGCTTATGGTATTTATGAAACTAGTGGTTTTATGAATAGAATTGTTTCGTTTATTTGGATGTTATTGTTAATTGTTTCTCTAGGCATATTCTTAATATTCTTTGGTTTTGGTAAAGTTATTATTACATATTCAGCGAACTTTATTGGTTTGTCGCATGTTATAACTAATCTGTTTATAATACTAAGAATGCCATTAACCATATTAGGAATATTTTTGTTAATATTAATTCTTTATTATTTTGTACCAAGTGTTAATACCAAATGGCGTTATGTATGGTTAGGATCAACAGTTGTAACAATTGGAATGATTGTTCTGTCCAAGGGATTTTCAATTTATTTGCATTATTTTGCTAAAAGTATGGATGCCTATAAAACCTTAGGTGCTTTTGTCATCTTAATGTTATGGCTTTATATGATAGGCAACATTTTAATAATTGGCGCTGTTATTAATGCCTCGTTTCAAAATAGTTTTAATGATAAAATTGAAAACCAGGGCTTTAAATTAAAGTCTTTAATTCAAAGAAAAAACAAATAAAAAATCGTTGATTAATAGTCAACGATTATTTTTTAAGATTATTATATTTATCTACTAACTCTTGGGACATTTTATCAAGAGTTTTAATATCATTTTCATCAGGTTCTAAGTTAATTTTGACGCCTTCTGATCCTTGAATAGCATTTGCCTTTTTGAATTGATCAATGAATTTATCAACGGATGTGTTGTATGAATCTTCATAAAAATCATCGCCTGATCCAGCAACACCAAAGACCTTATTCGAAAGATCCATGTCTGCTAAATCGTCAAAGAAATCTAGGCCTTCTTCAGGAAGGTGGCCTTCATCATAAGTATAAGCACAAACTACACAAATATCAGCATTTAATAATTCTTCTGTGTCAGTTTGTGAAATTTCAGTTTCCTTGACTTCAGCACCTAAATCTTCCAAGCCTTCAGTAACAATGTCTGCCAAATCCTCATTATTACCAGTTATGGTTGCAAATACAACATGTGCTTTCAATATTTTAATCGATCCCTTCTAAATATTAATCAAATATTTTAAACATTCATATAATAATTATACTAGGAAAGTGAAAAACTATGAACCCAAAGATAACTAAAATTTCTTCACAAAAACGCAAAGGTCGTTTCAACGTATATATCGATGATCATTATGCTTTTCCAATTAGTGAAAATGTAATGATTAAGTATCGAGTATTTAAAGGTATGGAGGTAGATGAGAAACTTAAACATGAGTTAATTAATGCTGATAATATTTCTAAATTATATAGTAAAGCTATCGACTTCTTGTCGCATCAATTAAGAACTGAGAACGAAGTTGTAAAAAAGCTAAGCAATTTTACTGAAGATGATTCTGAAATTGAAACAGTAATCAATCAATTAAAAGACCAACATTTAATTAATGATCAAAATTATGCCGATAGTTATGTTAGAACTGAAGTTAAAAAACAAGATAAGGGCCCCTCGAATGTATTTTTTAAATTAAAATCTAAGTCAGTTAGTGAAGATAAAATTCAAAATGCAATTGAAAACTTTTATAGTGATGAAGATGCAATGGACAACTGTATTGTCCAAGCTAAAAAGATTTTTAATAAACATAAGCGGGATGCATTTAAAAATAGAGTCCAGAAAACTAAAGTGAATTTAATAAAAAAAGGATATAATACTGATACCGTAATATCTGCAATTGATGCTTTAGCTTTAGAACCTGACGATGAACAACAAGAAAATTTATTGGAAGAACAAGGTGAAAAATTTTGGTTACGCAATAAAAAATACGATAATCAAAAAAGAAGCTTAAAAACTAAGCAGTCACTTTACCGCAAAGGCTTTAATATTGATGATATTAATCACTTCATAGATTCCAAGCTTAATAATTTTTAAAATGTTATAATTTATCCTAAAGAAGGAGTTAATTTATGTATGATTAATAAAATAAAAAGTTCATCATTAATTTTATGGACGATAGAGTTATTGTTGGTAGTTAGTATTATCTTTATATGTACTAAATTAGATTTTATTTTCTCGCCAATTGGGACATTCTTTTCGGCGGTATTTATTCCTATATTAATCTCTGGAGTTTTATTTTATATGTTGAATCCAGTTGTTAATTTGTTAATGAAAATTCATATTGGTAAAAGAAATATGTCTAGATTAATGGCAATAATACTTGTTTTTGTATTATTAGGTTTATTAATTTTTTATACTACATATTCTCTTATGCCTAGAATTATTACCCAGGTGACTAATTTATTTAATAATTTGCCATCACTAGCTAATGATACAACCAACTATCTAAAGGGTTATTCACACAAGGGATTTATGAAGAATGTATATTTAAGTGACTACGTAAATAAATTTCAAAGTTATATATATTCTTATGCTCAGAAATTTCTAAGTGGATTAACGAGTAGTATTGGTTCTGTAATTTCAATGGCGGCATCAACAGTGGTTGTTTTGATTACAGTACCAGTAATGTTATTTTATATGTTAAAAGATGGACACAAATTATTACCAGGGATTGCAAAGGTTCTACCACCTAAACGTCGTGACAACACAATAGATTTATTAACAAAAATGAGCAATACTATTTCTAACTATATCGGTGGTCAAATGATTGAATGTCTATTTGTTGGAGTATTTACATCAATTGGATATATCTTAATAGGACAAAAATATGCTTTATTATTAGGATGCTTTGCTGGAATATGTAATATTATTCCTTATGTTGGACCTTATATTGGAATTATGCCTTCATTATTTGTTTCTTTATCCGAAGATATCACTAAAGTAATTGCTGTAGTGATAGTAGTTTTAATTGTTCAACAAATTGATGGTAATTTAGTTTATCCAAATGTTATTGGAAAATCTTTGAATATTCATCCACTAACCATTATAATTATTTTATTAGCAGCTGGTAATATTTCTGGCTTGTTAGGGATGATTTTAGCCATTCCATTATATGCGGTTGTTAAAGTAATCGTTCAATACGTATATTCTATATGGCTATTACAACGAGAAAAAGAATAGCACACATGCTAAGAAACAGGAGATTTTATGAAAAAAGTAATTACTTATGGAACCTTTGACCTATTACATAAGGGTCATGTAAGGTTATTAAAACGAGCAAAGGCATTAGGCGATGATTTAACTGTATGTGTATCAACTGATGAATTTAATGCTGAAAAAGGGAAAAAAGCATATACTTCTTATGAAGATCGTAAATATGTATTAGAAGCCATTAGATATGTTGATCATGTTATCCCTGAAAAGGGATGGGATCAAAAGATTAAAGACGTTCAGGATAATAATATTGACATCTTTGTCATGGGTGACGATTGGAAAGGTCAGTTTGACTTTCTAAAAGATTATTGTGAAGTAGTTTATTTACCAAGAACTGAAGGTATCTCAACCACTAAAATCAAGCATGACTTAGGTCTTAATGATGACAAAAAATGGGAAACTAAATAAATAATATGAAACATCCTTAGGATATTATATTCTAGGGATGTTTTTTATATGTTACAATTAAAATTATATATTATTTTAAATACGGAAGGATTCAAAAAATGAGTAGTAATAAAAGCTTAGACAAAAGTGTAGATAAAAGACGAACTTTTGCGATTATTTCTCATCCGGATGCTGGTAAAACAACAATTACTGAACAATTACTTTTGTTTGGGGGAATTGTTAGAGAAGCTGGTACAGTTAAGGCTAAAAAGTCAGGTAACTTTGCCAAATCAGATTGGATGGAAATCGAAAAGAAACGTGGTATTTCTGTA
Organism: Apilactobacillus micheneri; assembly: GCF_006493595.1. Taxonomy (NCBI): domain Bacteria; kingdom Bacillati; phylum Bacillota; class Bacilli; order Lactobacillales; family Lactobacillaceae; genus Apilactobacillus; species Apilactobacillus micheneri. Next base: position 10,877 of record NZ_QUBI01000001.1, on the reverse strand, counting down.
ACTAGTTCAGTTATGCAGTTTGATTATGCAGGTAAAAGAATTAATATTTTGGATACTCCTGGACATCAAGATTTCTCAGAAGATACTTACCGTACTTTAATGGCAGTTGATTCTGCTGTTATGGTAATTGATGCCGCTAAGGGGATTGAACCACAAACTAAAAAGTTATTCCAAATTTGTAAGATGCGTGGAATTCCTATTTTCACATTTATGAATAAAATGGATCGTGATAGTAGAGATCCAATGGAACTAATTAGTCAATTGGAAGATGTTTTAGGAATTGAAGGATATCCTATGAACTGGCCTATTGGTTCGGGTAAAATATTGAAGGGACTATATGATCGATACAATAAGAGAATTGAATTATATCGTCCAAAGGATGAAAATAAGCCTTATCTACCACTAGATGATGATGGCAATTTATTATCACCTGATCCAATTACTGATGACACTATTTACCAAGATGCTAAAGAAAGTATGGATTTAATTACTGAGGCTGGAAATCCATTTGATGAAGATAAAATAAGAAATGGTGAACAAACTCCTGTATTCTTTGGTTCAGCTTTAGTTAATTTCGGGGTTAAGACATTTTTAGATGCATATTTAAAATTTGCTCCTAAGCCAAGTGAGCATGAAACTACAAATGATGTTGATGTTAAGCCAGATGATGAACAATTTTCTGGATTTGTATTTAAGATTCAAGCTAATATGAATCCTAGACATCGGGATCGTATTGCTTTCGTTCGTGTTTGTTCTGGAATGTTCGAAAGAGGTATGGATGTTACTTTGGATAGAAATCAAAAGAAGTTGCGTTTATCTAATGTTACTGAATTTATGGCTAATACTCGTGAAAATGTAGAAAATGCGGTTGCTGGTGATATTATCGGGTTATATGATACTGGTAATTTTCAAATTGGTGATACCATTTATTCTGACAAACGAAAGATTGAATTCACTAAGTTGCCACAATTTACTCCTGAAATGTTTATGAAGGTTTCTGCGAAGAATGTTATGAAGCAAAAATCATTCCATAAAGGAATTAAGCAATTAGTACAAGAAGGTGCCGTTCAACTTTATACTGCTTATACTACTGGTGATTATATTCTTGGTGCTGTTGGTCAATTACAATTTGAAGTTTTCCAATTTAGAATGCAAAATGAATATAATTCGGAAGTAGTAATGGAACCAATGGGACATAAGACTGCTCGTTGGATTGATCCATCACAACTAGATGAAAAGATGTCTTCTTCTAGAAACATTTTAGTGAAAGATACTAATGATGAACCATTATTCTTATTTGAAAATAAATTTGCTGAACGTTGGTTTGCAGATAAATACCCAGATGTTAAATTAACTTCAAAATTATAAAGAAAAAGCCTAATCTTTTAAGATTAGGCTTTTTGTATGTCACTTGATTTTATATAGTATAAATTGTTAATTTCATACCAAAGAATATTTTCATTGTCTAATATCGAGTGAGTAATCATCACTTTTTTGCTTTTTACATGATCGTTAATAATTTCTCCACCAGGATAGTTAAATATTTGAGTCCTTTTTGTTTTTAAAAATGCTGCTGCATTCATTTTTTGAAATTTCCAATTATTTGTATTAGTTAGTTTCTTACCAAAAGGATAATAAATTTGGGTAAATTCTTTATCTATGATCCATTGATCACTTCCAATATTTAGCCAGATGGAATCATTCTTTTGTAATTTAGCAAAAATCTTCCAAATACTATTTTGTGGAATAAAACCTATGGGTTTTGATAATTCAGCATTGTCGAATACCTTAGTAATTTGACTAGTTTTAATATAGAAATTTACATTAGTTAATTGTAGCCAGTCATATTTTTTGTAATATAATACTACAGATTGTACTTTATTATTAAATGTTCCATTTAAATTACCGCTATGAGATATATTTTTATATCCATTTATTTTGGGAGGTTTAACTTGGTATAAACTGTTTATTTTACCAGTCTTAATTTCAGGAGATTTAAGTAATAAATAATTTTCGATATTTATAAAGAATACACTAACTGGTTTTCCATATAATTTTTGATATTCAATAAAGACTTCATTATTATCTACAAAATATTGTAAATTGCCGGTTATATTATAGATAACATAATTTTTGAAACTAGGAATTATATAACTATGTCTTGTATTTTTAGGACCATAAAATATTTCATCTTTTGCTAGTTTCTTACCATTTTCATCTATACAATGTACCTTCATTGCATTTAGTGGGAGGGTGTTTTCTGATTTTTGTTTTTCGTTATTTAAATTTGCTTTTTTATAATTATTTCTTTGAAAATTATTTTTTATAATTTTTTTAAATATTTTAAACAATGAATATCCCTCCCATACATCATAATAACATATGATAGTTTAATTTTTACTTTTCAATTACCTATAATTGTTAATTAATATATAAATTTATCTCATTAATATGTTTTATTATTAAATAATCATATATAATAGAGGAGAAAGAAGGAATCTTATTATCAATGAGCAAAAATATACTGAATTATTAAACCAACTAAAAAATAATGAAATTAGTAAATTAGTGATAAAGCCAGATGAATTTCTTGATTTTCAAGTTGCATTCATGAATTTTGATACTAGAAAGAGAGTTTCTGGTAAAGCAAGTGAAAATGGAATAATCACTTATACTTACTTGTCTGATAATAATTCTGATAATTAACAAATCTTGTATTTTATAAAATTAATTGATATTCTAAAATTATTATGTAAATAAGAGGAGATTTTAAAATGGAAAAAAGTCAATTTAAAATAGTTTCAGCAACAGGAATTCATGCACGTCCAGCAACATTGTTAGTTCAAACTGCAAGTAAATTCAAGTCTGAATTAAGCTTGACTTATCAAGACAAGTCAGTTGATTTAAAATCAATCATGGGTGTAATGTCATTAGGAGTAGGCCAAAATGCTGATATAATTGTTTCAGCAGAAGGTGACGATGAAAAAGAAGCAATTAATGCAATTTCAGAATCATTTAAAAAAGAAGGTTTAATTGATTAAGAATGCTTAATTATGAAGGAATTGCAGCCAGTAAGGGGTATGCAATTGCTAACGCATATAAATTAGTGCACCCCAATTTGTCTTTTTCTACAATGAAAATTGGTAATCCTAGTAAACAAGTTAAGCGTTTAAATAATGCTATTAAAAGAGCTGTCAATGACTTAAACAAAATTGAAGAAGTAGTTATTACTAATATGGGATCGGCTTCTTCAGAAATATTTAAATTACAAGCAACTTTTATTTCAAGCCCAAACTTTATTAATGAAGTTTCTAGCGTTATTATCGATAGCAAAGTTAATGCTGAAACTGCTGTAAGTGAAATATTGGAGCGCAGAATTAGTAAACTTAAGAATGCTGGTAATGGTAAATTTGTGTTAGATAAGATCAAAGACATAGATGATATCAGAAAAAGATTGCTTGCTTATTTATTAAATAAGAACATGTCTGATTTAGCTTTGATTCAGTCACCTGTGATTGTTGTTTCAGAAGATTTAACACCAAATGACATTATTCAATTAAGTAATAAAAATGTTAAAGGGGTTATTGCTGACTTAGGTACAAATACTTCACATTCCGCTATTTTGACAAAATCTTTAAATATTCCATCCATATTTGGCTTAAATAATATTAGTAAGAATGTTTCTAACGATGATTTAATTATTGTTAATGGAATGTCTGGTGAGGTAATTGTTAATCCAAGTAATGAACTGGTTAAAGACTATAGTCTTAAGATAACTAAGTATAATCAAACTGAAAAGCCACTAGATAAATTAAAAAAACGAAATGCGTTTACAAAAGATGGTAAAAAAATAGGGATTAATGCAAATATTTCTAGTCCTAAAGAAGTTAACTTGATAAAAAATTATATGATTGATGGTATTGGGTTATATCGAACTGAGTATTTATACATTGATTCTTATTCTTTACCTACCGAAGATGAACAATTTAATGTCTACAAAAATATTCTTTCTTCAATGAATAATAAATCGGTAGTGATTAGAACTTTAGATATTGGTGGAGATAAGCAGGTTCCATATTTAGACAATAATGATAGTAGTGAGAGAAATCCTTTTTTAGGTAATCGATCGATTCGTTTTAGTTTGTCTAAAACGATTATTTTTAGAACTCAAATTAGAGCTTTATTGCGTGCATCTATTTATGGAAACCTCTCTATCATGTTTCCAATGATTTCTGAATTAAATGAATGGTATAAAGTTAAAAAGATAATTAATGAAGAAAAGAAAAAATTGGATGATGAAGGCATTGCTTATAAAAATCCTAAATTAGGAATTATGGTTGAAGTACCTTCTGTTGCTATAATGGCTGATCAATTTGCTAAAAATGTTGATTTTATGAGTATTGGAACTAATGATTTAATTCAATATGTAATGGCTGCCGATCGTGGAAATCCAACGGTTGCAGCTTTAGATAATCCTTTAAATCCAGCTTTATTAAGAATGCTTGAAAGAGTTGTTAATGTTGCTAATGCATATAAGATAGATATTTCTCTTTGTGGTGAAATGGCATGTAATCGATATGCCTTACCTATTTTAATAGGGATGGGTTTTAAAAATTTGTCTATGAATATTAATTCTACTTTAGACGTTAAGGCTTTACTTAGTTTATTAGATTATAGTTTAATGCAAAAAATGTCTGAAGAAATTATTAAAAATGCATGTACGGTTAAGGATGTTATTAAAATAGAACAACGATTTATAAAAATTTAATCACTTTTTGAACTAAAGAATGCTTTGTAAATATAATTCTTTAGCTCTTTTTTTATTCGACTGTTTGCAAAGGCAAGACCAAAAACATATAATTACAATTAAATTGATAGCTTAAAAGGAGGTGGTGGTATTTTGAACATTGGAATATTTACTGATACTTATTTTCCGCAAGTCAGTGGAGTGGCAACATCAATTAAAACTTTAAAAGATCAATTAGAAAATGATGGTCATCAAGTTTATATTTTTACTACTACTGATCCGCATGTATCCAAAAATACTTATGAAAAAAATATATTTAGATTTTCTAGTATTCCATTTGTTTCTTTTACAGATCGTAGAATAGCTGTTAGGGGAATGTTTCAAGCTTATCAAATAGCTAAGAAATTAAATTTAGACATAATTCACACACAGACAGAATTTTCCATGGGAATGATAGGAAAATTTGTTTCTAAATTTTTAAGAATTCCCTGTTTGCATACATATCATACTATGTATGAAGACTATCTACATTATGTTGCTAATGGGAAATTATTAAAACCTGTGCATGTTAAAGAAGCAACTTTGGCCTTTTGTCATAATATGTCAGGGGTGATTGCGCCTAGTAAACGCGTATTAGACACTTTAGTTAGATATGGAATCAAGAGTCCAATTAGAATTATTCCAACTGGAGTTAATATTAATAAATTTGATGTTAATCCAGAAAAGAATCTTAAAAGTGAACTAGATTATAAAGAAGATGTTCAAATACTATTGTCAGTTAGCCGATTAGCATATGAAAAAAATATATCTGGCTTAATTGATATAATGCCTAAAATTATTAATGAAAAACCAAAAACGCAATTAATGATAGTTGGTGATGGACCCGCTAAAAAAGATTTGGAACAACAAGTACAAAAAATGAATTTATCTAATAACGTTAAGTTCATTGGTGAGATTAGTAATGATAGGATTAGTTCTTATTACCATTTAGCTGATTTATTTGTTTCTTGTTCTAGTTCTGAATCACAAGGTTTAACTTATATTGAAGCAATGGCTTCAGGTGTAAAAGTTGTTGTTACTTCTGGTCCATATACTGATGATTTATTAGATAATAAGGCCTTAGGAATGACATTTTCAAATGAAGATGAATTTGTCTCAGATATAATAGGGTACTTAGATAATAAAGTTCAGTTTAATTCAAATGATGCCAATAACATCAGAGCTAAGAAACTTCATGAAATTTCTGCACAAAATTTTGCTGATCGTGTGACATCTTTTTATAAAAACGCACAGATTGAATATAATAATCAAATTAGAAATTCGACCAGAATAAACGATTAGGAGGGCTTATGTTAAATATCAATATGCTTTCTACGGCTGATAAAGTTAAAGGTCAGGGAGTGGGAAGCGCTTATCTTGAATTGATTTCAATGCTTAAAAAACATTTTCCAAATGAATTTAATATTGAAATCAATAAGCATGGTAAATCTCAAATCACCCATTATCATACAATTAATCTTAGTTATTATTTTTCTACTTTTCTTTCTAAACGAGGGAGAAAAATTGGTTATGTTCATTTTTTACCTGAAACATTAGAAGGAAGTTTAAAGTTACCTAAACTAGTTAAATGGATTTTTTACAAATATGTCATTGCTTTTTATAAAAGAATGGATCATATTGTAGTTGTCAATCCAACCTTTATTCCAAAATTAGAAAAATATGGTATATCTAAAAACGATATTACTTATATTCCCAATTTTGTTAGTAAAAAGGAATTTTATCCTCTATCAGATGAAAAGAAAACTGATATTAGAAAAAATATGGGTTTTAATAGAGATGATTTTATAGTAGTAGGTACAGGTCAAGTTCAAACAAGAAAAGGTGTCTTAGATTTTGCTAAACTTGCACAGTCTAATCCAGATGTTCAATTTATCTGGGCTGGTGGATTTTCATTTGGAAAAATTACTGATGGTTATAAGCAATTAAAATTATTAGTTGATAATCCACCTAAGAATCTACATTTCCCAGGAATAGTTGATCGCAATGTGATATTTAAATATTATAATATTGCAGATCTATTTTTATTGCCTTCATATAATGAACTATTTCCAATGTCAGTTCTTGAAGCCTTTTCTTGTGGTACACCAGTTATGTTAAGACATCTTGACTTATACAAGAAAATTATTGAGGGTTATTATGTTCCATTTGACAACTTTGATGAAATGAATGCTCAACTTAAAGAATTAAAAAATAATCATAATAAATTAGAAGCTTTATCTGATAAATCGCTTAAAGCTTCTGAATATTATTCTGAGGAACATTTAGCATCAATATGGTATGACTTTTACATATCTCAAGCAAAAGAAGGTTAAAAATGTCAAAAAAAAATGCAATCACTTTTTTTATTATGTTTCTGTTTGGTGCATTTATATTTTGGTACTTTATTAGAGACATTCAAATTAGTGTTTTGATTCAAGACTTTTTCACCATTAATTGGTGGTGGATTTTAGTAGCATTTATGTGTATGGCACTTTATTTAGGGCTAGAAGCAGTTATTACTAAAATAATTGTTAACACACAGTCGAAGCGTTTTACTTTTAAAGATGCTCTAAGAGTTCCTTTAGTAGAACAGTTATTTAATGGTATTACGCCATTTTCTTCTGGCGGGCAACCAGGTCAGTTATATGTATTGGTTCAAACAGGAGTAGATGCAGGTAAAGCCAGCTCTGCTCTTTTGATGAAGTTTATTATATTCCAAGGGATGATTGTATTAAATTTTATAATGAGTCTTATTGTTGGATTTCAATATATTGAAGAAAAACTTCATTATCTTGCTATTTTTGTTATTTTTGGATTTATTATTCACTTATTTGTAATCGCGATTTTACTATTAATTATGTATTGGTATTCATTTACCAAAAAAATGATTGACATAGTTATTAGGCCGGTTCGCCTTTTCATTAGTAATGATAAATTTGTTAGTTTTAAGAATATGATTGATGAAAAAGTAGATAATTTCCACCAAGAAAGTGTAAAGATAGCTAAGCAATGGAAACTTATGTTTAAGATTATTATTATTACATTTTTCCAACTAGCTTTTTATTATCTTATCCCTTATTTTATAATGCTGTCACTAGGATTTAGTAAGGTAAATATTATTGTTGTAGTTAGTTTACATGTTTTAATATTTATGATTATATCTTTGTTTCCTATTCCTGGTGGAGCAGGTGGGGCAGAATATAGTTTTGAGGCTTTGTTCAAAAGTTATATAACCAATAGTACAAAACTAGTTTTGGCACTTATGATTTGGCGATTGTTGACTTACTATTTAGGAATGATATTAGGTGCGATAGCATTATTTATTAAACCAGATAAAATTTCTAAAAAATAAATTTATTTTCGGAGGCATTGATAATGTCCAGTAACATTAAAAATACCAGAAGATTTATTAATACTAAGTTTGGATTCTTTGTATTAACAATTTTACTTTTCTGGTTAAAAACTTATATTTCATATCGAATGGATTTTACTTTAGGTGCGAAGGGTGGAATCCAAGAATTTTTATTAGCAATTAATCCGATACCAGCTGCATTACTTATTTTTGGAATAGCGCTCTATTTTAGAGGTAAGTTGGCATATTGGTTAATGTTAATTATTAATTTCATAGAATCAATATGGTTGTTTGCTAATATTGTTTATTACCGAGAATTTTCTGACTTCTTATCTTTTGGAGTTATTAAAGGCTCCGGTGATGTTCAAAATAATCTTGGTAAAAGTCTAGCAGAAATTATTCATCCACTAGATTTTATTGTATTTGCGGACATAATAATCTTAATTATCTTATTGTTATTTAAGGTAATTAAAGTTGATCAATGTCCGTTTAAAAAGAAGAATGCCTTTGCGGTAACTATTTTGTCTATCGTTTTGATTTTTGCAGAGTTTGGTATTGCAAATGCTAACCGTTCTGGGTTATTAACTAGAACTTTTGACAATAATTACATTGTTAAGTATTTAGGACTAAATGAATATGCTGCATTTAACGGTTATCAAACATATAAAGAAAGTAAAACTCGTTCTGAAGCTAAACCATCTGATATGAATGATGTTCTTAAATATCTAAAAAATAACCGTAGTTCACCTAATATGGAATATTTTGGTAAGGCTAAGGGCAAAAACGTTTTTATTTTGCATTTGGAAAGTTTTCAACAATTCTTAATGAATTATAAAGTTGATGGTAAGGAAGTTACGCCTAACTTAAATAAATTTTATAATAACAAAAGCACGCTTTCTTTTGATAACTTTTACCATCAAGTATCTCAGGGTAAAACCTCTGATGCTGAGATGATGCTAGAAAATTCATTATTTGGATTACCACAAGGCTCAGCAATGGTTAGCTATGGTAGTCAAAACACTTATCAAGCAGCACCTGCAATTTTGGCTCAACATGGATATAGTACTGCAGCATTTCATGGAGATGTTCCAAGTTTTTGGAATCGTGACAATACTTATAAGTCTTGGGGATATCAATACTTCTTTGATTCAGATTATTATACTGAAAAGCCTTCATATAGTGTTGGATATGGACTTAAGGATAAAATCTTCTTAAAAGATTCTGCTAAGTATATTCAACAATTGCCACAACCATTCTATGCTAAGTTAATTACATTAACTAACCACTATCCATATGAACTTGATAAGCAAAATCAATCTTTCCCAGCAACCAAGACGGGTGATGATACGGTTGATCCTTATGTTCAAACAGCTCATTATTTAGATCAAGCTTTTGGAGAATTTGTCAATTATTTGAATAAGACAGGTTTGATGAAAAATAGTATGATTGTTCTTTATGGTGATCATTATGGTATTTCTAATAATCATAGACCTGCGATTGCTCAATTATTGCATAAGAAAAATATCAATAGTTATGATTTAGCTCAATTCCAAAAAGTTCCATTTATGATTCATATGAATGGCTTAAAAGGTGGCATTAATCACACTTATGGTGGTGAAATTGATGTGTTACCTACATTGCTACACTTATTGGGTTACAAGGATAATAATACTATCCAATTTGGTAATGATCTTCTATCTAAGCATCGTAATCAAGTAGTTGCATTTAGGAACGGTGATTTGGTTTCTCCTAAATATACTGTTGTTGGTGGAAACGTATATAATACTAAGACTGGGTCAATTATTAATCCTAGCAATAATCAAAAGAAAGAAATAAAATCTATGCAAGATCATGTTACAACCGAACTTTCTTTATCAGATAGGGTTGTTTTGGGCGATCTTTTGAGATTTTATAAGCCAAAAGGATTTAATACAGTCGATAAAAAAGACTTTAATTATAAGTATTCTGCTGCAATGAAGCAATTAAAAGAAGCTAATCAAAAGAAGCGTTCTGACTTGCTTAATAAATTGCATACTAATGATACTGAAAATTTATATAAAACAGACGCTCCTGAATTAAAATAGGTAATATAAAAAGAGTATTCTCATAAATAATCCGTGAATACTCTTTTTTGTTGACGTTTTATGTTTATATTGGTATTATTACATCTACTGTCATTAGCTTATAACATTTAACAAAAATAATTGTAAAAAGTTGTTGACGTTATTTTATAGCTTTGGTATTATTATAAATGTCGTTGAAAGGAACAAGTTAGTTATTTAAAAATAATTATAAAAAGTTGTTGACTTTCACTTGTTAAGATGGCATAATAATTAATGTTGCGTTGTTGATATGACAAAGAGCAACAAATTAATTCAAAAATTTAATTATAAAAAGTTGTTGACATTAAGTTGATAACCTGATATAATTAAAGAGCTGTTTATTGAAAGCAGCTAACTGATAAGTAGATCTTTGAAAACTGAACAAGATTGATAATCGATGATGTGTAAGGATTCTTATGATTTAGATCATAAGGAATTAAACATTGCGAAGTCAATTCGCTTATAAAAAACAATTAATTTGATGAGCTAGTTAAAAGCTTTTCATCTATAAGATGAGAGTTTGATCCTGGCTCAGGACGAACGCTGGCGGCGTGCCTAATACATGCAAGTCGAACGAGTCCTCCCAATTTGATTTTATGCTTGCATAAATGATTTTTGGATTCGGGACGAGTGGCGA